>NZ_AP017928.1:4757500-5092500 GCF_003584645.1 Methylocaldum marinum
TCCATCGCTCCTGTTTCCCATTCGGCATCCATCGATTTTTTTGAGCCGTCGCTCGCGCTTGATGAAATCACTTGTCTTCGGCTCGATTCCGTGTCTTGTCATCAACGTGTCCTGCTGATTTAGCGATCGGCAGCCGGCAAGGAAGTGAAAATGATAAAAAAGAGCGTTGTTTTCATTTGTGGGGTGTTTTGTCTCACACTCGCGCAAAGCGGTGTTTCCCATGCTCGTACCAAGTCGAAAGCTGCGTCCTCGGCCGCGGCGGTCCAGGACACCGTTCCTCGGAGCGAATACGAGAAGCTGAAGCAGGAGGTCGAGGCGTTGAAAGCAACCGTTCAGAGCCTCATCGAGAATGAAACTTGGGCGCGGCAGTCGCTCGGGCAGCCCGAGGCCCGGCCGGTGCAGCAACAAGCGCAGAAAGTGGCGGCGGACACGCCTGAACCAAACGACGAGACGGCGACGGCACAAGCTGAAACCGCTGCTCCCCCGCCTTCGAGAGTATCGCCCGAAATGGGGTTGGAGGAAGGCGACCGGCAAAAGGAAGCGGAGGAGGCCAAGAGAGAACTCGACCAGTTCCTGAGATCGCAGAAAGTTTTGTTCAAGAAGGGCGATCTGCAGGTCGAATTCAGCGCGACTTATGCTCAAGACACGGTAGAGATAGCGCCGTACAAATATAAAGCCAGAGCGGCAGGTGCAGGTGTTTTGTTTCGCTATGGCCTGATTGACGATCTTGAGCTGGATATATCCGTCCCATTTACTTTTCAAGAGCTAGAACTAGATACTAGAAATCAGTTGATTGTTAATCGTGACGGATTTGCTAGACGGGACAGCTCCGGGCTGGGTGACGTCAGCGGCAGTCTGCGATGGGGCGCCTTGCATGAAGATGGTCTTATCCCGGAAACGACCTTGAGCCTGAATGTCAAATCCGATACTGGACGCGAGGGGCGCGGCCTTGCGACTCTCTTACGGCCCAGCGTAGGGTCCAATTTACTGATTGTAGACCCCAGTTTAGGTACCGGGTTTTGGAATATCGGCGGTTCCGTGTCCCTCGTCAAAACCATAGATCCTGTGGTCCTCTTCGGTTCCTTGGGGTATAACGCGGTTCTTGAACGGGGCAGATATGACCCGGGTGATCAAATTCCTTACTCCCTGGGGATGGGCTTTTCGCTGAACGATCGGGTAAGTTTCTCTACCTCCTTGAATGGTGCGGCGGTAAGGCGGTATAAGATCGATGGTCGAGAAATTCCGGGTTCCGGCGGGGATATTCATTCGCTCAACCTGGCCGTTACCGTACAAGTGGCCAAGGGCTTGTTCGTGGAACCCTTCGTAAATTTCGGCCTGAGCGAAGAGGCCACGGATTTTTTCGCGGGCGTCAATGTCCCTTATCGGTTTGATGAGAGATATCCGTTGCCGTTTTTCCGATAAGCCGGGAGTCCAGGGCAGCGGGGAATGATGTGCTATGAGTGGTAAATGTTGGATGTTCGCCGTAAGCGCGCTGTCGTTCTCGTCGAAATGGAGACTTAACCAGAGCTTCCTTAAATTTTCGAGTGTTGGTGACAATAGCCGGAGGTGTCTTCAAACTGCTTAGCGCAGTTTTCGCAACGGATGCGACTGCCTAAACAAGATCAAGAAACTGCACTGCAAATGAATTGACCCAGGCTAGGGGGCTTACCGGCACCTCGGATTTCGGTTTCGACCTTTTTCTTAGCCAAAACTTGCATGGATCGCAAGGTTGGGAAGATTACATGGAAAGTATCAACGTTTTGTATCTCGCCCTCAGACCAGAGGCCGATAATGCCGTTTCATCGCTGACGCAGGCGATGGGGCCGAATGTTCATGTCACGAGCGATACCGCAGAAGCTCGAAAATTATTGAACAACGGCAAATTTCATGTCGGGCTCATTCAATTCGAACCGTTCGACGAAAACTTTTTGCGGCGCATCGTCGGCGATATCTTTTATTATCCCGAGGGATCATCCCTCCAGTGGGTAGCTCTGGTATCGTCCTTGTCCATGGAGAACGAGGTCGTTTGCCGGCTTATCGCCGAGTATTTCTATGATTATCACACCTTACCGTTCGATATCGACCGACTAAAGGTCACGCTCGGTCATGCTTCCGGCATGGCGGGAGTCAGAAAAAAAGTATTTCCGCGCACAAGCGAATGGTTTAACAAGAGCGAATTGATCGGTTCGAGTCCCGCCATGATGCGGGTGGTCCATAGTATCGATAAAGTCTTGTCGTACGACTTGCCGGTCTTGATTACGGGGGAAAGCGGGACCGGTAAGGAATTGGCCGCGTTGGCCATACACAACCATTCGCCTCGTTCCGACGGACCGTTTGTCGCCGTCAACTGTGCCGCCTTACCGTCGAATTTGATCCAATCCGAGCTTTTCGGTTACGAGAAAGGTGCGTTTACCGGAGCTAACCAGCGAAAACTGGGACTTATCGAAAAAGCGGGAGGGGGTACTCTTTTTCTGGACGAGGCCGGTGAATTGCCGCTCGACCTGCAGGCCAATCTTCTTCGCTTTCTCCAGCAGAAAACCATTTACAGAGTTGGTGGCCACGAAGAGATTGCCGTCGATGTGCGCATTATTTCGGCTACCCATGTCGACCTCGAGGAAGCTGTTCGTAAAGGCCGTTTCAGAGAGGATCTTTATTACCGCCTCAATGTTTTGAGAGTCGCCATGCCGCCTCTACGAGAGAGGGGTTACGATATCGAATTATTGGCGGAATATTTTCTCAATAGCTTCAAGAAAGAAAATGCCTGCAAGGCGAGGCAATTCAATCGGCGCGCATTGAAAGTCATGCGGCACTATAACTGGCCGGGAAACGTGCGCGAACTGAAAAACCGCGTGGAGCGCGCATTGGTTATGTGTGACGATACCCATATTGCGCCGGCGGATCTGGGGTTGGAGGAATATTCGCCGCAACCTCTAACGTTAAGCCTTAAAGCCGTCAAGGACCAAGCGGAAAAGGATATCCTCTATCGGGTTTTGGCCCAGGCCGGAGATAGCGTTGTTGCAGCGGCTCAAATATTGGGGGTTTCCCATGTTACGCTTTATCGGCTGATCAAAAAGCATGATATCAAACTTCAAAAATGATGCGGCGAATATAAAAGACATATTGCCAAGGGTATGAATTGAAGTCAATATATTTATAGTTTGCTCGGTAATTCCGTTCAGTCCGCTTTTTATAGGTGATTCTCGTACCTATTTCTCTCGGTATTCCAGTCCGGAAACCCGATATTATGCTGCATTTATTATTTCTTATTGTTTGGCGTTTATTGATTATAAATAATAGTATATAGAGAGCTCTTTTGTTTTGGTATGTTCAAAAAGTTAAAGTCAAGGTCATTGCTGAAAGGCGAATTAAATCAATGGCTTGATTGTAAAATGCCGACGCCGGGGGAAAGGATTTACAAGAATGTAAATATCCGATTATGGGCTTGGCCGCTGTTCACGATTCGGATCGGCCGTGATAAATTATCGGTCCATGACCGAATTATTCGAATGATAACATTTTTGTGGCGCTGGAAGATCGGTTTCGTTATATCGGAAGAAATAGAGGCGGGATGCCGGATATTGCTCGATTTTTCGGTTTAGTTACCTGAGTGTATCATGGGTGGCGATTCCGGTATCGGCGATGATGGCCGTTAACAAAGAGTTATCGCTTAATGACAAGATCGTTTCGGCCTGTTTACTGAAATCAAATCCGTTACAAACGGCTAAAAGTATAGGTCATGAAAGGTGATCATCTCGCTTTTTTCAGAAATGTACATTTTCGGGATTCAGGCTCGGTGATAATGGTTTTTAATCCTGGCCGAGTCGTGGTCTGTGATGCTGATATACTGGAAAAATCATTTGAAAACAATTAGAAACGGCTGGCTGCGGATCCTGGGGTGATGATGGCACGAGCTCTGCACTAGGTTTTTTGGTCGCAAGGATGCGGCCCGATCGAAATGGAGTTCGAGAAACGTGAGCTTGCTTCGCGCCGTTCGGACAATACGGCGCGACGCTAAGGGAAGAGTTGATTCAGCAAGACCTAGAAAGGAGTTCGATTATGAAATCGTATGCATTGGCTGCTGTGTTGTCGTCGCTTATGGTTGCCGGTCCCGCGTTGGCCGACAATGATTTTCGTGCGTTGGGGCAGGTGTCCAGCCTGAAGCCGATGACCGAAAGCCAGCTCGCGGCCGTCGAGGGCGGGCAGTCATGCTCCGGTGTGGTGAGCTTTGCCAATACGTGTCTTAACCTGGCCATACCCACTGTAGTGGCAATTAACCTGGGTCTTTTTGCAAACCCAAGTCAGTACATTGATCAGTTTACTTCTCAGTTTATTCATTAATGGTAAAGCCAGAGTTTCGATAGAATTTTTATTCCGGCTTTGGAAAAGGCGGGGTCAAGCGATTGGCTCCGCCTTTTTGTTGGGTAAATGCGAGAAAAAAATGCGTCAGCATCTTCAAGAATCCAGGTTCATCTTTGCTTAGGACCCGGCTTCGTCGGTTATTGAAAGACTGATTCAAGCAACTTGCACATTTCTGCCATTTCAAAAAGGTAAAACATCCCGGCTCGTCCAAATTGATTAACGAACAAGCGTTTACCCGGAAAAAACCAAGAATGGATGGAGCGGGTTAACAAAACCTTAAAAGCTCGCTTTTATCTGCGTTTACGGATACGAATTTCGCTCATGGTATCCGGGTTTAGAGATTTCAGTTGAACTATTCGAAGGATAACATTGAAGAGGCATGGTTATTTCGTTTTGATTATAGGAATATAACCGGGTTCGAAAGATATGATATTCCTGGGGCTGCAGGTCGGTTACACGGATGAAACACCTGTGATGATGCGATAGCCATCGATGGCAGTCATAAACGAGAATGGACAGTCGTATCAGGCGAAGTAAGTTTTTCGCTGTTTTCAAAAACGTACAGTCTCCGGGACGAAATTCGGCTATAGGAAGGTGTCGATTGGAGAAAACCGCTCCCAACAATAGGGGGGGTGCTTTGAAGTAATAAAAAGTCTTTTTAAAACAATTCTGAATGAATGAACGTCGTGCTGGGCGACGAATGTGGCACGGGCTCTGCATTAGGTTTTTTGGTCGCAAGGATGCGGCCCGATCGAAATGGAGTTCGAGAAACGTGAGCTTGCTTCGCGCCGTTCGGACAATACGGTGCGACGCTAAGGGAAGAGTTGATTCAGCAAGACCTAGAAAGGAGTTCGATTATGAAATCGTATGCATTGGCAGCTGTCTTGTCGTCGCTTATGGTTGCCGGTCCCGCGTTGGCCGACAATGATTTTCGTGCGTTGGGGCAGGTGTCCAGCCTGAAGCCGATGACCGAAAGCCAGCTCGCGGCCGTTGAGGGCGGTCAAACAGCCTCGGGTTTTTTCAGTATTGGGAATACCGCTCTAAATGTGGCGACGCCCACGATATCAGCAATCAATGCGAGTCTTTTCGGATTGTTTGGAGCTACCACTCAAACGATTGGACAATTCACTTCCCAGACGATTCACTAAGCTAAAAATCCGAGCCCGATAAAGTTCTGATCAGGTTCGGAGAACGAGGCGGAGGTCGATTTATCGACCTTCGCCTTTTTTCGTTGGAGGCCAGGCAAGCCGATTGGCATGACGGCGGGTGATTGTCGGCCTAAGCTGTTAACCGAACCGTAAAGGGGAGCCGGTTTGATGGAGCAACAGCATTAGTCCGCCATCGGAACGGATCGCTTCACCCTGAAAATTGATTTCGATCAGCCGTCGCCCCGGGGGCTCCCAAATCATCTCATCGCTGGTCGCCGGCACAGTCCGGCATGGGCTCAGTCCTCGACAGAATCTGTGTCGCAAGCTGATTTTGTGCTTGTCTCAAGGCTATGCCGCCTCTTGTGGCGAGATATCCGGGCTAGCGTGTTCGTATCCTGCTCATTCATTCCGATAACCTGGATTTCTTATCCGGCCGTCAATGCTTTCCGATATGAGTCGCGACGCAAGTTCGTATCAAGAATGAAAATCCGCGAATACTCTTCAAATATTTGAAAAGACAATCTGTTTTATACCAATAATGGATGCCCGAAGCAGAAGTCTAACAAATTTGTAAATACGGATTAGAGGCGCCGGCCTCACACCGTGATGCGCCGGTCCGATCGATCGTTTCCGACTAGCCTTGAAATCTCAGAAAAGTAACATCCAAGAGATAACAGAATCCTCTTTTGTTTATACCTGAATGATCTTGATCGAAATGCTCGATATTACCGATCGATTGGTACTATCGAATAAAACCGATATCCATGGCGATTAGATCGGAGGCGATGATATTTCTTAACACACAATGGATATTTCGGGAAAGAGATGTTTCGTCTTGCTCACTCGGTTTACAACGGAGATAAATGTGGCCGGTCCATACCTCGGATTGCCCGCGCCGGCTACGATTTTCAAAAACGTACATTTTCGGGTTCCACATTCGCCTATAGGGGGTATCCAATCCCGGTTATTCTGCTGAGGGTGGCATGGTGTCAGCATCGTGGCAATAAAAAAGTCCTTCAAAAACAATCCCCGAATGACTGAGGCCCGGCGTCCGGCTCGAAAGTGGCACGAGCTCTGCAATAGGGTAAGTGGTCGCAAGGATGCGGCCCGATCAAAATGGAGTTTGAGAAACGTGAGCTTGCTTCGTGCCGTTCGGACAATACGGCGCGACGCTAAGGGAAGAGTTGATTCAGCAAGACCTAGAAAGGAGTTCGATTATGAAATCGTATGCATTGGCTGCTGTGTTGTCGTCGCTTATGGTTGCCGGTCCCGCGTTGGCCGACAATGATTTTCGTGCGTTGGGGCAGGTGTCCAGCCTGAAGCCGATGACCGAAAGCCAGCTCGCGGCCGTCGAAGGCGGGCAGTCATGCTCGGGCGTTCTGGCCCTCGCCAACACGTGTCTTAATGTGGCTGTGCCCACGATAGCGGCATACAACGTGAGCTTGCTCGGGTTGCTGGGAACAACAGGCCAGACCGTATGGCAATCCACTTACCAGAGCATTCAATAACGACAGGCTCGGTGCCCCGATGGAACCCTGATTAGGGCCGAAAAAAGGGGGGCGTTCGGTCGCCCCCCGTCTTCTCAGGACAGCCCTACGAGCCGGATCGGCCGTGAGCATGCGTACGATCGGGTGGTCGGACCGAAAATGGCGCTCGGCGTTCGATGCGAGCGAAAAAGGTAAGTTGCTTCGTTCCGTAGAGAGGCTGCTGTAGGCCGCCGGTCCGCATCCGATCGTAACCGGGCCGTGGCGGAGTCTGCGATACCCGGCCTATCTCGAGGTGAACTTGCTGGGGCACGATGTCGTCGAAGAAGAGTCATTCATGTAAGAGAAGGAGTTCGATCATGAAATCATTCGCGTTGGCTGCAGTACTGTCGTCGCTTATGGTTGCCGGTCCCGCGTTGGCCGACAACGATTTTCGTGCATTGGGACAGGTGTCCAGCCTAAAACCCATGAGCGAAGCTCAACTCGAAGCGGTCGAAGGTGGTCAAGCGTGTTCCGGGTTTTTCAGCATTGGAAACGCATGTCTCAATGTGGCTCTCCCCACGATAACCGCTGTTAATCTGGGCGTGCTGGGATCCGCTGTCCAGGGTGTCGTACAGGTTACGGAGCAGAGCATCCACTAACGGCAGACCCAGGTGCCCGATGAGATCGGAATCCTGATTAAAGCCGGATCACGGGCGGGGGGGCGTTCAGTCGCTTCCCCGCTTTTTCGATGACACGCTTGCAGGACAGGAAAGAGCGGCAAGCATCCAGTCGATAGTCTGCAGTGCTTCCATAGGACACGATCGTCTTGAAAATCATGGAGAGGCCTATGAAAACCACGTTTACACGCGGTGGCTTGACATTGTTTGCGCTGTTGTCCACGGCCCTGGCCCATGCCGAATCCGATTTTTATGCGATGGATGCCTTGTTCCATCAAGGAGTCGTTGCCAGCACCGATCGCCTGGGCGATATCGCCCTCGACCGGATCGAGGGCGGACTTGATACCGGCGATATGGAGGCTTTGACCCAGGTTTACCTGGTACAAGCCGCTGCCCTTCAAACCGCTGCGAACACGACAGCGGCCAACGGCAGCATCAGTCAGAATCAGTTGGACAGCACGATGTCGCTGACTCAGGTTTGTGAATCGACGTGTATGCAAAGCGCGAGAGTGACGACTCTTTCCCACAATTAATGATATAAAAAGCATCCAAAGCTATTTGGAAAAAGGGAAAGGGAATGAAAAACAAGAGTGGCCGGATTCTGTTGGGAGCGATGCTGTGCACTTTGATGGCACACGCGGTTGTGGCCGAGCCGATTTCGGCGCCGGCGGTAACGCGGCACACCCTAGTCGAACTCCGGGATCGCGCAGTCGTCAAACAAAAGCTCGATTACTCCTGCGGCGCCGCGGCGCTGGCGACTCTCCTGCGGTACTACTATGGCGAGGATACTTCCGAGCAGGAGATCCTGAACCGCCTGACTTCGATTTTGGCGAATTTGACCCAGGAGCAGTGGGCCCATAAAAAGCGAATCGGATTTTCGCTGCTCGATCTGAAAAAAGTGGCCGAGCAAAAAGGCTACCGGGCGGCGGGATTCGAGTTGACGATCGATCAGTTAAAACTTTTGGCGGCGCCCGTTCTGATTTATGTACACCCGTTCGGCTATCACCACTTCGCCGTCCTTCGAGGCATTGCCGGAGACCGGGTCTATCTTGCCGATCCCGGGCGCGGTAATCTGCGCATGAGTCTGTCGCGTTTTCAGGACGAATACGGCGGCGTCATTTTCGTTCTCGGAAGACCGGGGGAGGAGAGCCTGGTGTCTTATCCGCTCGCGCTCGGACGACGTACCGACTATCCGGAAGTGCGGCTACGGGATTTTGCCGAGCGCGGCGATGTCGTGGCCGGTTCGGTGACCAATCTGACGGTCCGGATCCGTCCGCAATAGTCGGATCATCCGCCTCGGCTCGGGTTCTTGGAGCTCATCTGCGGACGGCGGGGAGTTACGGGTGTTGTTTGGGAAACTCTAAAAACACCAGTCGGCCGCTGCCTTCCATGACATAAGCCCAGGCATCGACCGCGAACTCGATCGCTGCGACGCCGCAGGTGGGGAGTTGGCCTACACCTTCGCCGGTGAGCCGAGCGACCAATTCGCTGAGGTGAGGGTTATGGCCGATCAGGTAAGCCCGATGATGCACATCATCAAGTGACCGAATCAATTCGAATAAACGCGAAGCCTCCTGCAGATAAACGGAGTCGTACATGGCGATTCGGTTGCTGTCATAACCTACGGCTTCCGCAATCCGTTCAGCGGTCTCGGCGGCTCGTCTCGCCGGGCTGCTTACGATCACATCCGGTTCGACTCCTCGCGCTTTCAGTACACCTCCCATGAGCAGCGCGTCGCGTTTGCCTCGGTCGTTCAAGGGGCGGTCTATGTCGCCTAGAGACGTCGTTGCCGGCTCCGCTTTTGCATGGCGGATGATGATTAGGTTTTTCATAACGGGACCGCTCGCAATTTTTGACAAACTCGAGCGCGACATTTTCAGGAATCGATGTTGTTTTCACAAGGAGCGGAAAGCCGCCGTGCTATCCGCGGAAAGGCCTGCATAGCGCATCGATGCGAAGATTTTCCGGCGGGTTATACTATGGTTCAGCCTAGAAACATAAGTTGACCGCTGAGATGAACTAGAAAGGCCCGATGAATCCCGATTTTCCTTTGGTCTCCGGAACTCACCGGCTGGCTGAAGCCAGGTACCCGATGGTACCGTGGCCGTGCGATCCGGCGACGATGCTCAAAATTGCTTTACCAGTTTCCCCGTCCGTCTGCCGTTTCTAGGCTTAACAGCGTGTTATCTTCCTCTTCTGTGATCCCAACAAGATCGGCTGAGTCGTGTTTGAAGCAGTTCGTTCTTCTTGCTGCACGCCGGTTCCGCAAGCGAGCCGTGGTTCGCGGTCACGAGGCTGACTCATATAAGGCAGTCACGGCGTGCTCGCCATGTAGTAATGCCTTGACAATACTGTGGGTTTTGCTATTTAGGGATAATTTGCCCGGGATTCGGTGTTCGGATCGGAAAGAGAATTGCATGTAAATATCCGGATCGAGCGTGGTCCTTAGCACGAAATTTGATTATTGAGTCTCCGAGGAAAAATACACTGTGAGCTTTCGAAGCAGGTTCGTCGTCCTTTTGTCTTTGTTATATTTGCATGCTGTTCCGGCCGAGCCTGCCAAGCCGGCGCCCGCACCCTCACCTCCGCCGGCCGAGGTTCCGGCACACAAGCCGCCCGATGCGCCTCCTGCCGAAAAGCCGCCGGTCAAGCCGTTCGAGTTCGCGGACGTCGAGCAGAAGGCCAAGGAATTGGCACGCAAGCCCTATTCCCGCGATGAATCCGGGATGCCAGAGTTCCTGACCAATCTGGACTACGATCAATATCGCGATATTCGGTATAAACCCGAAAAGGCCCTCTGGCGCGACGAGAATTTACCCTTTCAGATCCAGGCTTTCCATCGCGGTTTCATGTTCAAGGACCGCGTGATCATCAATATCGTCGACCACGGGAGCTCGACGCGGCTCGCCTACTCCCCGGAACTGTTCGACTTCGGCAAGAATCAGTTTCCGAACCCGCTTCCCGCGGATCTCGGATTCGCCGGCCTGCGGTTCCATCATCCCTTGCGAAAGGACGACATCTTCGACGAGATGGCCGTTTTCCTGGGCGCCAGTTATTTCCGGGCGGTTGGGCTAGGGCAGCAGTACGGCTTGTCCGCACGCGGGCTGGCTATCGATACCGGTTTGCCGAAGGCGGAGGAGTTCCCGATCTTCAAGGAGTTCTGGATCGAAAAGCCGGCCAAGGACGCGAGCTCGCTCACGATATACGCTTTGATGGACAGTCAGAGGGTAAGCGGTGCGTATCGTTTCGTCGTGCGTCCCGGCCTGGATCTGACCATGGACGTGACCAGCCATCTCTATTTTCGCCAGGAGATAGAACGGGTCGGAATCGCGCCGTTGACCAGCATGTTCTTTCACGGCGAGAACACCGATCGGTTCATCGATGATTTCCGCCCGGAGGTACACGATTCCGACGGCTTGCTGATCGGAAGAAGCTCTGGCGAATGGGTGTGGCGTCCCTTGAACAATCCGCGCCAGCTTCGCATCAGCGTCTTCAGAGACGAAAAGCCCGTGGGTTTCGGCTTGATGCAGAGGGATCGAAATTTCGACCATTACCAGGATCTGGAATCCAGTTACAACCGGCGGCCGAGCGCCTGGATCGAAGTTTTGGGGGAATGGGGGCCGGGTGCGGTTTATTTGATTGAAATCCCGAGCGACGCGGAGAAATACGATAACATCGTCTCCTTTTGGGTGCCCGACCAACCGACCGGAGAAGGCAAGGAATACACCTACAGCTATCGCCTGCATTTCGAATTGGACGAATTTACCGCTCCCGGCGGCGGCAAGGTCGCCGCCACGCGCGTGGGTGCGGCGATTCCGGACAACACCCATCGCAAATTCGTCGTCGAATTCTCGAGCCCGACACTCAAGCTGCTTAGCGAAAAGGCCGTAGTGGAAGCCGAAGTGAGCGCTTCGGCCGGTAAGATTACCAATACCGTGGTTCAGAAAAACGGCGAAAATGATCGGTGGCGTTTGACCTTTGATTTGGAGCCCGAAAAGGATAAGGACCCCGTCGAGTTGCGAGCGATGTTGAAATCCGGAAAGGATGCACTCACCGAGACATGGGTTTATCAGTGGAATCGTCAATGAGTCAACTACGAATTTTGGAAAAGATGTCAACGACCGGCGATGCGGACTCCGCTCTCCAGGTGTGGCCTCCCGGGATCAAGGAGAGGGTCCTGGACTATTTGCGGAGTCTCGGACTGTCCCGGCAGGATCTTGTCGAGGGTTTGGCCGAGGACTGCCTAAACCGGGCCCGGCGCCGGGTCGGGCGCGGAGCCTCCGAGGAATTGCTGAAGCGTGCGATAGAAGAGGCTCAGCGCCGTTTCGACCATGCTCTGGCGCGCGCCATGCGCTTGTCTCCGTCCAGGGATCCCCATCCGGTGGCAGCGGCGCGCGCAGCCTTGCTTCTGACCGGTTGTCCATCGGCCAGCGATGCCTTGTTCGGAAATCCGGATTCGCCGTCCGATGCGGCTGAAATGCTGAAAGAAATCCTGCCCCGGCCTACACCTCCCGAGGAGCCGGTTCCCATGGCCGAGCAGCCGCTCAGATTCTGGCTGTTCAAATCGACCCATCAACGCAGTTAATTCCTTGTCAATTATGTCTTCCCAAGCCAGCGCTCTGCCCGGCTACGTCCGCACATTGAGGCGAACGTTTTTCTTTACCCTGGTTACCCTGACGGCTTTCGCGGCTCTTGCCATGATCACGAGCGCCTTCCTGCAGAACGGCATTACGCCGCAGGAGATTGTGCTGCTCGTACTTTATACCTTGCTCATTCTGTGGATCAGTACTTCGTTTTGGACGGCTACCCTAGGCTTCTGGTGCCTGCTCTGGGGCGGCGACAAGCGCTCCATTTCAAGACTGCCCTCGGGTCCGAGCCCCGAGTCGGACCGTGGGCCCGCGCTTACCGCGCTGGTGATGCCGATTTATAACGAGGACCCGGTACGGGTATTCGCCGGGCTACGAGCGATCTATCAGTCGCTCCGCGAAACCGGGCGTGCCGACGAGTTCGAGTTGTTCATCCTGAGCGACACCCGCGATCCCGATACGTGGATGCAGGAGGAGGTGAACTGGTATCGCATGTGCCGCGACTTCGATGCGCACGGCAAGATCTTTTACCGTAACCGGGAGAAGAACATCGCCCGCAAGAGCGGCAACATCGAAGAGTTTTGCCGGCGCTGGGGAGGCCGATACCGCTACATGGTGGTGCTCGATGCCGACAGCATCATGGCCGGCGAAACGCTGACGAAAATGGTGGACCTGATGGAGGCTCATCCGGGGGTTGCGCTGATTCAGTCGCCGCCGATACCGGTGAACCATAAATCACTGTTCGCACGTATCCTGCAGTTCGCCAGCAGTTTGTACAGCGACATCTTCATTGCCGGCATCAATTTCTGGCAGCTTTCCAGCGGCAATTATTGGGGGCATAACGCCATCATCCGCATGCAGCCCTTCGTACAGCACTGCGGTCTGCCCAAGCTGCCCGGGCGAGAGCCGTTCGGCGGCGAAATTCTGAGCCACGACTTTGTCGAGGCGACTTTATTGCGCGAGGCCGGGTGGGAGGTATGGCTGGTGCCCGATCTCAAGTGCAGCTACGAGGAACTGCCACCCACTCTGATCGATTACGCCAAGCGCGACCGGCGCTGGTGCCAGGGTAATCTGCAGCATTTGCGGATGGTCTTCGCGCGTGGGTTTTCCGGACTCAGCCGCCTATATTTCCTCATGGGCATCATGTCCTATCTATCCTCGCCGCTCTGGCTACTGTTTCTGGTCTTGACCGGTTTCGAAGCGTACGTGCAGAGCCAAACCATGCCGGTTTATTTTTTCGGCGACAACATCTTTCCGGTTTGGCCCGAGTCTTACGCGGTCGAAATGACGACAGTGCTGCTGGTTACCCTGGCCATGCTGTTCCTGCCGAAGATCTGGAGCTTTTTGCTGCTGCTGGCACGTCCCCGCCTGATCAGGCAATATGGCGGCGTGATACGGGCCGCTTTGAGCGTTTTTCTCGAAAGCGCTTTTTCGGTTTTGACGGCGCCGGTGCTCATGCTGTATCAGAGCAAATTCGTGTTTGCCATCTTGCTGCGCCGCAGCGTCGGCTGGCCTCCGCAGAACCGCGGCGATCATCGTTTGAGCCTCAAGGAAGCCACGCTGGCCCACGGCGGGCAGACAATGACCGGATTGGCCGCCGGATGGTTGAGCTACACGTACGTTCCGGACTTTTTCTTGTGGCTGATACCGGTTCTGGCCGGATTAGTGCTTTCTGTACCGATCTCGATTCTTTCCAGCAGCACAAAGGTGGGCTTGCTCGCCCGCAAGCTGGGGATTTTTCTGACCCCGGAAGAGTACAAGCCACCTCGCGTCGTCGAGTTGCTCCATGAAAACCTTGCCCGAGCCGAGCACTCGGACGAGCAGACCGAGGGCGAGCTGAACGTCGCCGACCCCGGAGCCTATTCGCTTCACCTCGCGCTCTTGCCCGATCGTCCGGTCAAGAAGCGGCAGCGCCACCAGTTGCGAGCTCTGGTGTACCAATTGGTGGAAGACGGCCCGGAAACGCTCTCCGCGGCCGAGAAGCGCGCCCTGATTTCCGATCCGGAGACACTTGGGCGGCTGCACACCTTGGCTTGGAGCCGGACCAACACGGATGTCCCTCAGCCGTCCTGAGCCGCGAGTGCCCGTGAACGAACGGCTGCGCTCGCTGGTCCTTCATCAGGAGTCCCTGAAGAGCTGCGCCCGTTGTGCCGGGATGGTCGGTCCGGTGATCGTGGGGACTGCCGTGCTGTCGCCGGTGTTCCTGATCGGCCAGGCACCGGGCGCCAAAGAGGGGCAGCTCGGAAAACCGTTCGCCTGGACGGCGGGGAAAACCCTATTCAAGTGGTTCGCCGAGATCGGCATAAGCGAAGACGATTTTCGCCGCAAGGTCTATATGGCCGCCGTATGCCGCTGTTTTCCCGGCAAAAACCCGAAAGGCGGAGATCGCGTTCCGTCGCCGCAGGAGATCGATCATTGCGCCGATTGGCTGAATGCCGAGCTGAATCTGATTCGGCCCAGGCTCATCATTCCCGTCGGCAAGCTGGCGATCGGCCAGATTCTCCCAGCCGACAAACTGGATCGTGTGATCGGGCTTCGCCACACGCTTTGCCGGGAAAGTTCGGAGACGGACGTGATACCCTTGCCTCACCCTTCCGGAGCTTCGACATGGCATCGCCGGGAGCCCGGTAGAACCCTGCTGGGTCAGGCATTGCGACTGATTCGCGAGCATCCGGCCTGGGGCGAGATCTGTCGCAATGCGAGCCCGGAGGTTTTGATATAGGTCAAAAGTTATGCACAGGGGGTGCAGGGCTGTCGGTATTGTCGCAGTCCCGGTCATGGTTTTTATTGTGCGTTTTAAGGTGTTGATTCGTTATATGTTTTAGCTTGATAACGAACCCGTTGATCCGCGGGAAGAGTCCGGAAATCAGAGTAGAGAAGAGGTTTTAAGATCGTGTTCCACAAACTTATCCACAGATTTTGTGAACAGCTTTTTGTCCGAGGTGTGAGACACAATGGCCAACCATGACCAACGGAAGATCTGACATAGGAATTCCGATGCAAACCATCAACGCCCAGGTAAGGCCGGAAGGCACTCTGGAGGTCTTGTCCAAGCTCGAAGTGGCGAAGTTGCTCGATACCAGTCAGGGCGGCCTGCACGAGCTTTTCCGCCGTTGCTCGCTGGCGGTCCTGAACTGCGGCAGTGCCGTCGATGACAGCAAGGCGGTGCTCGATCAGCACAAGGAATTCGACATACGTGTCCTGCAGCAGCAGCGCGGCATCAAGCTGGAGGTGCTGAACGCCCCGGCGTCGGCGTTCGTCGACGGCGAAATGATCAAAGGCATACGGGAGCACCTGTTTTCGGTGCTCAGGGATATCGTGTTCACGGGGTCGGAGATCGTGTCGAATCCGGCATTCAATCCCGAGGTGTCTGAAGATATCACCAGCGCGGTTTTTCATATTCTCCGCAATGCCGGCAGTCTGATAACGAACGCTTCTCCGAATCTGGTCGTTTGCTGGGGCGGCCATTCGATCAGCCGAGAGGAATACGATTACACCAAGGAAGTGGGTCACGAGTTCGGGCTGCGGGGGCTGAACGTCTGTACCGGATGCGGTCCCGGGGCGATGAAGGGACCGATGAAAGGCGCCACGATCGGTCATGCGAAGCAGCGCGTCTACGATGCCCGCTACGTGGGCGTTTCCGAGCCGGGGATCATCGCCGCCGAGCCTCCCAATCCCATCGTCAACGAGCTGGTCATCATGCCGGACATCGAAAAACGTCTCGAAGCGTTCGTCAGGCTCGGGCACGGCATCGTCGTTTTTCCGGGGGGCGTCGGTACAGCGGAGGAAATTCTTCATCTCCTCGGGATTCTGCTCCATCCCGACAACAAGAATTTACCGTTCCCGGTGATTTTGACCGGTCCCGCGGAGTGTGCCGGCTATTTCGAGCTTATCGACCGCTTTGTGACCTCGACGATAGGCCGCGAGGTACGCCGATGCTATCGGATCATCATCGACGATCCTGCGGGAGTGGCCCGGGAAATGAAAGAAGGCATCAGCCTGGTCCGGGAATTCCGAAAACAGAACGGTGACGCTTATTACTTCAATTGGCTGCTCCGGATCGAACAGCAGTTCCAGATTCCTTTCGTACCCACGCATCAGAACATGGCTTCCCTGGAGTTGCACCGCCAGCAGGAGCCTCACAATCTGGCCGCCAATCTGCGCCGGGCCTTCTCCGGAATCGTGGCCGGAAACGTCAAGGCGGAAGGCATACGAACCATCGAGGAACACGGGCCTTTCGAACTTCGGGGCGATGCCGAAGTGTTAAAACCCCTGGACGAATTGTTGGCGGCTTTCGTGGCGCAAGGCCGCATGAAGCTTCCCGGCGTATGCTATGAGCCGTGCTACCGGCTGGTCGCGTAATTCTTAACCCAAACACTGTTTTGCAGGAGTAAATCCGAAATGTTCATCGCCATGAACCGATTCAAGATCGCGCTGGGCAAGGAAGGCGATTTCGTCACGATCTGGCGGAATCGCGAAACTCATTTGAACGAAGTTCCGGGATTCCGGGAATTCCATCTCCTTCAAGGTCCGAGCAACGAGGAACACACGCTGTTCGCCTCGCATTCGACCTGGGATTCCAAAGAGGCTTTCGAAGCCTGGACCCGTTCGGAGGCCTTTCGAAAAGCGCACGCCAACGCGGGCGGCAGTAAGGGGATCTACCTCGGGCCGCCTCAGTTCGAGGGTTTCGAGGTGATTCTTTAAGCGATCGGTCACGCCGCCATGAGACCTCTCGGCGTCTCAACGGGATAAAGCGGCGGTTGTTTCCTGTGGTGACACGCTGGACCAATCGGCAGTGATGTGCCGAACACGCTTTCTTAATAGTTCGGCACGGTGGAGCGAAGGGAGTTATTTCGCCGTTTTTTGCACGATGCTGTCGACGCCTTTGGTGCGGAGGTAGGCCCTGATTTTGTCGGCATCGGCCAAGGTGGCGTAGGGGCCGATGTTGACACGGTACCAGGCGGAATTGTCGAGTTCGATCATCTCGATCCTGGCCTTGATTTTGATTTTGGCCAGGTTTACCTTCAGCTGTTCGGCATTCCGGCGATTGTCGAAAGATCCGGCCTGGACCAGATAAGGCGCCGAGGCCGGTTGCTTGCCGAGCTTTTCCTCCCGTTTAATCGTTTTGATCTCGCTTTCCGGGATGATGACTTCCTTTTCGGGGAGGATCTTGTAAAAGGTAAATCTGGGCTCCCGTGGCTTGATCGGCCGAGGCTCCCGATCGCCGGCTTTTTTGTTCTCGGTGTCCGGTTTCTGCGCCTGTTCCGGCAGACTCTTTTTTTCACTCCCGGGCGTTGTCCTGAGCGGGGCTTGGGGCGGAGGCGCCGGCATCGCCACGGTGTCGGGTTCCTGCGGACTTTGCGCGCTATCGGGGTCGGAGAAAAGATACACGGCGAGCCCGAGCGTGCCGCCGATTCCGGCCGCAGCCAGGCTCCAGCGTTTTGGAATCTGGAGTCTGCGTTTTCGGTATCCCGGAATGCGGTGCTTGTAATCCTTGGACATGCCTCTACATCGCTTCGGGCGCGGAAACGTCGAGCAGGCCCAGGCCGTTGCCGATCACCTGTCGCACCGCCGCGATCAGGTTGAGGCGGGCATTCCGCAATGCCGCGTCCTCCACCAGGAATTGATGGGCGTTGTAATAGGTGTGGAATTCGTACGCCAGCTCGCGCAGATAATGCACCAGATGGTGCGGTTCGTGCTGAATGGCCGACTGTTCCACAACTTCCGGATAGCGGGTCAGCGTGTTGATCAAGGCCAGTTCGTGCGTTTCCGTCAATAACTCCAGTTGGTCCATGCCGCCGAGAATGTCGCGCTGCCAGCCTTTTTCGTCCAATTGCCGAAATACGCTGCAAATCCGCGCATGAGCGTATTGTACATAGTAGACCGGATTTTCGTTGGTCCTCGATGTGGCCAGCTTCAGATCGAAATCCATGTGCTGGTCGGACTTTCGCATGACATAGAAGAATCGCGCCGCGTCCTTGCCCACTTCGTTGCGAAGCTGGCGGAGTGTCACGAATTCTCCGGAGCGGGTGGACATCTGGACTTTTTCCTCGCCGCGATAGAGCACCGCGAACTGTACCAGCAGTACGTGGAGCCGTTCGGAATCGCCTCCCAGAGCCTGAATGGCGGCTTTGACGCGGGGAATGTAGCCGTGATGATCGGCGCCCCAGATGTTGATGATCTGATCGAAACCGCGCTCCAGCTTGTTCGAATGATAAGCAATGTCGGACGCGAAATAGGTCATCTGGCCGTTTTCCCGGACCACGACCCGGTCCTTTTCGTCTCCCAGGCGGCTGGAGGCGAACCAGGTTGCGCCATCCTTATCGTAGAGATAGCCTCCGTCCTGAAGCTTCAGCAGAGCCCGCTCGATGGCTCCGGTGTCGGAGAGGCTCCGTTCCGAAAACCACTCGTCGTAACGAACCCCGAATTCCTCCAGGTCCTCGCGTATGTCGCCCAGGATGCTGTCGAGGCCGGCATCGAAGACGATACGGTAAGCGTCGGTGCCGAGCAGCGCCTTGGTCCTGGTAACCAGCGCGTCGATATGTATCTCCTTGTCGCCGCCCTGGGGTTCGTCCGGCGGAATGTCCGCCATGACCTCGGCGGCCGGCCGCCGGTATTTCTCTCCGACTTGCTTGTGCAGATCCCAGGCGATCGTGCGCACGTATTCGCCGCGATAGCCATTGCTCGGGAAGCTCAGGACTTCGCCGCATTCTTCCAGGTAACGCAGCCAGACGCTCGCGGCCAGGATGTCCATCTGCCGGCCGGCGTCGTTCACGTAATACTCCCGGTGCACCGTGAACCCGGTGGCGGCCAGCAGGTTCGCCACCACCGCCCCGTAGGCCGCGCCGCGGCCGTGTCCCACATGCAAGGGGCCGGTCGGGTTGGCGGAAACGAACTCCACCTGTACCTTGCGGCCCGCTCCGATGCGGCTCTTGCCGAACTCGTGCCCGGCGTCGTGGATATCCGCGATGATTCGATGTCTGGCCTTCGGATCGATGAAGAAATTGATGAAACCGGGGCCGGCGATCTCGAGCTTGGCGATGACGTCGTCCCGGGGCAGGGCCGACGCGATTTTTTCCGCCAGTTGTCGCGGATTGCATTTGGCGGTCTTGGCCAGGGTCATCGCCAGATTGGTGGCGAAATCGCCGTGCTGCGCATCGCGAGCACGCTCCACCAGAACGGTCGGATTGATATCGGGAGGTAGCCCGCCATGTTCTTTTAATACGGAAACGGCGCTATGTAGCAGATTTTCCAGACGTTTTTTCATGCGGGAAACGGTTTGGACGGGAAAAATGAACGGCTATTATCCTAAAATCGCGGACGTGCTTGCAACGCGAGCGCCTTTCCGTGCCGTGGAAACGGACGCGGCAGTCGGATCGAAATCGTTCCATCCATGCCGAGTGGTTGGTTTGAACTACGTAATTCTACATATAGGCCGGTTCTGGCGGTCCTATTAATCTGCGGAGAAGTTGATCGCCGTGGCAGTCCGCTGCAGCACACCCGGAGGAGTGGCATGAGTGCCGATCTGGTGCAGGCATCGAATCTCTGGCCGTTCATCGCTTATATCGCGGCGATCCTCGTCGTGATTGCGGCGATGTTGGCGATTCCCCATTTTCTCGCCCGGCCCACAGCGGTACGCGCCGCCGGCGAGCCTTTCGAATCCGGCGTCGTGCCGGCGGGCGACATCCATGTACGCCTCACCATACGCTTCTATCCGGTCGCGATCTTTTTCGTCATCTTCGACCTGGAAGCGGTTTTCATCCTTGCGTGGGCCGTCGCTTTCCGCGAGACGGGGTGGCTCGGGTACATCGAAATGTCGATATTCATCGGCGTCTTGCTGGCCGCCCTGATTTATCTCTGGAGAATCGGCGCTCTGGACTGGCGTACCGAACGGCAAAAATTGCAGGATGCCCAATTACGGATTTAAAGGACGTGCCGATGCAGTGGACCCTCACCCGAGCCGATTCCGACCCCGCGCCCCGTCCCGGCGAGCGCGTCAGCGAGGAATCCATGCGCCGCAATTTGCTCATGGCGAAGCTGGAAGACTTGATCGCCTGGGGCCGGGCACATTCGGTCTGGCCTTACAATTTCGGGCTGTCCTGTTGCTACGTCGAAATGGCCACCGTTTTCACTAGCCGTTACGACATCGCCCGCTTCGGTTCCGAGGTGATCAGGGCGAGCCCGCGGCAAG
This sequence comes from Methylocaldum marinum, assembly GCF_003584645.1. Lineage (GTDB taxonomy): Bacteria > Pseudomonadota > Gammaproteobacteria > Methylococcales > Methylococcaceae > Methylocaldum > Methylocaldum marinum. The sequence goes on from NZ_AP017928.1 coordinate 4,777,928, forward strand.
CCGATCTGATGGTGATTTCCGGCACGGTTTTCATGAAGATGGCGCCGGTCATCAAGCGGCTTTACGATCAATTGCTGGAGCCGCGCTGGGTGATTTCCATGGGATCGTGTGCCAACTCGGGCGGGATGTACGATGTTTACAGCGTGGTCCAGGGAGTGGACAAGTTTTTGCCCGTGGACGTGTATGTGCCGGGCTGCCCGCCGCGTCCGGATGCCCTGCTGGAAGGCTTGATTCTGCTGCAGGAATCGATCGGAAAAGAGAAACGGCCCCTGGGCTGGACGGTCGGCGAAGGCGGTGTCCGGAAAGCGCCGATCAAAAGCTTGCGGGATCTCAAGACCCCGGAGCGTAAGCTGGCCACCGAATTGCGCAGTCCGGACCGGGGCTAGGGTGCTGGTGATGGCTTCCACCGCGTCGGCAGACAGTGCGATGAAGGCGGGGAAGCCGAATGCCGGTGCTGCCGTCGGCGAGCTCCGGCGTCGTTTCGGGAATGACGCGTTTACCGTTCAAGCCGTCTTTGACGGCATACCGACCCTCTGGGCGAGTAAGGAGCGTATCGTCGAATGCCTGTCTTTTCTGAAGCGGGAAATCGAGCGGCCTTACCTCATGCTGTTCGATCTGACCGCGGTGGACGAGCGCCTGCGTCAAAACCGGCATGGGCTCCCGGCCAGTGATTTCACGCTGATCTATCATCTCCTGTCTTTCGATCGGAACGAAGATATTCGTCTCAAGGTCGCTTTGCCCGAGGACGGTTTGAGCGTGCCGAGCATTGCCGGACTCTGGCCAAACGCCAACTGGTACGAGCGCGAAGTGTTCGATATGTTCGGGATTCGCTTCGAAGGGCACCCGAACCTCCGCCGCATTCTGATGCCGCCCACCTGGAGAGGTTATCCGCTGCGCAAGGATCATCCGGCGCGCGCCACCGAAATGGGCCGGTTCACGCTGTCCGAGCGAAAGCAGGAGGCGGAGCAGGAGGCCTTGCGCTTCGTGCCGGAAGAATGGGGCATGAAGCGGGAGAAGGACGACGTCGATTTTCTGTTTCTCAATCTCGGCCCCAATCATCCCAGCGTGCATGGCGTGTTCCGCATCGCTCTGCAACTCGACGGCGAGGAAATCGTCGATGCCGTGCCCGACATTGGCTATCACCATCGCGCCGCGGAGAAGATGGGAGAACGCCAGTCCTGGCACACCTACATTCCCTACACCGACCGCGTCGATTACCTCGGCGGCTCGCTGAACAACCTGCCTTACGTTATGGCGCTGGAAGCGATGGCCGGCATCGAGGTGCCGCCCAGGGCGCAGATGATTCGGGTGATGATCTCGGAGTTCTACCGGATCAACAATCACCTCCTGTTTTACGGCACTTTCGCACAGGACGTGGGCCAACTGTCGCCGGTTTTCTACATGTTCGTCGATCGCGAGCGGGTCTTCGAGATCATCGAGGCCATAACCGGCGGGCGCATGCACTCCAGTTTTTTCCGTATCGGCGGCACGGCGATGGACCTGCCCGAGGGCTGGGACAAGAAGGTGCGGGAATTCGTCGATTATTTCCCGAAGCGGCTGACGCATTACGACAAGATGGTCCTGGGCAACAGCATCCTCAAGCGGCGCACCCAGGGCATCGGCGTCTACTCCACCCGGGAGGCGATCGACTGGGGCGCGACCGGGCCGGGGCTGAGGGCGACCGGATTCGCCTGGGACTATCGCAAGGCAAGGCCGTATTCCGGCTATGAGAATTTCGAGTTCGAGATTCCGTCGGGGAAAAACGGGGACTGCTACGACCGGTGCCGGGTTCGGGTCGAAGAAATGCGGCAGAGTCTCCGAATCATCGAGCAATGCCTGAACAACATGCCGTCGGGACCCTACAAGGCGTTTCATCCATTGACGACGCCGCCGCCGAAAGCGCGGACCATGCACGACATCGAAACGCTGATCCAGCACTTTCTGAACGTCAGCTGGGGTCCTGTGATTCCGGCCGGCGAGGGGTCGGCCTGCGTGGAAGGAACCAAGGGGCTCTATCGGTATTACCTGACCAGCGACGGCAGCACGATGTCCTATCGTACCCGCGTCCGTACCGCTTCGTTTCCCCATCTTCAGATGATTCCGCTGATGTCGCGCGGCCTCATGATCGCCGATCTCATCGCGATTCTGGGGAGTATCGATTTCGTGATGTCGGATGTGGATAGGTGAGGGGGATATGTCGTTTCCTAAAAGCTTATTCGCGGAAAGTAAGGTTATTGATTTAGTCGGCGGGTTTGAGATGGTGGCAGCCGGCGCTGCCGGTTATTTTGAATGCGGAGTTCGCCCATGGATACCAGAACCCGAAGAAGCAATCGCGCAGGGATTCCTTCTATAGCCGATGCTAGCTAATGTCAGCTTATGGAGAACATTATGAAAAATTTGAAAGAAATATTGATTAGTGCGGGCGAGATTGATAAATACTTCGATGGAAAAGTTCCAGTTAATCTTTGGCGAGCAAAAAACTTGAACGCAAAGGGGCCTATCTTTGGTATGGTGGAGCAGAAAATTATTCGAAATAATGGCAAAGTTAGACCAGCTGACATAACTATTTATAAAAAAGATGGAGTGGATTGGGTCTCTGTAAAAGACCGTCCTCGCGGGATCAGTACATTCGATAGACCGAATGTTTTTGCGCGAGGAAGGTGGGATTATTACAAAATACCGACTGGAACAGATATACCTAGTGCTTAATTGCACTAATCAGTAAATACAAAAATTTAAGCAAAATCATTTTTTTATGTGAGATTTATGCATCGTTTATTTTTGCAATTAAGCACTAGCGGCTTGGCCATTGTAGAAGATGGATTTAACATCGCCTTGGGTGCAAGGCATTATACGATTGCTCCAGCCTTCGACATGCCTCTCAATCAGTTTAAAAATTTGCTAAACACATTGGCTCAATTGTTGGTAAGAGAGAGTGCGTAATGAATATAAGCAATAATATGGCTCCTGTGGTAATCCAAGCAATTTTGGATGCAATTAAATTTAATCAAGCATTGCTGGAAAGTGAGACATTGAGAGATGTCGAGGATCATGAAGAGTATCTTATGAGCCTTGGTATCCTGCTGAGCCACGCTGAAGATGAGTATAAAAAAATAGAAAAGGAAATTGGAATACCACTGTCTCAACTTACTGGTAGAGAAAGCTAACAAAAATCTCCAGCCGACGCTAAAAGCGCGTGGCTGATGTTAGCGTTAGCTTCCTAGGGAAGCCTTCATGAGCGAAGCCCTTGTCTTGAACGAACAGGAAACCGCCGAAATCCTCGCGGCCGCGGGGCATTACCCGAATAAGTCCGCCGCCTCCGTCGAGGCGCTCAAGATCGTGCAGAAACATCGCGGCTGGGTGTCGGATGAAGTGCTGAAATCCGTCGCCGGGCTCTTGGACATGTCGCCGGACGAACTGGATGGGGTGGCGACGTTCTACAACCTGGTCTTTCGACGACCGGTCGGCGAGAACGTCATCCTCTGCTGTGACAGCGTAAGCTGCTGGATGCTGGGGGCTGACCGAATCCGCGAGCGTCTGTCCCAGAGGCTGGGTATCGGCTTGGGCGAAACCACGGCGGACGGACGTTACACGCTGCTGCCGATCGTTTGTCTCGGCGCATGCGATCGCGCGCCGGTGCTGATGGTCGGCGATGAACTGTACGAAGACGTGGATGAATCGAAAATCGACGAATTCTTAAAAAGGTACGGCGAAGCATGGACAAACCGCTGACGCAGAACATCAAGCCCGATCGCTCGCCGGTGACGCTGGACGAATACCGCCGCGCCGGCGGTTACCAGGGTCTGACCAAGGCCGTGACAGAAATGGCGCCCCAGGATGTCATCGCCGCCGTGAAGGATTCGGGATTGCGCGGTCGCGGTGGCGCCGGGTTTCCCACCGGCGTCAAATGGAGCCTGGTGCCGCAGGGCGAATCGGCGGGGCAGAAATACGTGGTGGTGAATGCCGACGAGATGGAGCCCGGCACGTTCAAGGATCGTCTGCTGATGGAAGCCGACCCGCACCAGCTCGTAGAAGGCGTGGCCATCGCGGCTTATGCCGTGCAGGCCGATACGGCGTACATCTTTCTCCGGGGCGAATACCATCTTCCCGCCCGCCGGTTGGAACAGGCCTTGCGGGAGGCCCGCGACGGCGGTTATATCGGCGAGCACGTCCTCGGTTCGGACTTCAAGCTGGAGATTCATCTCCACACCAGCGCCGGGCGTTATATCTGCGGGGAGGAAACCGCGCTTCTGAACTCTCTGGAAGGGAAGCGCGCCATCCCGCGGGCGAAGCCGCCGTTTCCCCAGGTCAGCGGGCTGTGGGGCCGTCCGACCGTGGTCAACAACGTCGAAACCTTCTGCAACGTGCCCCATGTCATTCGCAACGGCGTGGACTGGTACCGGGGCCTGGGTCGCGGCGAGGATACCGGCACCAAGCTGTTCGGCGTGAGCGGCCGGGTCAGAAAACCGGGCTTGTGGGAACTGCCCATGGGCACGCCGATCCGGGTGCTGATCGAGGAGTGCGCCGGCGGCATGCGGGAAGGGGTTGCGCTGCGGGGCTTCCTGCCCGGCGGCGCATCCACGGATTTTCTGCTGCCCGAGCACCTGGATCTGCCCATGGACTATGACGCGATCATGAAAGCCGGCAGCCGGCTCGGAACCGGTACCATGATCGTGCTGGACGATCGGACCTGTCCGGTGCGGCTGGTGCTCAACCTGGAGCGGTTTTTCGCGCGGGAATCCTGCGGCTGGTGCACCCCGTGCCGGGACGGGCTGCCTTGGGTGGTCGCGATACTCGAAGACCTGCTGGCGGGAAAAGGCCGGCCGGAGGACCTGGATCAGCTCGAACAACTGGCGCGGCTGATGGGGCCAGGCAATACCTTCTGTGCGCTCGCGCCCGGTGCCGCGGAACCTTTGCAGAGCGCTCTAAAATTTTTCCGGGCCGATTTCGAACGCTATTTGAAACCGGCATCGAGCGCGAGGGTGGCCTGACACAGGGTGCGAACCATGGCGAAGATCACCGTAGACGGCCAGACCCACGACGTAAAAGCAGGCGAGAACCTGCTCAAGACCTGCTTGTCCTTGGGGCTGGATCTGCCTTATTTCTGCTGGCACCCGGCCCTCGGGTCCGTGGGCGCCTGCCGGCAATGCGCGGTGGTACAGTACAAGGACGAGAGCGACACCCGGGGGCGGCTGGTCATGGCCTGCATGACTCCGGTGGCCGAGGGTCTCCGGGTTTCGCTGGAAGCGCCCGAGGCACGCGAATTCCGCGCCGGCGTCATCGAATGCCTGATGACCAATCATCCTCACGATTGCCCGGTGTGCGAGGAAGGCGGCGAGTGCCATCTACAGGACATGACGGTGATGACCGGGCATACTTTTCGCCGCTACCGGGGCTTGAAACGCACTCACCGAAATCAATACCTGGGGCCGTTCATCAATCATGAGATGAACCGCTGCATCGCCTGTTACCGCTGCGTCCGCCTTTACCGGGATTATGCCGGAGGCAAGGACCTGGATGTGTTCGCCTCCCGCAACCGGGTTTATTTCGGGCGCTTCGAGGACGGCGTCCTGGAAAACGAGTTCAGCGGCAACCTGGTCGAGGTTTGTCCTACCGGCGTTTTCACCGACCGCCCCTTCAGCCGGCATTACGTCCGGAAATGGGATTTACAGCACGCGCCTTCCGTGTGCGTGCATTGCGGGGTCGGGTGCAACACCAGCCCCGGCGAACGCTACGGAACGCTCAGGCGGATCGTCAACCGCTATCACGGCGAAGTGAACGGTTATTTTCTGTGCGATCGCGGCCGCTTCGGCTACGGATTCGTCAACAGCGAGCGGCGCATCCGCCAACCCCTGCTTCACGGAGACACGATCACCGCGGAAACGGCTCTGGCCCATTTCAGAAGCTTGATTGGCGGCCATATGATCGGAATCGGATCTCCCCGCGCTTCGCTGGAAGCCAATTTTGCCCTGCGGGAACTGGTCGGCGCGGCAAATTTCTATGCCGGCCTTTCGCAAGGCGAGGCCGCGCTGGCGGCGGCCGTTCTGGAGGTGCTGCGGCACTGGCCGGTCCGTGTTCCTTCCTTGCGGGAGGTGGAGCAGGCGGATGCCGTTCTGATCGTCGGCGAGGACGTGGCGAATACCGCTCCGCGCCTGGCGCTCGCGCTGCGCCAGGCGGTGCGGAACCGCGCATTCGAACGCGCCGACCGGCTCAAGATCCCGCGCTGGCAGGATGCGGCCGTGAGAGAGGCGGCTCAAGACGAAAAGAGCCCGCTGTTCGTCCTGGCGTCGGGCGCCACCCGCCTGGACGATATTGCCGAGTCAGTGTTGCCTGGGACGCCGGAAGACATCGCGCGGCTGGGTATGGCGGTCGCCCGCCGGATCGATCCGAACGCACCGGCGGTGCCCGATCTCTCGGAAGCGGACGCGCATCTCGCGGAATGCATCGCCGGCACTCTCGGCTCCGCGGCGCGTCCTTTAATCGTATCGGGCACCGGCTGCGGAAGTCTCGCCGTGGTCCGGGCGGCCGCCAATATCGCCCATGCCCTGGCAAACCGGCGCGGGGGCAGCGCAAGCGATTTGTGCTATGTGGTGCCGGAATGCAACACGCTGGGGCTGGCGATGATGGACGGCCGCAGCGTCATGGATGCATTCGCCGCGGCGAAAGCCGGCGACTTGGACACCGTGATCGTGCTGGAAAACGATCTCTACCGCCGGACAGACGGCGGGGCCGTGGACAGCTTTTTCAACGGCACCCGGCATGTGGTCGTGATCGACCATATCCGCCACGGCACCGCGGCCAAGGCCCAACTTTTGCTTCCGGGCAGCACCTTTGCCGAAACCGAGGGGACCCTGGTCAGTCTGGAGGGGCGGGCGCAGCGGTTTTATTCGGTCATGCCGGGCGGCGGCGAAATTTGCGACAGTTGGCGCTGGCTATCGGATGCCGCGGGCGCCCGCTGGTTGTCCGTCGATGGGCTCACCGCGGTCTGTGCCGCGTCACTGTCGGGATTCGGCCCGATTCGGGACGCCGCCCCGCCGGCGGGCTTTCGCATCGAAGGCGAGAAAATTCCGCGTCAGCCGCACCGTTATAGCGGACGGACCGCCATGAACGCGCACCGCGACATTCACGAGCCCAGGCCGCCGGACGATCCGGATTCGGCGCTGGCGTTTTCCATGGAAGGCGCGAATGTGGACGTGCCGCCGGCCCTGTTGCCTTTCGCCTGGGCGCCGCGCTGGAATTCCCATCAGCAGGCCGTCAACAAGTTCCAGGACGAGGTGGGTGGCTCCTTGCGCAGCGGCGATCCGGGCGTGAGATTGTTCGAAACTCCGGAAACGCCGGAGCCCCGCTGGTTCGACGAAGTGCCCTCTCCGTCGCGCGACCGGACCCGCTGGCGCGCCATACCGCTGTATCACGTTTTCGGCAGCGAGGAACTGAGCGCGCTGTCTCCGTCCTTGACCGAGCGGGTGCCGGCGGCTTACGCCGCGCTGCATCCGGACGATGCGAACAAGCTGGGTGTCGCCGAAACCTTGGCGGTGCGCTTGAACGAACGCCTGGTGCGCTTGCCGCTGAGGCTGGAAGCGTCGCTGCCCAGGGGCGCCGTCGGCATCTCCGTGAGTCTTCCCGGCCTCTACCGCAGCGATTTTCCGGCGTGGGTCGCCATCGAAACCGAAGGAGACCGGCCATGAGCCTGGGGTCGCCGTTGGATATCGTCGGCATACTCTCGGCGCTGATCGGGGTGGCGGCGCTCTTGATCTGGGTGGAACGCCGGCTGCTCGCCATCTGGCAGGACCGCCTGGGTCCCAATCGCGTGGGACCGCTGGGTTTGTTCCAGGTGGTCGCCGATATGCTCAAGATTCTGAGCAAGGAAGACTGGATCCCGCCCTTCGCCGACAAGCCGGTATTCGTGCTCGCTCCGGTCCTGATCATGGCCAGCATGCTCGCCGCTTTCGCGGTGATTCCCGTTGCGCCGGACATCGGGATCATCGATTTCGACTTCGACCTGCTTTATGTGCTGGCGGTCCTGGCGCTATCGGTATACGGCGTGGTGCTGGCCGGTTATGCCTCGAACAGCAAATACTCGCTGATCGGTTCCCTGCGGGCAACGGCGCAAGCCGTCAGTTACGAGGTGTTTCTGGCGATGTCCGCCCTGGGGGTCGTCATGTTGGCCGGAACCTTCGATTTGCGTGCGATCGTCGAAGCGCAGCGGGACCGGTGGTTCGTGGTACCTCAGTTTCTGGGATTCGTCCTGTTCTTCATCGGGTTGCTCGCGGAAACCCATCGCACGCCGTTCGATTTGCCGGAAGCGGAAAACGAACTGGTAGCCGGCTACCACACCGAGTATTCCGGCATGAAGTTCGGTATGTTCTTCGTGGGCGAATATATCGGCGTCACCCTCGGGTCGGCCTTGATTGTCACGCTGTTCTTCGGCGGCTGGATGGGACCGGTATTGCCGCCCCTGGCCTGGTTCGTCATCAAGACCGCTTTTTTTATCGTGCTGTTCATCCTGGTGCGCGGCGCTCTGCCGAGGCCGCGCTATGACCAGCTCATGTCGTTCGGCTGGCTAGTGATGCTGCCGCTGGCCTTCCTGAATCTTCTGGTCACGGGGGCCGTCATCCTATGGCAATAGCGCATCCGACGAACCGGGAGCGGACTTCGCCCGCATCGCCGATAAGCCCGGGTCAGCCGTTATGCTGAAAGATTTTTACTCCCAGTTCCGGACCCTATGGACCGTGTTCCGGCACACCTTCACCAAGGCCGACACGGTGCAATACCCGGAGCAGAAGCCCGCCTTGTCCCCGCGTTATCGCGGAAGAATCGTGCTGACCCGCGATCCCGACGGGGAAGAACGTTGCGTGGCCTGCAACCTTTGTGCGGTGGCGTGCCCGGTGGACTGCATCGCCCTGCAGAAAACCCAGGACGAACACGGCCGCTGGTATCCGGAGTTTTTCCGCATCAATTTTTCACGCTGCATCTACTGCGGTTTTTGCGAGGAGGCCTGCCCGACCTACGCCATTCAACTGACGCCGGACACGGAAATGGGCGAATACGACCGCCGCAACATGGTTTACGAAAAGGAGCATCTGTTGATCGACGGAACCGGAAAGTATCACGATTACAATTTCTACCGGGTTGCCGGAAAGAGCGTGGGCGGCAAGGACAAGGGCGAGGCCGAGAACGAGGCGCCGCCGGTGGATGTCAGGAGTCTCTTGCCTTAGGAGAACGAGATGTTGCTGTATGTCCTGTTCTATTCCGCGGCCCTGGTGAGCGTCGTGTCGACGGCGCTGGTAATCGCCTCGCTCAACGCGGTGCACGCCCTGTTGTACGTGATTCTGTCCCTGCTCGCCTCGGGCGTCGTGTTCTACCTCATGGGGGCTTACTATGCGGCGATGCTTCAGATCATCGTTCATGTCGGGGCGATCATGATGCTGTTCCTGTTCGTGATCATGTTGCTGAATCTCGGGAGACGTACGCTGGAGCAGGAGAGAAAATGGCTGCCGGCCGCCGCCTGGCGCTGGCCTTCCGCGATGGCGGCGGTGCTGCTCACCGAGCTCATTTTCGTTCTGATGCAGCAAGAGCCGGCCGTACTCGGCCACATCGTCGCTTCCAAGGAAGTAGGCATCCGGCTGCTCGGGCCTTACGTGCTGGCGGTCGAACTGGCGTCCATGCTGCTTCTGGCCGGATTGGTCGGAGCGTATCACTTGACCCGGCAAGAGGTGGAAAAATGACCGAAACCATTCCCGAGGGGCACGGGCTGTTGCTGGCGGGCGTGCTGTTCGCCCTGGGGCTGACCGGCGTGCTGGTGCGGCGCAACCTTCTGTTCATGCTGATCTCGCTGGAAATCATGTTGAACGCGGCGGGACTGGCGTTCATCGTGGCCGGTTCGCGCTGGAATCAGGCCGATGGGCAGATCATGTACCTGTTGGTCCTGGCGATGGCGGCGGCCGAGGTGTGCGTGGCCATGGGGCTGGTGACCCAGATGCATCACCGCTTCCACACTTTGGACGTGGACGCGGTGAGCCGGATGAAGGGCTGAGGCCCGAAGGTCCCGTACGAAGGGCAAAGCCGCCAGGTCGTGCCCATCGTCGCCGGTTCGACCGGCACGCTGCGCACTGCTCGCCCCTTCCCCGGGGTTCGTCCCGCGGGCCAGCCGGTTTCGATGGGCATGCTGCGCTTTGCCCATCCTACTAAAACTTGGAGGCCGGCTCGGTATCGGCGTTTCCGGGTTTGAACGCCGTATCGATTGTTCGCGATGAGGGGATATTCCCTCCGAGAGACTCATGGACGCCGGACAACCCTCGAAAAACGACAAAGGAGAAGACGGGTGCTGAATTATTTGGGACTTGTTCCGCTTTTCCCATTGATCGGTTTTCTGCTTCTGGCGGCGAGCCAGGGGAAGATGCCCAGGCGCTGGGTGCCCTGGGTCGGCGCCGGCTCGGTCGGCTTGTCGGCGATGCTTGCGGCGCTGATCGGCAGCGAGTTCCTGAGCGGTTCGCTGGAGCCCTATCGCCAAGTACTGTGGACCTGGATGCGGGTGAACGGTTTCGTGCCGAGCATTTCTCTTTATCTCGATGCCTTGTCCTTGAACATGATGTTCGTGGTCACCGGGATCGGATTTCTCATACACGTCTACTCGATAGGCTTCATGGCGGACGACGCCGGCTACGCGCGCTTTTTCGCCTATATGAATCTGTTCGTGTTCGCCATGCTGATCCTGGTTCTGGCGGACAACCTGGTGCTGTTGTACTTGGGCTGGGAAGGCGTGGGGCTGTGCAGTTATCTCCTGATCGGTTTCTGGTATGACAATCCCGAGAACGGCGCGGCAGCCCGCAAGGCCTTCGTGATGACCCGGGTGGGCGATACCGCGCTGGCGATCGGCCTGTTCCTGCTGTTCACCCGGTTCGGTACCCTGGACATTCAGATGCTCATGCAGCGAGCCGGCGCAGCCTGGCCGGTCGGTTCCGGGATGGCCGCGTTCGCCGCACTACTCTTGCTGGGCGGCGCGGTAGGGAAGTCGGCCCAGTTGCCGCTGCAAACCTGGCTGCCCGACGCCATGGCCGGCCCCACGCCGATCAGCGCCCTGATCCATGCCGCGACCATGGTGACCGCCGGGGTTTATCTGATCGCCCGCACCCATATGCTGTTCGAGCTCGCACCCGCGGTGCTGCAACTGGTTGCCGCGATCGGCGCCGCCACCTTGCTGATCGCCGGTTTCACCGCGCTGACCCAGCGCGATATCAAGCGGATCCTGGCCTATTCCACCATCAGCCAGATCGGCTACATGTTTCTGGCGCTCGGGGTGGCCGCGTTTTCCTCGGCCATTTTTCACCTGACCACACACGCCTACTTCAAGGCGCTGCTGTTTCTCGCCGCCGGGGCGGTCATCCACGGTAACCACCACGAGCATGATATTTTCCGCATGGGCGGGCTCAGAAAGCGCCTGCCGATCGCGTTCTGGAGCTTCATCATCGGCAGTGCCGCCCTGACCGCTCTGCCATTCACTTCGGGTTATTTCAGCAAACACGAGATCCTGGTTTCCGCGCTTCGGGCGGAAAACGGCATATGGCTCTGGGCTGCCGGAACGCTCGGGGCGCTCCTGACCGGCATCTATAGTTTTCGGCTGGTTTTCATCGCCTTTTTCGGCCCCGAAAATCCGCTGGCGTCAGAACATCTCGGGTTCGCCATGAGCATTTCACTCATACTGCTGGGCGCACTGGCCTTGTTCGGCGGGCTGGTATCCATGCCTCTGGAATCGGTGTTTCCCGCGCATGAGCCCGGCGAACCGGAGTCGCTTATGCGGATTCTCACCGAGCTGGCGCCGCTGGTCGGGGTGGGTATCGCGGTTCTGCTCTATCTGGTCCGAATCTACCCGGTCCAAGACCTGATAAACACCCGCTGGGGCGATCTGTTGCACCGCTTCTGGTTCAGCGGCTGGGGATTCGACTGGGCTTACGGAAAGTTTCTGGTTACGCCGTTCCGCTGGCTGGCCACGGTCAATCGCAACGACATCGCGGACGATGTCTTCCACGGAATTGCGGTCGCCAGCCGCTATGCGCACCGTGCGTTCGCAGCCACCCAGACCGGGCAATTGCGCTGGTATGTCGCCGCTTTCGCGGGAGGAACCGTGTTGGCCGTCGCATTGGGGATCTTGTCGTGATGCTGGCTGGGCTGATTCTGGTGTTGGTGGCGGGCGGCCTGCTGGCCTGGCCGGCGGAGCGCTATGCCGCGAATGCGCCGCGCTGGATCGCCCTCTCCGCACTGTTATTGGACGCCGCCTTGCTCGTCCCTTATTTCGCGGGCGGTTTTCCGGAAGCCGGCGTCTGGCTGGACGAGGTCCGCTGGCGCTGGATACCGCGTTTCGGCATCGGCTTTCATCTCGGAGTCGACGGCGTCAGCCTGTTGCTGATCGCCCTGACGGTTTTTCTCGGCTTCGTGGCGGTGGCGGTTTCCTGGACCGAGATCAGGGAGCGGTCCGGGTTTTTTCATTTCAATCTGTTGTGGACACTGGCCGGCGTGCTGGGGGTGTTCCTCGCCCTGGACCTGTTCCTGTTCTTCGTGTTCTGGGAAATCATGATCGTACCCATGTATTTCCTGATCGCGCTGTGGGGACACGAGAACCGCGCCTACGCGGCGATCAAGTTCTTTCTGTTCACCCAGGTCTCGGGGCTCCTGATGCTGCTGGCCCTGGTGGTGATGGTGGTCATCCACTACCGCGACAGCGGGGTTTATACCTTCGACTATTTCGAACTCCTGGAGACGCATTTCGATGTCAATACCGCCTTGTGGCTGATGCTCGGATTCTTCATCGCCTTCACCGTGAAGTTGCCGGGCGTGCCGTTTCATACCTGGCTGCCGGATGCTCATACCCAGGCGCCGACCGGAGGCAGCGTCATTCTCGCCGGGGTGATGCTGAAGACCGGCGCCTATGGGCTGTTGCGCTTCGTGATCCCGTTTTTTCCCGAAGTGGTCGCGGATTTTTCCCCGGTGGCGATGGGGCTGGGCGTGGCAGGCATTCTTTACGGCGGCATGCTGGCCTTCGCGCAGTCGGACATGAAGCGGCTGGTCGCCTACAGTAGCGTCAGCCACATGGGATTCGTGCTGGTCGGGCTCTATGCCTGGAATGGGCTGGCGCTCCAGGGGGTGGTGATCACCCTGCTGGCGCACGGCATCTCGTCCGCCGCCCTGTTCGCCGTGGCCGGCGCCCTGCAGGAGCGTATCCATACCCGCGACATGAACGCCATGGGCGGTCTGTGGACGAACCTGCCGCGCATGGCGGCCGTCGCTTTGTTCTTTTCCGTGGCCGCGCTCGGCATGCCCGGGCTGGGCAATTTTGTCGGCGAGTTCCTGGTGTTGCTGGGCGCTTACCGGGTGGATGCCCCCATGACGGTCGCCGCCGCCCTGGGATTGATCATCGCGCCGGTTTATTCGCTGATTCTGATGCAACGGGCTTTCCACGGAAAATCTTTGGCGATTGGTCCGATCCGCGATTTCGGCATCCGCGAGCTGGCCGTGATGGGCTTGTTGATGGCGGCGACGGTCTGGATCGGGCTTTATCCGCAGTCCATGCTGGATGTCTCCGAGGCGTGGCTGAAGAATAGCCTGAAGGGCTGGGGTGACAGTGTCGCGCAGCAGGCCTATTCGCAACCCTGGAACGAAGGCCGGGTATCGGGGAGGGCGCTATGATCGCTGCGGAGGACCTGCTCGCGCTGCTGCCCCTGATCTCGCTGTCCGTCGCGGTGGTGGTCGTGATGCTGGCCATTGCCGTCCGCCGCAATCACGGTCTCGCCTTCGCTCTGACCGTCGCCGGCATTCTGATTTCGCTGGCCACGGTCCCGCTGGTTTCGGATCGGGTTCCCAGGCTGGTTACGCCGCTCGTGGTAATGGACCGGTATGCACTGGTCTTCATCGTCATGGCTTATGCCGCGGGGCTGGTTGCGGCAGTGCTGTCCCGGGAGTATTTCCGGATTCGCGAGAGCCGGCCGGAAGAGCTTTATCTGCTGATCTTGACGGCGCTGCTGGGGGCTGGCGTTCTGGCCGCCGCCCATCATTTCGCGTCGTTTTTTCTCGGGCTCGAGATTCTCAGCGTATCCCTGTTTGCGCTCATCGCCTATCCATTGCGGGAAAACCGGGCGCTGGAGGCGGGTATCAAATATCTGGTCATGTCCGGCGTCGCCTCGGCCTTCCTGCTGTTCGGCATGGCCTTGATCTACGCCGAGACCGGCACCATGGAATTCGCGGCCCTCGGCGCGCGGACCGGAACCTTTCCGTCCGCCATCGGAACCATCATGCTCATGGTTGCGGTGGGTTTCAAATTGTCGCTGGTACCGTTTCACCTGTGGACCGCCGATGTCTATCAGGGGGCGCCTGCGCCCGTCACCGCCCTGCTCGCGACGGTTTCCAAGGGCTCGGTTTTTATCTTGCTGATGCGTTACGGACTGGAAGCCGGAATGCTCCGTAACCCGGTGCTGAATGTTCTTTTGGTGCTTGTCGCCGTCGTTTCCATGCTGGTGGGCAATCTGCTCGCCTTGCGGCAGAACAACGTCAAACGCATTCTCGCCTATTCCTCGATAGGCCACATGGGCTATCTGCTGGTGGCGCTGATCGCGGCCAACGTGGTGGGCGGAAACCTGGCGGCGGAAGCGCTGCTGGTCTATCTCGCCGCTTATTTCGCGATGACCCTGGCGGCATTCGGCGTGGTGGCGGCCATCAGCCCGGCCGATCGAGAAGCGGAAGATCTCGAGGATTACACCGGCCTGTTCTGGACGCGTCCCTGGCTTGCAACCGTGTTCAGCGTGGCGCTTCTGTCCCTGGCCGGAATACCGCTGACCGCCGGTTTCATCGGCAAGTTCTATCTGTTTACCACGGGCAGTCAGGGTTCGCTCTGGCTGCTCATGGGCGCGCTCATCGTCGGCAGCGGGCTCGGGCTCTACTATTACCTCCGCATCGTTTTTCAAATGGCCCAGGCACCGGAGTTGACGCAAGCAAGACCGGAAACCGGGCCGGTCGGAATGCACCTGCTGTTGGCGGTATTGCTGCTCCTGATCTTCGGGCTGGGTGTTTACCCGGCTCCCTTCATCGATCTGCTGCATCCGGAGATCAAAGTTTCGGAGCCGGGGAGAGAGCGGTAGGGCGGCAATCCTTTGCCGGCCGATTCGGCGTCGCACGCCGGCCCGTCAGAACGTGAAGGTCACTCCGACGTATGCCGAGCGTCCCATCCCGGGCAGGGCCGTGCCGTAGGCCATTGGGCGCGAACCGAGGTAGGCGCCGCCCAGCGGCAAGTCGTAATTCTTGTCGAGCAGGTTGTCGAGTCCGGCGTCGACGCGGACATGTTTCCATTCATAGCCGGTGCGCAGGTTGACCAAAGCGTAGCCGCCCGTCTTGAGTTCGTTCCTGACGTCCGTCACGTCGGTTTTCGGCGCCACCAATTGGAGTTCGACGGCGTTGCTCCAGCCGCCCCACTGGTGGTCGACGGTCAGTTTGCCGTTGACCGGCATCATGTGATACAGGTTGTCACCGGTATCCAGATTTTCGCCGCGGACATAGCCTAGGATGGCCCTGCCGGTGAACTGTCCGAAGCGAGTGTCGCCCAGGAGCGCCTTGCCGGAAACATCCACGCCGTAGAGTTGAGCGTCGTGGTTGGCGAACTTGAGGAACACGAAGCCGTCGGTCGCGCGCAGATTGGCCGCGGTGCAGGCCGTGCCGGGCGTCACCGGACAGCGGTCCACGTCGATGTAATCCTCGACATAGGTGTAATAGGGCGTGATCTTGACCTCCCATTTCTGTTGCCGGGCATCATGCCAGCCGAACGTGGCGCTGATGGTATGCGCCACTTCCGGTTCCAGATCGGGGTCGCCGACGTAGCCGTTGCCGTCTCCGAACCAGCCGTTCATGTACATGGCCATGCTGCCCAAACCCCAGGCATAGCGTTCGTAGAGGTTGGGGGAGCGATTCTTGCGCGCGTAGCCCGCTTCGAAATGGCTGGTGTCGTTGGGCGTGTAGCGCACCAGGGCGGTCAGGTCGAAGTTGTCGTCGGTACGGTCGCGGCTTCTGCCGTTGAAGATGCCGGCCGCCAGCCGGTCGGCGCGGTGCATCATCGACGTCGAGGAGTAGGGCTGTACGGTGTCGGCGTTCATGCTCACGTGATCGTGGCGCAGTCCGAGCAGCGAACTCCACTCCTCGGTCCAGCGGGCCTCCCACTCGGCGAAAGTGCCTATGCGGTCGCGCTCGCCGTTGCGCACGTTCCAGAAAATTTCGGGGCCCATCATCATGCTGCCGGCGACCGGCGGCCACCAGTCGTCCAGCTCGTTGCGATGGTATTCGTTACCGATTCGCAGCGTATCCCGATCCGTCAGCGGTATCTCCGCCTTGATCAGATAGCCTAGGTTCTTGCCTACCGTCTTCATCGGCATGTCGCCGGGCCGTTTGTCCGGGAGGAAGTTCATCTCGTGCCGAGTGTGCTCGTAATAGAACCGGGTTTCGAGATTGCCCCAGCCGAATTTTCCCTTGTAGCGGACATTGCCGAAGGTGCTGTCGTTGTCGACCATGTCCATGCGGGCGTTGGGAAAGCCCTGGCGCGGAATGTTCTGCTGGCCGGCGTTGACGACGAGCTGGTGATCGTCGTTGCCGAGCGCCAGGGTCATGGAGTGGTTCTGAGCCTCGTACTGGCTGGATTTGACCTTGAAGCCGCCGCCCGCCTTGTAGTTGTCGCTCTCGGTGTGAGAAGCGGTGTATGACAGGGCGACGTGTTCGCCGGCCGCGTTGAGCGTCACGCTGCCGCCGAAAGCTTCGCCGTTGGTGCGGTAGAAGGACGAAATACTACCCCCGAAAATCGTGCCTTCCTCGGCCGTCGCGAATCGGGGCGTGATCGCGTCGAGAATGATCGTGCCGCCGAGGCTGTCCCCGCCGACACTCACCGGCGTGATGCCTGCCACGACCGTCGCCTGTTCCACGTTGCGCATATCGATATAGGACAGGGGCGGATTCATATGATTGGCGCAGGCGGACGTGATCGACATTCCGTTGATCTGTACCTTGACCCGGTCGTCATTGAGGCCGTGAATCACCGGCAGGCTGGACAATCCGCCCGAACCGTAACGGCTGACGCCCGGAACGTCGTCGAAAAGCGCGGAGGTGTCGCTGATGCGGGACTGCTTCTTGGCTATCGCCTTACCGGTCATTTCGGTAGTGTTCAGCGACTTGAACTGCGGCCACGATTCGGTCACGACGATTTCGTCGAGTTGTACTGCGTCATCGCTTTGGCCTTGTTCCTGCCTGTCATCGGCGGCGAACGCCGCGATGGCGCAGGAGAACGAAAGGGCCCCGGTCAGGACTTTGGCCCATCGTTCATCGAATACAATCTTTTGTTCCATACATGACCTCGCCTGAGTACACAAGAGAAGGGACGGCGGGCGCCGGCTTCGAGCGTTATCGCAAGGACTACACCAAATTAGACTATGACAGTATTATCATATGCTTAAGGGAATTTTTCCTGGCGACAAAAGAGGTATGTGCGTCAAATACCACACTGCTCTGTGGGGTATAGCGTATATTTCGACTCGAAAAGAATAACGATGACACCGCTTGCCTATGCGGCGGTTTCGCGGCAGAAGCTGAGTGCGACCGTGTGCAGACAGCCTCGGATCGGGCAAATTCCACAGTCGAAGGCGCCGGCTTGATCGTCGTTTTCGTTCTGAAACAGTCTTTTGCTTGACTCTTTATATCGCCGGGGAGTCCAATCGCTTCGGTCGCGAAGCGCGCCTGTTTCCGGTATGCGTCATTCGCCTCGGTGCATTATGTTTTTTCCCGCAAGATCCGGGCGTTTTCGTCCGGTTCGCGGTAACCCGTCCGGCCTGCCTGTCAAGCGGAGTGCTACACGCCAAGCCTGTGGATGCGTTGGCATGTTTCGTGAAAGGCCTGGCTAATTGGTGCCGGTCCAAGAATCGAGAAATGGTGAATGATTGCCTCGAATCAACCGCTACGGTGTTTTTGGAGAATGCGCCGCCAGATGACGCGGGCGGAGCGTGCGGCCGTGCTCGTGATCGTGCTGGCCGCCATAGGCGTGGTGATGTCTTTCGTGCGCGGCGACGACTTCGCGGCCGAATGCGCCGCCACGGATGCGAGTCTCGAGGCCATACGCGCGGCGATTCTAGGCGGACAGGCCGGCCTCGGCTACCGGGCCGACGTCGGTGAAATCCCGCGCTCGATTCACGATCTGTTCGAGCCGACGTCATTGCCGTCGCCGCTGTGGACTTTCGATCCCGCGACCGGCCGCGGTTGGCGCGGCCCGTATCTGACGGACGGCGTGGGCCTGGACGTCCGCAAGGCCCATTGCAGCTTTTCCGACGAAAGCTGCAACAGCCGTCGCTTTATCAACCATCTCGCGAACGGCGAGACGGGAGTTCTCGACGGCTTCAAGCGCCATGCGCCCGAATGCACGAATTCAGATGCCGAGCGCTATTGCACGAATCCGATCATGCTCCAGATACCCTGCAGCGATGCGAATCGCAACGGCGTCTGCGGCGACGTCGGCGACATATGGCTGCCGGGCAATGCACGCCTCGTTTCCGCGGGCCCCAACGGGGAACTGGAAACCGCCCTGGCGGATTACAACGCCCGCAGCCGCGGCGATGACCGCGTGTTGTACCTGCTGATGAACGACCCGGGCGGCGGCAACCGGCCATGTCAATGATCCCGGCTGCCGCGCAAGCGCTGCCGGTGCCGTTTCCGGGGCACCGTTTCGAGCGGGCGGAGGCTCTGTCCCGCAAAGATCTTCCATTATAAGAACAACGGATTGTCCGGACATTTTCGGCGATCGGTTTCGGTAGAATAAGTTTCTTCCACCTTCTTTCCCAGAATCCAACTCCCGGACTCCGACATGAAAGTTACGGTCATCCCAGTCACGCCCTTTCAGCAAAATTGCTCACTACTCTGGTGCGAGGAAACCATGGAGGGGGTCGTGGTCGATCCCGGCGGCGATCTCGATCAGATCCTGGCGGCGGCCGAAGACGCCGGCGTAAAGCTCGTCAAGATTCTGCTCACCCACCCCCACGTGGACCACGCCGGGGGAACCGCGGACCTGGCCGCGCGGCTCGGGATTCCGATCGAAGGCCCACAGAAGGAGGACCAGTTCTGGCTCGATTTATTGCCCGAGCAGTGCGAGATGTTCGGTTTTCCGTCGGTGGCGTCCTTTACCCCGGATCGCTGGCTGGAGGACGGCGACACGGTACAGTTCGGGCATCAGACGCTCGAGGTTCTGCACTGCCCCGGACACACGCCCGGCCACGTGGTTTTCTTCCATCGCGGCGCGCGTCTCGCGGTCGTCGGCGACGTGCTGTTCAAAGGCACCATCGGCCGCACCGACTTTCCCCGCGGCGATTTCGCCACGCTGGTGAAATCCATCCGGGAGCGGCTTTTTCCCCTGGGCGACGATGTGGTTTTCATTCCGGGCCATGGCGCCTCGTCCACCTTCGGCCTGGAGCGCCGCAGCAATCCGTTCGTGCGCAATGGCGCCGGCAGGTAGGCGGGCGCCGGAACCGGAGCGGAGCACGCCGCTTATCCGATTCGATCGGGTCTTCGTGTCGGTTCACGGCAAACCGATTCTGAGCGATTTCAGCTTCTCCCTGTGTGCCGGCGAAAAGGCGGTCCTGCGCGGCAAATCGGGGTCCGGCAAGAGCACGGTGCTCAAGACCCTGCTGGGTCTTTATCCGCTGGCCGCGGGCAGGATTCTGTTCGAGGGCGGGCCGCTCGATCCATCGAGCGTGCAGACCGTCCGGCGGCTGGCCGCCTACATCGGCCAGGAACCGGTCCTGGGCGCCGAGACGGTGCGCGACGCCTTGATGCTGCCCTTTCAATTCAAAACCCACCGGGACAACAAACCTTCCGAGTCTAGACTGATCGATGCATTGGGTCGGCTCCACCTGGCCCCGGATATCCTGGAACGGGAGTGCCGGCACGTGTCCGGGGGCGAAAAGCAGCGTATCGCCATCGCGCGTGCCTTGTTACTGGGCAAAAGCCTTTATCTTCTGGACGAGGTGACCAGCGCCCTGGATGCCGAAAGCAAGAGGGCGGTGCTGGACGTATTCGCCGATCCCGGATTCAGCGTGCTCTCCGTGGCTCACGATCCGGATTGGGATGCCGCCTGCGATATCGTTTTGGAACTCGAGGACGGGCGCCTGGCCCGAATTCGCCGCGATGGAAGTACTTGATATCACCGCGCCGCGGATGGCGGTGCTTTACGGCGTCGTGCTGCTGCCCTGGCTGCTGCTGGGGATGATCGGCCTCGGATTGAGCCGAGCGATCGTGTCCGGGGTCATCCGGATGAGCCTTCAACTGGCCCTGGTGGGCATTTATCTGAAGACCTTGTTCACCCTCAACAATCCCTGGCTGAACGGACTTTGGATTCTGGTGATGCTGGTAGTGGCCGGCTGGACCATCCTGATGCGCGCCGGCTTGAGGCGGCGTTACTTTTTCGCCGCCACTTTCGCCGCGGTGACCGCCGGAGTTCTGTTTTCCACGGCGTATCTGCTGCTCCTGGTGATACGGCCGTCCCTCTATTACGACGCCCGTTATCTGGTTCCCCTGGCCGGCATGATTCTCGGTAATTGTCTGCAGAGCAATGTCATCGGGCTGGAACGCTTTTATGCCGCGATCAGGAAAAACGAAAACGAGTACCTGACCTATCTGCTGCTGGGCGCCACGCGCCGGGAGGCGATACGGCCCTATTTCCGCGAGGCCGTCAAGGCGGCGGTCAATCCGACCCTGGCCGGCATGGCGACCCTCGGACTGGTGTCGCTGCCGGGCATGATGACCGGCCAGATCCTGGGCGGTAGCGAACCCTGGCTGGCGGTGAAATACCAGATTGCCATCATGTTATGCATTTTTGCCGGTACGGTCCTGACCAGCATTCTCAACCTGGCGCTCAGCGTAAAGATTGCATTCAACGAATTCGACGTGCTCAAGGACGACATCGTCGACCGGGGATAATGCGTTTTCCGTCCCTTGCGGTATCCCCGAAAGCGGCATCGAGGATAAAAGATGTTGCCGACCGGTAAGATCGGGGGAGGCTTGATTCGATCCCGCGAAGTGCGGTAAAAACGCTCGGCATATCTGGATTATGCTGCTCGGAAACCCTGGGAATGGACACTGTTCGGGGGCGTATCGACGTTTCGAGCATGGCTCGCCGGGTCATAAACAATACAGGATGATCAACATGGAGAAGGATGACCAAATGGCCGCAGAATGGTTGACTGCGGGCAAGATTTTTATCGACCGTTTCCGGGGCTTTCATAAGACCGGTTCCGTTTCTTTTGCCAGCGATTTGCTGGAGACTACCTGGCCTTTATCCCTCAATGGCGCTGCCGCCGCGATTCCCAAGCCGAGTTTTCGCCGTCCTGGCGTGGGTGGCGTTTTATCGTCGGTCAGGGTTCGGAACGGCGGAAGGCTCCGGCGGCGGGCCAGGCTGCTGATTGCCGAGAGTAGCGCCGAGATGCGCAATTATTTCAGGCGGTTCCTGGGTGATCGCTACGAGCTGCAGACCGTGTCCAGCGGCGCGGCGGCGCTCGATGCCCTTCTGAACGATCCTCCCGATCTCCTGCTGGCCGACCTCAAGACCCTGCAGCGCGACGGACCGGTGCTTTTACGCGCATTGAAGAGCAACGCCAAGACCCACTACATTCCGTTGATCCTGACCGCCATGCGCTCGGAGGAACAAACCTGCAGCGAAGAGGTGAACGCGGGTGTCGACGGCTATCTGATCAAGCCTATCTCCGCACGCCAGTTGCTTGCGTGCATTGCGAGTCATATCGAACTCGCGCACGTGCGCCGGGAGGCGGCTCAGGCGCTCTCGGAAAGCGAGGCGAAATACAAGGCGCTGCTCGACTCGCTGGATGACGGCGTATTCGTGGCTCACGACGGCCGCTTCGTGTTCGCGAATCCTGCCTTGTCGGCCTTGCTCGGCTATTCGGGGGAGGAATGTATAGGATTGCCTCTTGAATCGGTAGTGGCGTCCAAAAATTTCGAATCCTGGAGCCAACGCTTCATGCACGGTGCAGCGAAGGAAGCCGAGTGCTCCTGGCGGCACCAGGCGGCGTTTTTGCACCGGGACGGCCACGCCATTTGCGTCGAACTGTGCGCACGCCGCATCCATTTCAACCGTCGTCCGGCGATACTCGGCATCGTGCGCGACATCACCGACCGCAAGCAGGCCGAGGATGCGCTGCGCGAAAGCGAAGAGCGGTTCCGCCGGGTGGTGGAGCAGGCGCCGATCCCGATTTTCGTTCATGCCATGGACGGTCAGATTCTCGAGATCAGTTGCGCGGTCACGGAGTTGACCGGCTGGACCCACGAGGACCTTCCCGATGCACGGGCCTGGTTTCTGAAAGGGCGACGGATTCCCGAAGAGGAGGTGGACGGCATGCTGGCGGAAACCCAGCGGCGGTTTACCGAAGGCTCGATCGCGGAGCCGGAAGAAATCACGGTATGGACCAAGGGCGGCGACCCGCGGTGGTGGTTGTTCTACGGGTCGGCTCCCATGCGCCTGCCCGACCGTAGACCGTTTCTCGCTTCCATGGCGATCGACGTCACCGATCACCGGAAGGCGGAACAGGCCCTGCGCGAAGCCGACCGGCTCAAGGACGAATTCGTCGCCATGTTGGCCCATGAGCTCAGGAATCCCTTGGCACCGATCCGGAACGCCGTGCAGGTGTTGCGCCAATTGGGACTGACCGACCCGGAACTGAAATGGACGCGCGACGTGATCGGCCGCCAGGTCGCCCAGATGAGCCGTTTGCTTGACGATTTGCTCGACATTTCCCGCATCACCCGCGGAACCATCGTTCTGAAGCGGACGGTGGTGGAAATCTCGACGGTCATCGATCGGGCGGTCGAAACCAGCCTGCCGCTGATCAAATCCCGGCGGCATAAGCTGAGCGTCCAAGGCCCCCGGGAATCGGTGCAGGTCGAAGGCGATCTGACGAGGCTTGTTCAGGTCATCGCCAATCTTTTGAATAACGCCGCCAAATATACCGACGCCGGCGGCTGCATCGAACTGATCGTGGAAACGACGCCGGACGAGGTGTTGGTGCGGGTGCGCGACAACGGCATGGGAATTTCCGCCGAGCTTTTGCCGAACATCTTCGATTTGTTCACCCAGGGCAGCCGCTCGCTGGATCGTTCTCAGGGCGGACTCGGGCTGGGGCTGGCGCTGGTTCGACGCCTGATAGAGATGCACGGCGGACGCGTGGAGGCGCAAAGCGCGGGGTCCGGCAGCGGTGCCGAGTTCATAGTGCGCTTGCCCCGGATTGCCGCCGCGTCGTCCCGGGAAAATTCGGGCTCGGCGGGCGGCCGGTCCGGATCGAATTCCGCCGGAGTTCGGGTGCTGGTGGTGGACGACAACGTGGATTCCGCGGAAAGCATGGCATTGCTGCTCAGCCTGGACGGACACGACGTGCGCACCGCTTTCGACGGTCCGGGGGCACTGGCGATCGCCGGGGAGTTTCAGCCGGAGGCGGTGCTGCTGGATATCGGATTGCCGGGCATGGACGGTTACGAAGTCGCGAAACAAATGCGCGGGCAGCCGGGCATGGAGAAAGCGTTGATGATTGCCGTTACCGGCTACGGCCAGGCGGACGATCGCGCCCGCTCGAAAGCGGCAGGGTTCGATCATCACCTGGTGAAGCCGGTGGACCCGGAAATTCTGAGCGCCCTGCTGGCGACGCTGAAGAACGGTTGACCGGCGACCGAAGAGCTCCGATTTTTCGGCAAGGTGACGGTCTAGTGACGAAATACTTACGAAATTCCGCGCATTTTCGAGGAGGGCATACAAGCGCTTAATAGGATTTCGTGGATTCGCTGATTTGGATGTATACCGGTCCGTCATGAACCTTATCGGGACTGTTCCAATAACGGGTTGTTCCGGAAATGCAAGCCAACAAGCGGACGTTGGCCATCAGGATTTTCTTGGGCGGTCGTTTCGATCGGGAGGCACGGCTTCGACGGGATTTGCCCCGAAAAATCGCGTTCTCCGCGCTAACGGTGGGAGAGCCGATTTTTTTGCGCTCGGGAAATCGGATGGCCTTCAGGGAAAAGCGTTGGAGGCATTTATGTACACGCTAAAGACAGTCCTCCCGCCGGCTGCCGCGCTGGCGCTGGGATTGGCATGGGTACCGGTCCATGCCCACAGCGTCTGGTCCGGAGACTTGGCCGATCTGACTCTGGTGGCGGGAGATCCGGGGGCACTCGGAGACCCCGTAATCGTTTCCGACGATACCGGCGTCAGTCTTAATTTCAGCCCGGCCCCGCTGAGCTTCGATGCCATGTCCGGCGGAACCGGACAAGTCGACACCGAAATCGTCGGACTCAAATTCAAGGCCACGGCGGCGCCGAATCAGGTGATTACCGGCGTAAGCTGGCGTGAACACGGCGTCTATCAGGTCACCGGCGAAGAATCATGGGTCTCGGCTTTCGCCTCGCTGCGGCTTGCGGATCCCGAGACTCGGGAGACCGTGGGCAATACCGATACCGGGACGTTTTCGGCGCAGGGTGTTCGCGGCGCTACCACCGGTGGTCCGTGGGATCTGACCGTAAGCCGGGATATCGCCGCCCGCAGTATCGAAATCGAGCTCACGATCAAGGATATTCTCGCGGCATATGCGCCGGAAAATGGCTTTGCCAGGCTCGATAAGGACTTCGGCGGCTTGAGAGTGGACGTTGCGCCGATTCCGGTGCCCGCTTCGGTTTGGCTGCTGGGTTCGGCCTTGGCCGGTCTGGTCATGATCGGTCGGCGCCGCTCGGGAAGCGCCTAGGTGCCGGCTCAGGCGCCCGGATTAGGGTGCCGCGCTGGCGCCGGCGCCGCTCATGGCGGCGGTTTTCCGCGGCAGCGCGAGGGGTGAGGCGGTTCGCCGGCTCGCCGGAATTCGGCCGGGGGCCGGTCACATGTACGGGAAGCGGAGTCCTTGCAGCTTTTCGGCCTCGCGCATGTGCGAAATCGCGTACGAATTCATCCGTATTCTCGGTGAAAGCCGATCACGGTTTAATAGCAACCACTCGAGAGCAGCAGTCATCGGTAAGGCAAAAAATCCGGGCCGAGACGGCATCGAGTCGGAGACAGGAGTTTCCGAATGGAAGTTAAGGATACGGCGAATGGACTTGAGGATGTCGCCGGGGACAGGAGGGTCCCAGCGGAACCGGATGTTCCGCGGAGTTTATGAGCGATTCGGAACCTTCTGAACGGAGTCGGAATGTTCCGAATACCGATGGATGTAGGCCATGGAATGGCGATTTTCGCGGTGATCGGACGAACGGATTCGAATGTTGACGTGGATACAGATCGAAAGGAATGTTATGGTTTTTCGTTCGCACGTCGAGAAACGGCGGCGAACCGGATGACGACAGTGATGCGGTGCCTGATGAGGGCTCCGGTATCGCCGCACCGATTCCGAACGGGCTGATTAGCCCCAGGAAGACTTCCCCAGAAGGCAGAACACCCCCCATCCCCCCCCAAGCACTTTGTTCTGCCTTCTTTTTTTGCCTTCGCAAAACCCAGCCGGCGGTCACGGCTGTGCCCCGAACTCGATTGCAAGATCTCCCTATTGTCCATATCCGCAAGTGATCGGATAGCGCCGATCGCGGCCGAAAGCGCGGCGCGTGATTTTCACGCCCGGCGGCGCCTGGCGGCGCTTGTATTCGTTGCGATCGACCATTTGCGCCACCCGCCTGGCTTCGCGCTCGGGAAAGCCGGCGGCGATGATGTCGTCCACCGATTTATCGAACTCCACGTACATTTCGAGGATAGGGTCCAGAATCGAATAGGGCGGCAGCGAA
Source organism: Methylocaldum marinum (assembly GCF_003584645.1). GTDB lineage: Bacteria > Pseudomonadota > Gammaproteobacteria > Methylococcales > Methylococcaceae > Methylocaldum > Methylocaldum marinum. Next base: position 4,803,743 of record NZ_AP017928.1, read on the forward strand.
TCTTCGTCTTTCTGGTCGGGCTTGAGTTCGGCCGAGGGCGGTCGCGCGATGACCCGCTCCGGGATGACCGGCGAGAGGCTGTTCCGAAATTCCGCCAGCCGGTAGACCAGCAGCTTCGGCACGTCCTTGAGGGGGGCGAAGCCACCCGCCATGTCCCCGTACAGGGTAGCGTAGCCCACGCTCATTTCGCTCTTGTTGCCGGTGGTGAGAAGGATTTTGCGCTTCTTGTTGGAAAACGCCATGAGAATCACGCCTCGGCATCGCGCCTGTATGTTTTCCTCGGTGGTGTCGGGCGGCAAACCGGCAAAGCTTTCCTCGAGCATGCCGAGAAATGCATCGAAGGCAGGTTCTATGGGAATGACATGGTAGCGGCAACCCAGCGCCTCGGCCTCGAGACGGGCATCCTCGATACTCATCGCCGCCGTGTAGCGCGACGGCATCAACACGCTTTCCACGCGGTCGGCTCCCAAGGCGTCCGCAGCAAGAGCCAGGGTCAAAGCCGAGTCGATGCCGCCGGACAAGCCGAGCACCGCGCCTTCGAAACGATTCTTGCGGACATAATCGCGGATAGCGGTAACCAGAGCCTTGTAGACGCTTTCGACTTGCGGCAGCGGTTCGGCCACGTCGCCCTGAATCGGCTCCACCCGTTCTCCGCAGGCAAAATCGACGGATACCAGGGCTTCTTCGAATTCCGGGGCGCGAAAGCTCACGCGGCCTTCCCGGTCGAGCACGAACGAGGCGCCGTCGAAGACCAGTTCATCCTGTCCGCCGATCAAATTGACGTAAACCAGAGGCACGCCGGCCACGGCGATGCGCTCGCGGGCGACCTCCTCCCGTTCCCGGATCTTGTCGGTGTGATAGGGTGAGGCATTGATGTTCAGGATCAGTCTGGCCCCGGCCTCCGCAGCTTGTTCCACGGCGCCCGGCAGCCAAAGATCCTCGCAAATGGTAATGCCCACCGGAATGCCGTGCAGATCGAACACGCAGGGTTCCGATCCGGGCAGAAAATAGCGCTTTTCGTCGAACACGCCGTAATTGGGTAGCGCGTGCTTGCGGTAGATCGCGTGAATCTTGCCGTCGCGCAGCACGGCGGCGCTGTTGTAAGGCATTCCCGGCCGGTTCTCGGGAAAGCCCAGGATTACGTCGATGCCGCGCGTTTGCTCCGCGATGTCGTCGAGCATGCGCGCGGCCTGGGTCATGAAATCGCGGCGCAGGATCAGGTCTTCGGGCGGATAGCCCGCGAGCGCCAGTTCCGGGAACACCACGGCGTGAGCTCGAAGCCGGTCGCGCGCCTCGCGGGCGCTGTCCAAAATACGGACGGCATTCCCCTCAAGGTCGCCGACCAGGAAATCGAGTTGAGCGATTGCGATACGAAGGTTCACGGTTATGGCGATTCGGCTGTCTAAGTAATGCGGCTATTGTCGCCCGAAATCGCGGCGGGAACGAGTGAAAACGAAGCGCCGCCGCGAGAAACGCGAGGTTTATGAAAATGATCCAATAGAAGGAGACGTCGCCATGACCCAACCCCCCAATCTACACCACGAAGCTCGCCAGGATCGTCTGCTCCGCGAACATGAACACGATCCGTACAAAATACGGGAGAAATTGGCGGAACCCACGGTCTGTCCGGAATGCCGGGCGGTTTACCGCGGTGGCCGGTGGCAGTGGTCCGAGGTGCCCGACGGCGCGAACGAGGTGTTGTGCCCCGCCTGTCATCGGGTCCGGGACAAGTGTCCGGCCGGGTTTCTGACTTTGACGGGGGAATTTTTCGCCGGGCACAAGGACGAAATTCTGCATCTGGTCCGGAACGTCGAAGCGCGACAGAAAGCAGGACACCCCTTGAAACGGATTATGGACGTCGAACAACAGAACGGCGGCGCGCTGGTGACATTCACCAGTCCCCAACTGGCCAGGGCGGCCGGTCAAGCCGTCCAGCACGCCTACAAGGGCGATCTCGATTTCGCCTATCAGGAGGAGGAACATCTCTTGCGGGTGAACTGGTCGCGCTGACGTTGTGCCGAGTTCGGGGCGGCGACGAGGCCGCCGTCGAGTGGTCCGATGATCGCCGCGATGGCGTAGGGTTGCCGGGTAAGGTCCGTTACATCATGTTTTTCCAATGCATCTGCGGGTAATTACGGTTTGGGACCGGATTGAGGAGTCGGAACATGCAACTGCCGCTACAGATCAACTTTCGGAATATGGAGCCGTCCGAGGCCATGGAACAAGCGGTTCGCAACCGCGCCGAAAAACTCGATCAATTTTTCGAACACATCATGTCCTGCCGGGTGATGGTCGAAGCGCTTCATCGCCACCACCGGCAGGGCAATACCTACCATGTCAGAATCGATATCACGGTGCCGGGCGATGAACTGGTGGTCAGCCGCGATCCCGGCAAAGACCATGCACACGAGGATGCCTACGTGGCGATACGAGATGCCTTCGACGCCGCTCGCCGGCAGCTCGAGGATTACTCTCGGCGGGTTCGGCAGGATGTCAAGGCGCACGAGGCCGCTCCCCACGGCATCGTTGCACAGATCAACCCCGAGGGCGATTACGGAATGATCGAGACGCCCGACGGGCGCCTGGTCTATTTCCACCGGAACAGCGTGGTTCAGGGCGATTTCGATAAACTGGGCTTAGGCCATAGCGTTCGTTTCGTCGAAGAAATGGGGGAGGAGGGTCCGCAGGCGAGTACGGTGATCGTGGAAGGAAAACACCATGTCCTGGGGTAGCCCGGTTCGTAGGCCTGACTGAACAGTGCCCGAGCGATGGGTGCTGAGGAGAGCGGTATGCCGACCAATCCGCACAATGATCGAATCAAGGCCATTTTGGCCGATCTGGAACACGACACCCGGGTCAATCTGCACGATTATCCCATCCGAATCGGCGTCGAGGACGGTGCCGTCGTCCTGGAGGGCAAGGTCGCCGACATCGCGGCAAAACGGATTGCGCACGCGGTTGCGTATCGCCATGCGGACAATTCGCCGGTCGTGGATCGGCTGCGCATCGCCGTTCCCTCGTCCGGGATGGACGGCGGGCTGCGCGACGAGGTGGTCAATCTGCTGCAGCAGGAGCCGGTTTTCAGGGATTGTGGTCTTTATGTGCGCGAGAACGATCGGCTCGAGACGGTTCGCGTAGGCCGCAGCGAGTGGCCCGAGCGCAGCGAGGGCGATTGGGGCGAGCAGCGCATCGAGCTCGAGGTGAAAGACGGAACCGTCACGTTGTCGGGCAACGTGCTCAGCCTGTCCCACCGCCGTTTCGCCGAGGTGCTTGCGTGGTGGGCCGCCGGCTGCGAGTCGGTCGCCAACCGCCTGCACGTCGTGCCGCCAGAGCAGGAAACCGACGGCGAGCTGGCCGATGCCGTGCTCATGGTGCTGGAAAAAGACCCGCTGGTTCACCAACCGCAGCTCTATATCTCGGCCGAGCACGGAACGGTGACTCTGGAAGGCTATCTTCCCAGTGAAGAAGAAAGGCACATGGCCGTGCTCGATGCCTGGTACGTGTCCGGCGTGCGCGACGTGGTGGACCGGATTCAGGTCCCCGGGTAAAACCGGTTCGGGAGCCATTGACCGCTGCCCGGCCGAAATCCGCCGTTCAGGGCCTGCCAGGTGAAATCCTGAGCTTCCGAGGCGGCGCTCTCGACGTCCTTTCCGAGCGCCAGCAGCGCGGCAACGGCGGACGCCAGGGTGCAGCCGGAGCCATGATAGCTTTCCGGAAGGCGTGGCCAACGGTAGCTTATCGTGCCCGAGGCGCGGTACAGGCGGTTGATGACTTCGGCGCCGTTTTCATGGGTTCCGGTGAGGAGGACGTTGGGGCAACCGAGGGCGAGGAGATCGCGGGCACAATCGGCCGGATCTTCCTTCCCGGCCAATTTTCTGGCCTCGGGGGAATTTGGCGTCAGCACCGTCGTGCGCGGAATCAGCGTTTGTTTCAAGGCTTCGATAAGGTCCCGGTTCGCCAGGCTGGTTCCACCCCCTGCCGCCAGTATCGGATCCAGGACGACCGGCAGGCCCTCGACGGTCTCGATCAGTTCACGCACCGCATGCGCGATAGCGGCACTCCCGAGCAGGCCGATCTTGACCGCGGCCACGGGAACATCCCGCAGCAGCGAACGCGCCTGCTCCAGGAAATCCCCGGCCGGTTGCGGCAGGACCTTGCGGACGTTATGGGTATCCTGAACGGTCAGGGCCGTGACCACCGAGCAGGGATGACAGCCGAATCGGGAAACGGTTTCGATATCGGCCTGAATGCCGGCGCCGCCGGTGGGGTCGTGGCCGGACAGGCACAAGACAACGGGTGGGTGGGGTATCATCTGCGGCATGAAGAAGAATCCTGATCTCGGGATAGTTTCCCACGGGCCGCGGGGCTCGGCTAGATTTCATGTCTAAAGCGCCGTTGACAGTCTAAAATCGCATCGGTACTTTAAGTCGTTTAGCCACTCGCCCGCGCATTCCGCTTTTAAATACCCCCTACGCAAGAGTCCTGGATGGAAGAATTTCAACGTATCAAGCGCCTTCCCCCCTATGTCTTCAATATCGTTAACGAACTGAAGGCCAGGGAGCGCGCCCAGGGTGTCGATATCATCGATTTCGGCATGGGTAATCCCGACCGGCCCACACCCCAGCATATCGTCGACAAACTGGTCGAAGTGTCGCAAAAGGGTAATGCCCACCGGTATTCCGTTTCCAAAGGCATTCCGCGTCTTCGCGGAGCCATTTGCGGATGGTACCGGCGCCGTTTCGGCGTCGATCTCGATCCCGATTCGCAAGCGATCGTCACCATCGGTTCGAAAGAAGGCCTGGCCCATCTGATGTTCGCCACCCTCGGGCCGGGCGATGCGGTGCTGGTGCCGAATCCGGCTTATCCCATCCATCCGTACGGATGCGTCTTGGCGGGGGCCGACGTGCGCCACGTGCCGCTGGTGCCGGGCGTGGATTTCTTCGCGGAACTGGAGAAAGCCATCAAGACGTCCTGGCCGAATCCCAAGATGCTGATCCTCAACTTCCCCGGCAATCCGACCACCCAATGCGTGGAACTCGAGTTCTTCGAAAAGGTCGTCGAACTGGCTCGGGAATACAAAATCTGGGTGGTGAATGACATCGCCTACGCCGACCTGGTGTTCGACGGCTACGCGGCGCCTTCGATCCTGCAGGTGCCGGGCGCGACCGATATCGCCGTCGAATTCTTCACGCTTTCCAAGAGCTACAACATGCCCGGCTGGCGGGTGGGCTTCATGTGCGGCAACCGCGAGCTGGTGGCCGCGCTGGGACGCATCAAGTCCTATCTCGACTACGGCACTTTCACGCCGATTCAGGTGGCGGCAATCGCCGCCCTGGAAGGTCCCCAGGACTGCGTGGCCGAAATCCGCGAAACCTACCGCGTGCGCCGCGACGTCTTGTGCGCGGGGCTGGACAACATCGGCTGGACGGTTCAAAAGCCCAAGGGCACCATGTTCGTCTGGGCGCCCATTCCGGAACAGTACCGGCATATGGGATCCCTGGAATTCGCCAAGAAACTCCTGCTCGAAGCCCAGGTGGCGGTTTCCCCGGGCGTCGGCTTCGGCGAGTACGGAGACGATCACGTCCGTTTCAGCCTGATCGAAAACGAGCACCGCACCCGCCAGGCGATCCGCGGCCTACGGCATATGATGCGCAAGGATAACTCGGTATAATCCAGGCATTTTTATTGCTGTGAGGCCATGGCGCTGGTGCCATGGCCGTTCCCCGCGCGGCTGCCCTCTCTGAACGGGAATAAGGCCGGGTGCGGGCTACGCTATTTTTTGTAACAGGAGAGCGTCTTGAAACCCGTAAATATCGGTTTGCTCGGTTTGGGCACGGTTGGCGGCGGCACGGTCAAGGTCCTCAAGCGAAACGCCGACGAAATCACGCGTCGGGCCGGCCGCGAAATCCACATCGGCGTGGTGGCGGCGCGAGACCTCAACCGGTCCCGGATTTGCGACACTGCCGGCATCCGATTGACGACGGACCCGTATGAAGTCGTCACCGATCCCGGGGTGGACATCGTCGTGGAGCTGATCGGCGGTCTCGAACCCGCGAAAGATCTGGTCATGCGGGCCCTGGACGCGGGCAAGCACGTGGTCACCGCCAACAAGATGCTCATCGCGCTGCACGGCAACGAGATTTTCGCCAAGGCCAGCGAAAAAGGGCGGATGGTGGCTTTCGAAGCGGCCGTGGCCGGCGGAATTCCGATCATCAAGGCGTTGCGCGAAGGGCTTTCCGGCAACAAGGTGGAATGGCTGGCCGGCATCATCAACGGCACCTGCAACTTCATCCTGACCGAAATGCGCGAAAAGGGACGGGATTTCCGGGATGTGCTCAAGGAGGCGCAAGCGCTGGGTTATGCCGAGTCCGATCCCACCTTCGACGTGGAAGGCATCGACGCCGCCCACAAGCTGACGATTCTGGCATCCATCGCCTTCGGCATTCCCTTGCAGTTCGACAGAGTTTGGACCGAGGGCATCAGCAGCGTCACTTCCCTGGATGTGGCCTATGCGGAAACCCTGGGCTATCGCATCAAGCTGCTCGGCATCGCGCGCCGGGCGGAAAAAGGCATCGAACTGAGGGTGCATCCCACGCTGATTCCGGAGCGGCGCCTGATCGCCAACGTCAACGGCGTCATGAACGCCGTCTTGGTCAAGGGCGACGCGGTGGGTCCCACCCTGTTCTATGGCGCGGGTGCCGGGGCCGAGCCCACGGCCTCGTCGGTCGTGGCCGATATCATCGACGTGGTGCGCACGCTGACCTCCGACCCCGAGAACCGGGTACCGCACCTGGCTTTCCAGCCCGAAGCGATTTCCGACATTCCCATTCTGCCCATCGAGGACATCGAAACGGCGTATTATCTCCGCCTCAGCGCCGAGGATCGGCCCGGGGTTTTGGCCGACGTGACGCGTATCCTGGCCGATCACAATATCAGCATAGAAGCGATCATCCAGAAGGAGCCCCCGAACGGCGAAAGCCATCTACCGGTCATCATGCTGACCCAGAAGGTCCAGGAGCGGAAGCTGAACGATGCCATCCGGGAGATCGAGGCGCTGCCCGTCATCGGCGGGCCGGTGAAGCGGATTCGGCTGGAGACCTTGGGTTGAGCGAAAGGCTGTGCACCTGTCTGTCCGGATATCACCGTTTTTTGTCAGGAACCCGCCGAGGAAGACGAAGCCGTCCGTCTTAATTCCCGAAGCCGTGATCGAAGTCATCAGCAAAGGCTACGAGTACAAGGATTTGGAAATCGGCCCGAACTTCTATCTGGCCCAGGGCGTCAAGGACGTGCTTGTTTGTAATCCCTATACCTTGGTCGTGCTGCATGTACGCAGGGACGGGGCCGCGCATCACGTTTCGCCGGTCGAGGTCCAACTGGAATGCGGCTGTTCCGTGGTTGTGTAACGTTTTTCAATCAACTCGCTCAAATATCATGTCTGAAACCAATCGCTATACCGGCCTCATCGAAAAATACCGCGACCGCCTGCCGGTAACACCGGATACCCGGCCCATCAGCCTCTGCGAAGGAAACACGCCGCTGATCCAGCTGATCAATATCCCGAAGCTGATCGGCAAGGACGTGGATATTTACGTGAAGTTCGAAGGCTTGAACCCGACCGGCTCGTTCAAGGACCGTGGCATGACCATGGCCGTGACCCGGGCCGTGCACGAGGGCAGCCGGGCCATCATCTGCGCCTCCACCGGTAATACTTCGGCCGCCGCCGCCGCCTATGCCGCGCGAGCCGGCATCACCGCTTTCGTGCTGATCCCGGAAGGCAAGATCGCCATGGGCAAGCTGGCCCAGGCCATGATCTACGGTGCCAGGGTGATCCAGATCAACGGCAATTTCGATGCCGGAATGCAGTTGGTCAAGGCGATCGCGGATCATGCGCCGGTGACCATCGTCAACTCGATCAATCCGTACCGCATTGAAGGACAGAAGACGGCCGCTTTCGAAATCGTCGACGCTCTCGGACGCGCTCCCGATTATCACTGCCTGCCGGTCGGAAACGCGGGGAATATCACGGCTTATTGGAAGGGCTATAGCGAATACGCTCTCGGAACCGAAATCCATGCGCCGGTCACCGACAAACGGCCGATCATGTGCGGCTACCAGGCCGCGGGCGCCGCGCCTTTCGTCAGCGGCGAGTTCGTGGATCATCCCGAAACCGTCGCCACCGCCATCCGCATCGGGCATCCGCAGTCCTGGGACGGCGCCTGGCGCGCGCAAAAGGAATCGGGCGGCTGGTTCGCGCCGTTCACCGACGAGGACATCCTGGCGGCGCAGAGGCTTCTGGCGGAACGGGAAGGCGTCTTCTGCGAACCGGCCTCGGCCACGTCCCTGGCCGGCGCCCTGCACGACATCGAGTCCGGCCGCATTCCGGAAGGCAGCACCATCGTCTGCACCCTCACCGGCAACGGCCTCAAGGACCCCGACACGGCTATCGGCCAGTGCACGGTCAAGCCGGTCACGGTGGATGCGACCCTGGATTCGGTGAAGCGGGCGATTTTGGAGGCGATGTAATCCTGGAAGGAATTCGAAGCGGTATTTGTGCCTGACCGGTCGGGGATATGTGGTTTGTGAGGTGATCCAATGGCCAAAACGGCAAGATCGGAACAAGTGCCCAAAGCAATGGCCGAGACGTTCGCGGCTATTGTTGCGTTGACTGACGATTTCTCCCGGCGCCATTTGAATGACGAATATGCGCGACTCATACGTCGGGCAACCGCGGCTCTATGCAGGAAGCGGCCATCGCCCCTGGGCACGGGGAAACCGGATTCCTGGGCATGCGGTATTACCCACGCCATCGGCGCGACCAATTTTCTGTTCGACCCTAGCCAGACACCGACCCTGCCGGCCTTGGAACTGTATCGGGCTTTCGGGGTCAGCCAGAGCAACGCGCTCGCCAAATCCAGGCAGGTGCGGGATATCTTGGGCATGTCCCCCTTGAACCTGGAATGGCAGTTGGCCAGCAGAGTGGACAAAAAACCGGTAGCCTGGATGATTAGGGTGAACGGCCTGATAATCGACGCCCGCCAAGCGCCGAGAGAAATTCAGGAAATCGCTTTCGAAAAAGGGTTAATACCGTATATACCGGCGGATAAAAAGGAGTTCGACGATAAGCAGTAGCCTTTGCCCGACCGGTCTTCCGCAAACCATCGGGTGCCACACATGATTGATTCGTTTCTCGCCGAGAATTTTCGGCTTTTCGATCGTTTGAGAATTGACCGGCTTGCCCGTGTAAACCTTTTCGTCGGTAAGAACAATTCCGGCAAAAGCGCCTTGCTCGAGGCAATCGAGGTGTATGCGAGCAATGCCTCTCCCCGAACTTTGCTCAACCTTGTCAAAGCGCGGGAAGAAACCTGGAGCGGCAAAGCCCAAGTGGAATTCAGGCAGCTTTACGGCAATCCGATCCGGCACCTTTTTTTGGGGCACGAGCTGCCGCGAATCGGCGAGCGGGGAGTTGTTCTCGGTCCTATAGACGTGCCAGCAGACCAGGTCAATATCATTACCGCCGCTTTTAGAGTGGCTTCCGACGAGCAAGGTAATTTAACTCGAACCCCAGTTAATCAAACCGACTTATGGGAAACGGATGACACTATTGAGTTGGCGTTGATGGCGCGCGATGGAGAAAGGTTTCGGCGAATAATGCGCTTGGATGATGATCTCGAACGCGTTATGCGACGCAGTTATTCATCCTCATTATTCGAAATTGAAGCGAAATGTCCCATTCAGGTGGTGCCGACACGAAACATGGAAGGCCGAAAAATTGCGAAGCTCTGGGACATGATCGGGCTTACCGATCTTGCAGAAGAAGTAATTTCGGGCATCCGGCTGATTGATCCGCATATTACCGGCATCCAGTTCGTTGAAAGCACCGTTTCTCTTCGTGATGAACGAGTGCCGCTAGTGCGCACGAGCCTGTCTGACGAGCCTTTACCCTTACGCAGTATGGGGGACGGTATTACTCGGCTCTTTCACATCGTCTTGGCTCTTACGGCAGCTAAGGGCGGCATTCTCTTGGTTGACGAGTTTGAGAACGGTCTTCATTGGTCCGTGCAAAGCGCGGTATGGAAAATTATCTTCCGGCTTGCCGAGCGGCTCGACGTTCAGGTTTTTGCGACCACCCATAGCCGCGATTGTATAAACGGTTTTGAGGCGGCTTGGAAAGAAAATGAAAACCTCGGCGCTTTTTTCAGGCTTGACACCAACAAGCAGGGACAGGTACAGGCGAGAGCCTATTCGCTCGATACCCTCACGGATGCTCTCGATACGGCGGTCGAGGTTCGCTAGTGACGACATCTTGGTGTAGGCACGAAGGAGATGCCGTACTGTTGGTGGAGGGACAAAACGATTGCCATGTCATCCTGGCGCTTTGTGCGAAATTCAATGTTCCACAGACTTTTGGTATTTATGAGTGCGGCAGTGACGATCAGGCCATTCGGCGCATGAACGCGCTCATTTCACAACCCAATCCGCCTAGAGTGGTCGGTCTTGTGATCGATGCGGATAAGCCGGATTTAAGTGGCCGGTGGGCGATCATCCGAGGGAAACTGGCTCACTATGCGTATGATTTTCCTGATAGCCCGACACCTGACGGCACTATACTGGACTCTGCCAACGAGGAAACGCGCGTCGGTTTTTGGCTGATGCCGAATAATCAAGATTCGGGAATGCTTGAGGATTTTTGCTCGGAAATGATCAGCAAAAGTTCGGTTATCACAGTTCGGGAGTGTATCGAACTGGCAAAGCAAAAAGGATGTGCCACTTTTAAGGAAGTTCATTACTCCAAGGCGATAGTTCATACATTTCTCGCGTTGCAAGACGAACCCGGCCGTCCCTTGGGTCAAGCCATTACCGCGCATACTCTTCAATCTCATACTGCAACGGCTCAGAGATTCGTAAACTGGCTGTATCGGCTGTTTGGTATGTCCTAGCTGGTTTACATGATGGAAATTCATCCCCCGATTTAATGCCTGGCAAACGACGATGGGCAAAACTGCCTATGCTCACCTGTATGGTCATCCATAATTCGACCCCATGAACGAAACTTACGACGCCTCATCCATCGAAGTCCTCTCGGGACTCGACCCGGTCCGGAAGCGGCCGGGCATGTACACCGATACCGCCCGTCCGAATCACCTGGTCCAGGAAGTGGTCGACAACAGCGTCGACGAAGCCCTGGCGGGTTATGCGAAGTCCATCGAAGTGCGGCTGCTGGCCGACGGCGGGGTGGAAGTCCGGGACGACGGGCGCGGGATGCCGGTGGACGTGCATCCGGAACTGGGCGTTTCGGGCGTGGAAGTGATCCTGACCAAGCTGCATGCGGGCGGGAAGTTCTCCAACAAGAATTACCGCTTTTCGGGCGGCTTGCATGGGGTCGGGGTTTCGGTCGTGAATGCGCTGTCCGACCGCCTCGAAGTCGAGGTGCGACGGGGCGGAAAGATTTATGCGATGAGCTTCGGCCGCGGCGAAAAAACCTCCGAGCTGCGTGAAGTCGGTACTACGGCCAAGCGCGATTCCGGCAGCACGGTCCGTTTTTGGCCCGAAGCCCGCTATTTCGATACGCCGCGTGTCGCCGTTCCGCGCCTGAAAGCCTTGCTGCGCGCCAAGGCGGTATTGTGCCCCGGGCTCAAGATCACCCTGAAGGACGAGCAGGCCAACGAGGAGGAGACCTGGTATTTCGAAAACGGGCTTCCTCAATACCTGCTGGACCGCATCGGCTCCAATGAATGCGTGCCTGAAGAGCCGTTCGTCGGCAATCTCGAAGGACACCAGGAGGCCGTGGATTGGGCGGTGCTGTGGACCCCCGATGCCGGCGAACCGGTCACCGAGAGTTATGTCAACCTGGTGCCGACGCCTCAGGGCGGAACCCACGTCAATGGCCTTCGCACCGGACTGACCGAGGCGGTGCGGGAATTCTGCGAATTCCGGAATCTTCTGCCGCGCGGCATCAAGATCGCGCCGGAAGACGTCTGGGAGCGCTGCCATTACGTGCTTTCGGTCAAGATGCAGGAGCCCCAGTTTTCCGGCCAGACCAAGGAACGGCTCAGCTCCCGCGAATGCGCGGCGTTCGTGTCCGGCGTGGTGAAGGACGCGTTCAGCCTGTGGCTCAACCAGCATCCCGCCATCGGCGAACGCATCGCCGAGCTGGTGATCGAGAGCGCCCACAGGCGGCTCAAGGCCAGCCGTCAGGTAACCCGCAAGAAAATCACGGCGGGGCCGGCCCTGCCCGGAAAGCTGGCCGATTGCAGTTCCCAGGACATGCAGTTGACCGAGTTGTTCCTGGTGGAAGGCGATTCCGCGGGCGGTTCCGCGAAGCAGGCGCGGGACAAGGAATACCAGGCGGTGATGCCTTTGCGCGGCAAGATTCTCAATACCTGGGAAGTCGATTCCGGCGGCGTGCTCGCGTCCCAGGAAGTGCACGACATCAGCGTGGCGATCGGGGTCGAGCCGGGTTCCGCCGATCTGAGCGGGCTGCGTTACGGCAAGATCTGCGTGCTGGCGGACGCCGATTCCGACGGCAATCACATTGCAACCTTGCTATGCGCGTTGTTCGTCCGTCATTTCCGACCTCTGGTGGCGGCCGGGCACGTGTTCGTCGCCATGCCGCCCCTGTACCGCATCGATGTGGGCAAGAACGTTTATTACGCCCTGGACGAAGCGGAGAAAAAGGGCGTGCTCGACCGGATCGAGGCGGAAAAGATCAGGGGCAAGATCAACGTTCAGCGCTTCAAAGGCCTGGGCGAGATGAATCCTTCGCAGCTCCGCGAAACCACGATGAATCCCGATACGCGGCGGCTGGTGCAGCTGACCCTGGAGGAGCAGCAGGCGACCGACGAGCGCCTGGACATGCTTCTGGCCAAGAAGCGCGCCGCCGATCGCAAGGTCTGGCTGGAGGAAAAAGGCAACCTCGCCGAAGTCTGACGCGGTTTCGCGGCGCGGGAAATTCGCTGCGCCGCGAAACCGCTACACCCCGCCGGGCGTCGCCGCGCTACTGCCCCAGTTCCTGCAGAAGGCTGACCAAGTCCTCGGCGTGTTCCTCCTCGTTCGCCAGGACGCCTTCCATCAGGCCGCGGGTGGTGGGATCGTTGTTTCCGAGATAATCGATGATTTCCCGGTAGCTGTCGATCGCGATGCGTTCGGCGATCAAATCCTCCTTGATCATATCGATCAGCGATTCGCCCTCCACGTATTCGGAGTGGCTTTTCGATACCAGGCCCTGCGGCGCCAGATCCGGTTCTCCGCCCAATTGCACGATACGCTGGGCGATGCTGTCCGCGTGCGCTTGCTCCTCGTTGGCATGTTCCAGGAACTCCTGGGCGACGCTTTGGGCATTGATGCCGGATGCCATGAAATAGTGGCGCTTGTAACGGAGCACGCATACCGTTTCCGTGGCCAGCGCTTCGTTGAGCAATCTGACGACGACCTCTCGGTCGGCCTTATATCCCGGGGTGACCGCGCCCTGTTCGATGTGTTGCCTGGCGCGTTCTCTCAAGGTCTTGACGTCGGTCAAAAACGGTCGATCTGCCATGCCGGCTCTCCCAACTGGTGGTGCATATCTCATTGTCAATCGTCGGCGGGTGCTGGCCCGCTATCCCTTTAAGACAGGCGGTCCGGCAAAAAAGTCGGGCCAGCGACAGAGAGGGTTCCATTAGCGATGGATGAATTGCGATCAAAGCCGGGCCGAGCGACCGCCGTTTCCGGGCAGGTCGCTTTCCCCTCATGGATTTCCGCCGGAGCTCGAACGTTCGCGAAGCACGGACTAATCGTGCGCCGCCAGCGGATGATGCGCCACTTCCTCCTGCGCCAGGACTTCGGCCGGCGTGGGCGATCCTTCGATGGCGCGCTTGATCGCCAGCTTGGTCGCCTCGTAGTTCCAATCCTGGATCTTGGCGTCGTCCTCGGCCTCCCAATGAATGAAAACGCCGACACAGATATAGGTATTTTCGGCTTCGTCCATGGGGATGAGGCCATCCCTGACGCTGTCCACCACGGCTTTGGCCACCCCGCGCTGCGCCGGCCCGAACATCTGGGTCGCCTGCTTCTCGTTCTTGATTTCGACTTTGTTGAACAACACCGTGTGCGGCTTGGCCATGAGATTGGGAGCGACCAGCGCCAGCAGGGCATTGTCGCCCCGTTTCTGATTGGTCAAGGCAATGCAGAATGCGGTTTCCGCATTGCTGCCGCGCGGCCCTATGATCAAATCGATATGGGCGACCTCTTTGCCTTCTCCTACCAAGGCTTCGCCCACCAGCACCCGATCGATTTTCGGTACTTGCATTTGCATGGCAATCCCTCCTTTGGATGCGCCTTTCGGCGAGATCAAAAATTCCTCCGAGCGCAAAGTCGCAGGAAGACTCTGCATCGGATGTGTCACCCTTAGAGCATGAGCGGGGCGGAATCGTTGCAGACTTTTGCTCGAATGGCGGGCAGCATGTAGGCCGGGAAAGCGTCCGACTGTTCGCCCGATTTAAAAAGATTATCCGGCGCCCCGGATCTCTTGGCCAAAGCGTGCTCCGATGTCAAACGCATTTCGTGGCAGGAACCGCGAAGGAAACAAATCCAAATCCTCCATTTCCGCATCCGCCCAGCATCGTAGGATGCGGTGAGGCACGAATTGCCCTTCGATCAGGCTCAGGACAGGCCCTTCGACTGCGCTCAGGACAGGCATCGATCGCGAACGATGCGGTTCCTTCGTCACCGCATCCTACGAGATCTCATCCCAGCCCACGGGCTCTTTCCATGCCCATCAGGCATTGCCGGCGAGAGAATACGAATCCCGCTTTCTCCAGAACGCGGAGCGATGCGAGGTTATCGGGGTACGAAAAGGCGATGAAGTCTTTCAAGCCGAGCTGGCGGATGCGATGGCTTATTCCAATTAGCTTTCAATAAAGCATCAATTTTTCGTAGGGTGGGTTAGGCGCGCATCAGCACTGACCGACCGCCAGTCACTGCGTTTCACGTGCGCCGTAACCCACCGAGCGACTTCCAATCGATGGGTTTCGTCTCGCTCTCCCCATACCACGATTAATGTTCGCTCCAATGCCAAATGGAATTATCCAGGCCGACGCCACTTCCGTCGCCAAAATCCCTGATTTCAGTATGCGGACAATAGCCGGTATCCCAGCTCGAATCCGTGGCATTCGGGACAATGCATGGGTAGAGCGAAGCGAAACCCATCATTCCATGTCGGGAATCATCTCGGTTCTGGCGGGAAGTTCCGGGCGAAGGGTAGGGCCGGGTCTCCCCGACCGCATGCTTATTTGCGCTGCAGTTCGTCGAGCTCGCGCTGATGCCGTTGGCGCATCTCCTCCAGTTGTCTTGCGTACTCCTCCCGCGCGTTGAGCGACATTTCCCGGAACTCCTGCAGCCGTTGTCTTGCCTGCTCCACACGCTCGTTCAATGTCGCCAGCTGGTCCTGGTATTTTTCGGGCTCGACGTTCAGCTGCTCCTGCCGTTTCACGAAGTTCTCGCGCCCCTGTTCCGCGAGTTCCAGCTGCCGTTGGAGTGTCTGCTCCTCCTGTTGCAGTGCCTTCGACTGGTCAGCCAGTTCCGCGCGTGCCCGATCATGCTCGGCGGACAGCGCCAGTACCTTGTTTTCCAGGGTTTCCGGCTGCTTTGCGACCTCCTCGAGGGCACGATTCACACGCCGCTCCGAGAGCTCGCCCAAACCGTCCCTGATGTTTAGCAGGTCGGCCACTGTGCCGGATAGTTCCTTCGCGTTATGGGCGAGCTTATCCAGCGTCGCCCCCAGCGAGTCGCCGGCCTTGCTCATCGCGGCCTCGCCCGCCTGCAACAGCGCCGCTCCCCCGATCGCCGCAGCGGTCACCGGGTCGAACGACGCGGGCGCTTGCAGGTAAGACAAGGACGCAGGAGCCTGGACTTCCTTGCGCAGCGCCTGTTCCGACTCGGGCAGCTTGTGCGCCTCCTGATATAGCGCCATGCCCTGCTGGGCGATCGCCTCCCGCTGCGTCGCGGCCCACTCGGCCGCTTCCCGGGTGCTAAGCTCCAGCTGCTCGAGTTCCCGTGTCAGCGCTTGCGGGTCGGAACGCCCCGCCTGCAGGAGTTCTTCCTCCCGCTGCAAGGCGTGCTCCACGGATTTCAGGGCGATCACCTGCTCGTCGACGCGATCCGCGCATCCCTCGTAAAGCGCTGCCTGCCGTTCGGACCGTTCCTGCAATTCACGTTTCGCCTGATCCGTCAGCACGTGGCCGCCCTGTTCAAGTTGCTGCTGAGCCGCGCTTCTCGCTGCCGCGGCACGATCCAGGAGTTCTTGCCGCTGCTGTTCCAGCCGACGGATCTCATCGCTCAATACGGACATACCATCCCCCTTCCTCCGAACCCGTTCAATATCCCGCCGAGGCGCGCATCACGGCCGCTACAGGCTGCCCATGCGCGCGCTCAGCTCGGCATCCTGCCAGGCGAAAGCCTTCTTCACCTTGGCCGGCTTGCTGCCGTGGGCCATGACCACCTGGTAGTGCTGGAACTCCGGTCCGCTCAGCTCGGTGGCTTCCACCAGTTTCTGGCGACTGCCGTCCATCACGCTCTCGCGGTAGCCGAGTTCCTCGGAAAGCCGGTCGGCGGTGCCGTCGGCGCCGCTGGGATTCATGAACGTGCGCACCGCGCAGCTGGCCACCATGCCGTTGGCATTGGGGTAGGCGGCTTCCAGCTGCCCCAGGCTCTGGGCGAACAGCCACAGGCGCAGGCCGTATTGGCCGCCGATTTCGATAGCTTCTTCG
Organism: Methylocaldum marinum; assembly: GCF_003584645.1. GTDB lineage: Bacteria > Pseudomonadota > Gammaproteobacteria > Methylococcales > Methylococcaceae > Methylocaldum > Methylocaldum marinum. Next base: position 4,820,485 of record NZ_AP017928.1, read on the forward strand.
ATCGGCGGCATGTAGCGCAGCCGCGGCAGTTCGTCCAGCAAGAACAGGATGGGCGCGCTGTCGCGCGGCGGCAGTTTGTTGGTGAGCATGCGGATGTGCTGGGCGATGAACACCCGCAGCAGCGAGGTATAGCTTTCCACCTCGCTGGGTTTAAGACAGATGTAGATGGTGGGAGGATGCCGGCTGTCGCGCAGGTCCAGCGGACTCCAGTCGGACTTGTCGGTCACTCGCCGTATGCGCTCGCCGCTCCAGGCGCTGAGGCTGGACTGCGCGGTCTGCAGCACGCTGTCCCGGGTCTTCTCGTTCATGCCGGCCAGCGATGTACCCTGCTGCACCATGCTGCGCACGTCCATCGCCATCTGCAAGCCGGACACCATTTCCTCCCAGGCCTGACCGCCGTGGATGATATCGATGATGCGGTCCATGGGCCGCCGGTCCGGCGGGTTGGCGTAGCACAGGTAGGCGATGGCGGCGGTCAGCACGTCCCTGGCCTTGTTCTCCCAGAACGGGTCGGACGCGCCGGAGGGCACGATCATCATATCCGCCAGCAGGCGGGAGTCTTCCCAGATGTAGTCGGTTTCCTGGCGCACGAAGCTCAGCGGGTTATAGCTGTGGCTGCTGGCCGGATCCAGCGGGCTGAAGCGGAATACCGGTCCGACGTTCTCCGTCCGCCACTTGCTGGTGCCGGCGTAAATCTCGCCCTTCACGTCCAGTACCAGCGCCGGTCCGCGCCACGCCAGCAGGTTGGGAAACACGTGGCACTGGGTCTTGCCGGAGCGCGGCGGCGCGATAGTGACCATACAGCCCTCGCCGGAATATTCCAGCGGCACGTCGGTGTCGTCCAGCAGCCCCAGTCGCAGTGTGAAATCGCTCTTGCGGGCGAAGGCCGAACCGTCCACGTCCTCGGCGGCTAGCCACTGGGTGCCGCCGCGCACGCGCTTGTTCACGTCTTTGATCAACCGGGCCAATTCGGGTTTGGCATTCGCCTCGGCGGCCTTCTTTTCCAGGCGTTGCAGCACGGCGTTGATTACGCTATCCACCGAGGCGTCCGACTGCTCCATGAACCAGCGAATGGCACTGGGACCGTCGCGCACACCCTTTTCCCTGTCCCACATCCGGTAGCTGTAATCGTCCGCCGTGGCCTTGCCGTTGCCCCAGATCAGGCCGAAGCGCGCCCAGCTGTACCAGCCGTTTTCGGTGTCCGCCTCGTCCAGCGCGTTCAGCAGTTCCACCACCCGCAGAAACTCCCTCTCTCGCGGCTCCATGGTGGCGAGATTGCGGCTGATGCGGAAAAACAGCCAGGCGTTGATGGTGTTGCTGCTCTGGGAAGTATCCTGGAAGTTGTGGAAAAGGGCGTGGCTGAGCGTGCGCTTTCGCTCGTCGAAGATGCGGTTGATATTGGAAACCCCCTGTTCGGGCGTCTTGCCGAGTTCCTCGAACCATGCGTCGATGACTTTCTGGGGTTCCGCCTTCATCCACGCAAAGTGCCGGCGCTCTTGGATCCGCGAGACGATGAACGTTTTCACGCCGAAAGCCACGCCCAATACCAGCAGCCCGACGAGTAAATTGAGCAGCATGGCGATTAGACTCGGGATTAGCCAGAGCCAGTTGGCCTTGAAGTAATCGACGGCGAAAGTCGTGAATTTCGGCACGATGCCGTCGTTCGACTGCGCGCGCCTGCGCGCCAGCCAGATGATTGCGGCCAGCACTAATGCGGCACTCAGCGTATTTCCGGCGAAATAGAGCAGCATACCGATGAGTTCAAATCTGGCGTGCGCCGCCTTCTGTTCTTGCCGGGCAGTCAGAATCGGCCGGTATAGTTCGCGGATAGGCTCGATCAGCGTTTTTTCGTTCGGGGGAAATTGCGCTTTGGATAAGGCCAGCCATTGAGCCCTGAACGGATATTCGCTTCGTTCCGAGGCCGCGTGCTTGCCGTTGATAGCCTTCAGGGCTTCGTTGAGCTCCTTGATGCGAGCCTGTACGATCTGGTCCCTGGCGCGCGGCGAGGCTTTCAGCAAGTTGCTCTCTATGTTCATGAGGGCGGCGTCAAGAACGTCTTTCTCGAATTCCGACGTCGGCTCGAAGCGGCCCAGCAGACGATCGGGGGCGCTAGCCTGCGCGGCCTGGATGGCTTCACGGCCGGGCGCATCGCGTTTTTCCTGCGCCCTGGCGGCCTCTTCCTGCCTTTTGAGCTCTTTGGCCTCGGCAATTTGGGCCGATGTTTGCTTGCCCTGAGCGTTCGTTACTTTTGTGTCGATCTCGGCCAAACCCTCGGGATCGTTCACATAGGGCGCGCGCAGTTGGTGCAGTTCCAGCTCGGTTCGGGCCTTGGCCTGGCTCAGCCTGCTCAATTCAGCGGCATACTGTTTGCTGAGTTCCTGATGGGCGGCTTGCGCTTCCTTGATACGGGCTTCCAGGGCCGCCAGCTCTGCGCGCAACTCGGCCGCGCGCGAGACATCGGCATCGGCAGCGTTGGATGGCCCCGCCGATTTGCCGTCGACAACGGCCAGAGCCTGACGATCGCTGCGATAAATATTGCGAATGGCCGCCAGTTCCTGTTTTAGGAGACCGGCTTGCGCCTGCATTTCCTTGACGGGTTGCAGCGCGGCCGCTTCGTCCGAGCGCTTTTTCTCATTCGTGGCGGCCGTCTGATCCTGGATCTCCTTGATCCGAGTGCCGATCTGCCATGCCTGATCCAGCACCTCCTGAGGCACTGCGGCCCAGATATTGCCCCCCGGGATGAAGAGCGCCAATGCCATGACGGCGAGAAGGCAAGGAATACCCTTGCGAATGGAAGGCAAGGCCTTCCAAATCGGAATAAACATTTTTTTGTACTCCCCAAGCTCGGCTACGCCACCGAACCTGGCGCAACCGTTTCAGACTTCATATGAAATAGTTGGATTTCTAAACGAGTGATGGATCAGCTGCTCCGCCGGGCGACACTGCAAGCGGTGCTCGAATGATGGACGTGCGGTGAAATGCGGTCAAGCGCGTTCGTACGGCGTTGTGGCTCACACCCTGGGTTTCGACGCATTCGTTCACGGTTGTTCCTGACGCCAGGGCGGCACTGAGCCGAACTCACGAAAGGTAGATCGTCAATGGCGTAGCACAGTAATCAAGCGGTCAAATCGATCATCGTAAGATCCGGTGAAGCACGAACTGCCTTTGAACTGGCATAGTGAAGGTATCGATCGCGAGCGATGGTGAATTCGCCGTTAATGCCACGACCTGGGTGTTGCCCGTCAGCATAAAGCAGCGGACGAGCAAAGAATGGCGTGTGGATTTCACTTTCATCGATTTTCTTCTTGATGTCGAGATCTCGAGTCGAATTGCGCAGCAGAATCAATCAGGACGACATAGCCAACACCGTCATTGCCATGCAAGAGAAAAGCCAGTGACGGCAAGGTATTGGTTTATCGGCGAAAGTTTCCGGTGAAAAAAGGAAGGGCGACGGCAGTGTAAAATTTTCTGACGGTTCTTTCCGTAAATTTACACGACTGCTTTGAGTCCGCGTAGGATGGGTAGAGCGAAGCGAAACCCATCAGCCCAGAGTTGGGTTATGCCATGGACGATTCTAAAGGCTCCGAGTAAACCATGACCGACTATCGCCGTTTCCGTGTCGACGGAGGTACGTATTTCTTTACGGTCAATCTGGCAGAACGCCATCGCAAGCTGCTGACGGACCATATCGGTGCCTTACGCGAAGCTTTTCGTGTAGTTAAAGAAGCCCATCCATTCACGATCGACGCGATAGTTATTTTGCCGGACCACCTCCACACGATTTGGACCCTGCCGAAGAACGAACAGGATTTCAGCCTACGCTGGCGGCAAATTAAATCCGCTTTTTCCAGAGAGATTGAAAAGGGAGAACGCGTTTCCAAAAGTCGTTCCCGTAAGGGCGAACGCGGGATATGGCAACGCCGATTTTGGGAACACGTTATCCGCAACGAAGAAGATTTCGAGCGCCATGTCGATTACATACACTTTAATCCGGTAAAACACGGATATGTAAAGGCGGTTTCAAACTGGCCGTATTCGTCGTTCCATCGATATGTGCGATTGGGTATTTATCCGAAGGATTGGGCGGGTCCGGAAATGAACGATTTGGATTTCGAATAGGTTTTAGGATTGATGGGTTTCGCTTCGCTCTACCCATCCTACGTGGGCTTCGACCAGATCCAGGATAGTCATCGATCGCGAACGATGCGGTTCCTTCGTCACCGCATCCTACGAGATTTGTTTTTTACGGTGGTTCCTCATTGTTGTGACAAGTTCGGAATTGGGGTAACCCGCACGGCAAGTTGACACGCCGGGATATCCGGCGAGATCGCGTAGATCGCGTAGGATGGGTAGAGCGGAGCGAAACCCATCAATTACCTACCGCCCCCGCGTCAGCTCGTCATAATCCCCCTCGCTCAACACATACACCGGACTCGCCGATACCCTGACACTCGCGTTGCCATCCTTTTCAACCGCAAGTTTCTCCGCATGCCCCACCACATCCACCACAACCCAAGCCTTCGCCGGATCGAGCCTCAGCGGCCATTCGCTCACCTGCTCGTCCGTTCGCCAGATCATGAAGGTGTCGCCGAAATAGGCGGCATGTATGTTGGCGTCTAGGGTGTCCACGGCCTTGTAGGGTAGGCCGTCGATCAGGGCGCCGGCGGTGTAGAGGGCGGCTTCGGCGGGTTTGTGGCCCATCGAGTAGTCCCAGACCCGGCCGAAGCCCCAGTCGTATTCGTGGCCCAGGCAGAAGGCCAGCCCCAAGTAATCGCTGCGGCTGTTGGCCCAGGCGATCATTTTCGCGGCCTGTTCGGCTTGCCAGCGGCGGCCGGTGAACCCGTGGGCGGTCTTGGCGCCGGCTTCGCCCAGCCAGAAAGGCAGGGTGTTCTTCCGACCGAGGCTTTCGTAAGCCGAGAGGACGCCGCGCTCGTCCTCGGTGGAGCCGTTGCCGAGGGGGCCTCCGAAGCGGGGCGGGCGTTGCGGATAGGCGTGCACGTCCCAGGCGTCCTGGTACTTGTCGAGGCCGAGCTTAAGCACTTCGGCGAACCACTGCCCCGAGCTCAGGCCGCCGGCGTAGTTGCCGCCATCCGTCGTATCGCCGGGCCGCACCAGGCTGCCGCCGACGTAATGGCCGTCCTTCCGCGCCCGGTGCACCGCTTCGTATTCCCAACGAGCCCGCTCGACCCAATGGGCGGGGTCGCGCAGCTTTTGCCATTCTCCTTCGCGGCGGATGTCGATTTCGTTGGTGGCCTTGAAGAACCGGGTGTAGGCGGCGGCCTTTTCGATGAAAGCGCGGCCGTCTTCCGGGTTGTCGTTGAGCCAGTGACTGTCGCCCGAGGTGTCGGCAAAAAAGACGAGTCCGCGCGCTTTGGCGCGTTCCCATTTGGCCTGATGTTCCGGCGGGAATCCGGGATAGGAGCCGTAGCTTCTGTGAATGCCCATGCGCTCCAGCCAAGCGAAATAGCCGTCCTTCTGCCGGAAGCCTTTGTCGCCGTCAAAGAAGGCGTAATAGTTGTTGTTCCAGAGTTTCTTCCGGTCCAGCCGTTCCTTTTGGGCGGCGTTTCCGCGAACCACGGTGAAGCCGTCGGCGGGATAGGCCATGATGAGCTTGCCCTCGGGCGTGTGCAGCGTTGGGTAGACGGCGTAATAACCCGCTTCCGGCGTTTTTCCGAAATCGAGCTTGACCTCGCCGGGGAAGAGACCGGCAACCTCTTTCGCGGCGACCTCATGTCCCCGGTAATCCGTCATGCGCAGTCGCAGCTTGGCGCGGAAGCGGGGAAGAGGGTTAGGCAATTCGGTTTCTTCCAGAATCGAATGCCAGCGGATATCAGCCCGCAGCTTGAGCGGTTCGCCCGGACGGGGCAGATTGGCCGGTGCGTCGGTGTAGACGAGCGGCCTGAGTTTCGCGGCTATCGCATTGAGTGCGAGGTCAGCCGTGGGATCGGCGACTCGGGTTTTGATCGAATCGATCGGATGGCCGTTCGCATCGGTAAACCGGGCGGCGAAGAAGAAGCTTTGATCCTTGTCGTGCTGCATCGCCAGCTTGACCAGCAGGCTGTGCCAGCCGGGTTCGAGTATGAGGGTTGCCGCTTGCGGCGGCTCGGCGCGTTCCGGCAGGGCGGTGACCGCCAGACCTTCGGTGGTGAGTCCCTGTAGCGCGTTCTTGGCCGGTTCGCCCGGAACCGGGAAATCGGCCGGCGGGTTCGGATCGTCGGCGAAGGCGAGAGGCTGCCCGTCCAGCCAGCCGGCGGTTTTGATCCCGGACTGGCGCAATTTCAGCAGCGCCTTTGTGGGCCGAGCGACGTGAAGATAGAGCTGAGCGTAGCCGCTTCCGCGCGACCAGCCGTAGGCGTGATCGGTGGCGGGCTCGATGACGGTGACGCCGTTGGCGGCGGCCGGAGCTTTTTGCCAGGTCTTGATCCTGCCGCCCATCAGGGCGGTGCTGAGATAGGGCTGGTCGGGATTCGGACGCAGCACGGTTTCGCTATCGAGGCCGTAAATCGAAACGCCCGCGAGGCCATCCTGCAATCCGCCGACCAGCCAGGCTTCGGGCACGCCCTTACGCAGCGGAGTCGCCGTCTCGGATTTCACGGCCGGGATCGGGAGCATCGTTCCGGCACGTCCCGGATCGGCGAGAAATTTCGCGACGGCCGCTTCGCTTTTCGGCGAGGCGAGAGCGCCGAGCACGGTGTAGTTGTTGTCGGTCAGGACCGCAGCGGGCAGCGCGGGGAGATTCAGTTGTTTCGCCAGGGCCTCGGCTTCCGGGCCTATCGAATAGTTCACCCGCAGCTTTTGAATCCGCCGGCGTGCGGTTTCGGCGGCCAACCCCCGGAACAGAATTTCGCCTTTATCGCCCTTGCCGTCCAGCACGTAGAGCTGTCCGGCCGGGTCGGACACCGTCGTCGTGTGTGCCAGAAAGCGGTTTCGGGCCTCCGCCGCTGATGCGCTCATCCAGTCGCCGAGCGGCGTTTCCCGCTTGAGGAGAAAGGCGTCGAACACCTTCGCGCCGTCGGCCTTGCCCGCGTTGTCGATCTGCAGCACCTTGTCGCCCGGCAAGATGGCCACGGTGGATTCGCCTTGGACCCACTGGTATTCCCAGGGCGAGGTATTGGTCACGACGAATTCGCCGCGCGCGGCCAGCGCGTTCGGATCGGCGCCGACTTTCACCGTGAAGGTCTGGGCGACTTGCGAGACCTCCCCGCCGCTCTTGTACCTCGCGAAGAAGCGATAGAGACCGGGCGGAACGGCCGGGTCGAGGTTGAACCGGAAACTCGCGCCCCAGGCGCCGAAGCCTTGGTGAAAAACCTGGACTTCGTCCTTCTCGGTCACGACCGAGCCCGCGCCTTCGAGTCCCGCAGCGCTTCCGGCATGAACCCGGAGCGCGGGCGTCGTGCCGGCCGACATCCAAGCGGGCGTCTTGCCCAGTTCCAGGAGTACGATGGGGCGTTCGTCGGTGCCTTGTTCCGGGAGTGCCGTCGGCGCTTGCGGCGGCGCCAGCAGAAAAGCGTCGAAAACCTTGGCGTCGTGGCCGGCCCCGCTGTTGCGGATCTCGACGACGACATCGTCGGACTTGAGCGTCAGCGGTTTGTCGGCGCCGACCCAGGCATATTCCCAACCCTTGGGGGTGAGCGTCGCGACCCCGCGCTGTTCGAGCTTCGACGCGTCGGGTCCCGCCCAAATCTCGAAAGTCTGTGTGCAGACCGCGGGATCGCCGCCTTGCCGCCAGCGCGCCCAGAAGGCATATGGCCTATCGTCCGGCCGAGGTTCCAACTCGAACCGGAAAGCCACGTTCCAGGCGCCGAAGCCGGGATGCAAGGAGGAGATCTCGTCCGGACCGGTTTGAGCCGAAACGTCTCCCGCTCGGGCGGCGATGTCTCCCTGGTAAAGCCGTGCCGCCGGGTTCGCGGTTGCGGCCGAAGGCGGTTGGGTGCCGAGTTCGAGCAGAAGAGCGGGATTTTCGCTGCTCCCTTGAGCCGGCAGTCCCGAGAATTCGGCACCCTGGGCCAAAGCGAGCCAGGTTGACGCCAGAATTGAGAAGCCGGTTTTCGAGAAATGCTTAGTCATTCGAATTACCTTGCGGACGGGTGCCGCCATTTTGAAAATCGGGTCGACCCCGACATGCCATTCAACACGAGCGGTCGATAAATCCCTATCATAGGGAGCGGTCACGAAAGTGTTACGGCGCCATCGATTTCGGTTATGAATCCCGACGATGCGGCAATGATTGATTCGAAGCGGATGAAATTGGAAAGGTTATTTTCGCTGAAGTACCTGATCCCCATCGGGTTCGTGGTGGTGCTTGTTCCCCTGCTGTTCGCCGTGATGTACGCGGCGTTCGCGATACGCGATATCGCAAGGCTGGAACAACAGACCTTTTATCAGATCGTCGAGCAGGTGAAAACCGCCCGATCGGCTTTACAGATGGTTTCCGATATCGAGCGAAAAGCCAAGCTGTTCGTGATTTTGGCGCATCCTGCCGTGCGCCAGCCCTACGAGCGCCAGTCCTACGAGACCGTACGGAACGCCCTGAGGGAAGCCCTGGGAGAGCTGTTGAAAGTGGGCGTCGATGAAAAAGTGGCGCTTTCGATCAACCGCTTGTCGGAGCAGGAGCGCCTGGTTTATGAACAAATCATCAGCGCCGAGGCCGATGATCGGGTCGCCCTGCCAGACGACCGGCTGTTTCAAGCTTTACATGCGGCGGCCAACGACTTGTGGCAGGAAATTTCCGAACAGGTCGACCGGGATGCGAGCGAACTCCATGCGCAGTCGAAGTCCGTGCAGCACGATCTCGTGATCAAGGCGGGATTGCTGTTGCCTACATCGTTGGCAGTCATCCTGTTTCTGTTGACCTTGCTCACCCGTTCGGTCCGACAGTTGGACGAGGCGATCCGGAGACTCACGGCGCGGGACTTCGGCCAGCCCATCAGCGTGACGGGGCCGCAGGACCTGCGTTATCTGGGCGATCAGTTGGAGTTGCTGCGGACGCGCCTGCGCTCGCTCGAGGAGTCGAAACGGCAGTTGATGGATAATGTGTCGCTCGAGATCAAGACGCCCCTGGCCCGGATCGTCGAAAGCGCGGCGCTGATCGAGAACCGGCATACCGATGATGTCGGTCCGGAACAGCGCGAAATCGGCACGACGCTGAGCACGAACATCCACCGGCTACAGGAGTTGTTGGACGAGCTTACCCGCTACAATCGGCTCCACGACGAACCCGAACGCCACGCCGCCGAAAGCGTTAAGATGCAGGATCTGTTATCGTCCGTCATCGAGAATCATCGGACTCGAATCCAGGCGAAATCCCTGAAAATCAAGGAATTGGTCCAGCCGGTCGAGGTGTCCGGAGATCGTGAACAGCTGCGAACCGTCATCGATAATCTGATTTCCAATGCCGTGAACTACTCGCCCGAGGGCGGCGAGATTCGGATCATTCTCCGCGCCGTGGGGGACCGCATGGAGCTGGAAGTCGAAGATGACGGGCCCGGCATCGACGAAGAGGAAAGCAAACATGTATTCGAACCGTTTTACCGGGGCCGGGCTGCCTTCAGTTTCGGCACCGAGGGCTCCGGAATGGGATTGGCCATCGCCAGCGAGTGCGTCGCCAATCAGCGCGGAAAGATCGAAATTCTCGAACCGCGCCAGGACAAGCAAGGCGCCCGTATCCGGGTCCAATTTCCGCTGGTCGAGGCTGCCTGAATGAACAGGCTGAATCGAAGCGTATTTCTGGCAGGACTCTCGGTACTGGGCGGCTGTGCCGAATTTTCGGACGACTGGGCGAGGCCTTCGTATTACTCGCAATCCCATGATTCGTATTCACGCACGGATCTCGAAGAACTGCTCGGCTTCGGAGCCGCATTCGCCAATAAATCCGCGGCGGCGCGCGCCGAGGAATGCCGGCGGCTGCTCAAGCGTTCCAAAGCGAACCCGGACACCGGCGTACGCTTGCACCTGCTGGTCGCGCGAACGCTTTCCAAAGCTTGTGGCGACAAGACAAGAATCATAGCGTCCGTGGGCGGAATTCCGCCGGACAGGCTACCGGACGGGCGCGTGCAGAATCTGATCGCGATTCAGATGGAAACGCTGAGGCATGGCGCGAGCGTGTCGAGAAAGGCGATCGCAACGCCGCGAAAAACCGAGCGCAAGCAGGCAACGGTCCGCGTTCCGGATACGAAGGAGGCCCAAAAGAACGGCGCCTCTACCGACGAAGCGAAAATTCTCCGGGAAAAACTGGAGGCCATCCGGGCCATAGAAAAAAGCATGGACGGACCTGGCGGCAGCGTTCAGGGTACCGATTAGAGTGTTTTTATCCCGCTCGTAGGCAAAAAAACCGCCTTCGCCTTGGCGGAAGCCGTCGGCGCCGGCCGGGATAGATCGCCTCAGACCTTCGTAGGTCGGCAATCCCTTGCCGGCAAAGCTCGTAGGATGCGCTGAGGTACGAAGCGCCCTTCGACCAGGCGCAGGACAGGCCCTTCGACTGTGCTCAGGACAGGCATCGATCGCGAACGATGCGCTTCCCTTCGTTCAGCACATCCTACGAACTTAGAGCAGTTTCCATTCGCACGTAAGGTTTGATTGCAGGTTAGCCATTGTGTGGGAGCGGGCTTTAGTCCGCGATAATCGCTCGATCGCGGGTTAAAGCCCGCTCCCATGAGCCGAAAACCAATCCGACAGTCGCTCTAATCAGAGCTTCCTTAAAGCCGCATCGCACAGTCGGGGGCCAAATCCCGCTTCTGCACAAAGGTCATTTGCAATCGATCTTTTATACAGGACTTACGCATTTCGCCCCTTCTCCCTCAGGGAGAAGGTCGGGATGAGGGGATCGAAAAGGAAGTTCCTTCATTTCATCCCCCTCACCCTAACCCTCTCCCTGAGAAAGAGGGAACCGAAAGCGCTTCCGCGTAAGTCCTGTTATATAAGCAACGAAACCGGTCTATTAACCCGGCCTATAAACATAGGCCGGGTTAATCCGGGGCAGGGATGCCCCGGCGCGGCGATAAGCCGCGTGAGCCACGCCTAAGCGTGTAACCGGCCCGGGCGGTGGTCCGAAATGCCAGGAGGATATTTACGGGCCTAATTAATAATTCCAAATCGTCCTCGATCAGGAATCGATTTTTCGTAGCGCGGGTCAGTCCGCGAGGCCGTATTCCACCGCAGTCTCGAATCTGATCCAGCGGTTTTTCTTAAGCTTTTGACAAACTCGCTACCGGTTCCGACGGTCTATTTAGGGGAAAGCAGTCACGAGGTACCGAGCGGTGGACGCTTTTCTCAATATCGATCGGGCAGCTTACCGGTTCCCATGGATCGAGCGCTTCCTGGCATCTAAAGCACTCGAGCTGGTAAAGGACGGGCGCATTCTGCATCGCAACTTGCGCCGGGAGTTCTTGACCGAGGTGGAACTGATGCGCAAGGTCCGCGAGAGCGGCATAGCGGACCTGTCCCAGATACAGGCAGCCTACATGGAAGGAGACGGCACCATCAGCGTGATCAAACGGGGCTCGTGAACATCGTTGACCGAAGAAGCCGTATTCAAACTATTACACGCCGCCATACCCGCGTTGTTCACGGGGGGAGCACCGATGAAAAACAGCCTTGCACATCCTTGCAATTCATCCCGACGGGCGGCCGAGCCGTGCACCGATTTGCCAAGAGCAAATTGGAACGCGCAAAGCATGGCCCGAAGGGCGGGCCTCGAGGACGAGGCGAGTAAATCGAAGTTCTCGCCGATTTGTCGCCCTACCGGGCCTGTTCCTGTGCGTCCCATTTCTCTCATGGAGAAATGGTCATGTACGCCTTTTGTTTTCCCTTTGTAGTAGTTTGCTCTCGATGCCTGGAAAAACGAATCCATAGCCACCCCGGTGCACGATCTATCTTTGCTGATCAACATTGCCGCCGCCTTGGGCGTCGCTTTCGTCGGCGGACTCGTTTTCCGCCGCATGGGGCTTCCCACCCTCGTCGGTTACCTCCTGGCCGGGGTTGCCATCGGTCCTTTCAGCCCCGGCTTTGTCGGCGATCCCCACACCATCAATCAGCTTGCGGAATTGGGCGTCATCTTTCTGATGTTCGGCGTCGGCTTGCATTTCTCCTTCCGGAGTCTTTGGCAAGTCCGCGATATCGCTATCGTGGGCGCGCTCGGACAGATGGCGACGACGGCTGTACTGGGCTATCTGCTGAGCCAGTGGTGGGGCTGGCCGCCTTTTTCCGGCGTCGTGCTGGGATTGGCGATCTCGGTGGCCAGCACCATCGTGCTGCTTCGGGGACTGATGGACAACGGCTTGCTGAACACATCCCATGGCCAAGTCGCCGTCGGTTGGCTGGTGATGGAGGATTTGGCAACCGTGTTGATCCTGCTGATCCTACCGACGCTGGTCCCTACGGAAAACGGATTCGATTGGCGGGCGTTGGGGTTCACCGTGCTGGCGGCCGTGGGATTCTTGATGTTCATGGTGTTTGTCGGAGCCCGCCTGATCCCCTGGCTTCTGATGTGGGTCGCCCATACCCGCTCGCGCGAACTCTTCATTCTGGTCAATCTGACGACGGCTTTAGGTATTGCCTTGGGGTCCACCGAACTGTTCGGGGTTTCGTTGGCGCTGGGAGCCTTCATGGCTGGCGCCGTGATCAGCGAATCGCCGCTCAGTCACCAAATCGCGGCGGATCTGTTGCCGTTCCGGGAAGCCTTTTCCGTCCTGTTCTTCGTGTCCATCGGCATGCTGTTGGACCCGCATTACCTGCTGGACAACATCGGCCCGGTTCTCTTGCTGACCGGTTTTATCGTGTTCGGAAAGTCCACCGTGACCGCCTTGTGGGCCTTCCTGTTTCCCCGACCCGCGAGAACCGCGCTGATCGTCGCGGCCGGTACCAGCCAAATCGGTGAATTCTCGTTCATCCTGGGTCAGGCCGGACTGGCCTTGGGGCTCCTGGAAAAGGATCAGTATTCGTTGATCTTGGCCGGGGCGCTCCTGTCCATCGTGATCAACCCGCTCATGTTCCGTCTGGTCGGATTTGCGGAACGGGGCCTGCAGTGGGTTTCGCCGCTGTGGAAACTGCTCGATCGTTTCGGGCGGCACCTCACCACTATCGATGCACCGCTGGCCGGCCATATCGTCATCGTAGGCTGCGGGCGGGTCGGCCGGCATATTGCCGAAGTCGCGGAATATCTGGGGCTTCCCTACTTGGTCGTCGAATCGGACGCCGAAAGGGCTCATGTCTTGGACCAGAGAGGCGTGCGTACGCTGCTGGGCGATGCCGCCAATTCCGAGGTACTGGCCCACGCCGCGCTGGACCGCGCCCGTCTATTGGTGGTGACGCTGCCGGACGAGGCTGCCAGCGAATTGACGGTGGCGGCAGGGCGGGATCTGGCGCCGAACCTGCCGATCATCGCCCGCGCCGCCACGCGGGACGGCGTGCAGCGCCTGGCCGAGTTGGGCGCGCAGCACGTCATTCACCCCGAACTGGAAGGCGGATTGCAACTGGTCCGGCATGCCTTGCTCCAACTGGGATTTTCCATGGAGGATGTCCGCCGCTACGCCGAATCGGTGCGCCGCGACCACTACGCCGCCTTGGCGAATAGCAGCGAAGAGCAGCGGCTGCTCCGAGCGTCATTCGATAGAGCCGACCTCGTTCAGGTCGCCTGGCTGCGTCTGCCGCGAGACAGCCCCTGGACGGGACGAGCTTGGGAAGAGACCGCCCTGGCCACCCGGACAGGAGCAGCCTTGGCGACGATCCTGCGTGACGTTCATTCGGTAAACGATGGATTCGAATGGAAGAAGCATCTAACGGGGGCAGCGGCTCTCGGCATAGATAGGACGCGCTGAGATGTGACAGATCGGCAGGGCGAGGCCGATTCAGTCGCCTCATCCGTGAGACTCGCTCTTCGGGCCGTGCTTCGCGCGTTCCGGCTGACCAAAGCCATCCCTGGCTTTGACTCTAGGGCAAACTTCGTTTGGGCCGTTCTGCTCCCGGCCCTGGTTGTCTGCGGCTTCTAGAGCATTTTCTAATCAGCCGTACGGCATTGTTGAATCCTCCCGTATGGCGCGCCCGAGCATCGTCGGTTGGAGGCGGAACTGCCCGAAGGGGCACGCGAGGGATCGCGTGCGGCGACAGAGGCATGGGGACGTGCCTTCTGTCGCCCCCGGCTCCAGCCGGCGACGCGCAGGATCAGCGCGCCATCCGGGTGCCTTTTCTTTTGGTTACTTTTCTTTGGGCACGCAAAGAAAAGTAACTCGCCCGCGGGGCGAGACCCGCTTCAAAACTCACTTGCTGCCGAAGGCAGCTTCCTTTTCGAGCGTACATCGGCGATGAAAACGCTCTAATTTTCATGGTCGGCAAGAAGCTTCTCCAGCCGTTCAACGCGTTCCTCCGTCATCTGGGATTGGCATGCCGTGTCGAATGCTGACTTCCACATGCGCACACCTCCCTCGGTTTCACCGACCAGCGCACACTCCGCATCTCTGAATTTGATCCAGGCCCGCTGTGCCGCTATGAGTGCTGTCCTTGGGAAATTGTCCGGCTCATCTGATGGCATGGATCGAAGCAGCTTCTGGTAAACCTCGTTGAGGCGTTTATCAGCGGCGGCGAGACTTACTTGCGCGGAACGTCCCATGGGCACCTCGAAAAACCTCCTTGGTCTGCGCGCGCCCGGTAAAATAGGACCTGTAGCCAATCAGTGTGTTGAGTCCCAGACATGACCAAACCGAAGATGCCAAAGTCTCCGAAGAGCGCGATCAAACCCGATCTGTTTGCGGCCGATTTGCGCAAGCAGAAGATCGACCGGATGGGCGATCCGCTGGTGGCCTTCGAGACCCACATCGACTTTGCGGCGCTTGCCGCGGACGTGGATCAGGCGGCGCCCCGACCGGTCAGCCCGCAAGGCGGTCGTCCGCCGTTTCCCACCGAAACGATGGTGCGCATCCTGTTTCTCAAGCGGGTCAACAATCTCTCGGACGAGCAGATGGAATACCAGTTGCTTGATCGGATGAGTTACCAGCGCTTCTGCGGGCTGATGGACTCGGCCAGCATCCCGGACCGCACCACGATGTGGACCTTCGAGAACCGCATCGGCGAGGTCGGCGCCCAGGCGCTGTTCGACGGCATCGAGCGGCAGTTGCTCAAGCATGGCTACATCGCCCGCGGGGGGCATATCATCGACGCCACCCTGGTGCCTGCGCCAAAGCAGCACTTCAGCAAGGACGATAAGGAGATGCTGAAGGAAGGCGCGATGCCGGCGGACTGGAGCCCGGCCAAGCGGCGGCAAAAAGACCTGGACGCCACCTGGACCAAGAAGCACGGCAAGAGCCACCACGGCTACAAGCTCTCCATCAACGTGGACAAGCGCTACAAGGTTATCCGCAAGATCGAGACCGGCACCGCCGCTACTCATGACAGCCAGCACTTTGAGGCGGTGTTGAACACTAGCAACACCAGCCGGGACGTCTATGCCGACAAGGGCTATCCGAGTGCGGAACGGGAAGCCCAGCTCCAGGAAGCGGGTTATCGCAACCACATCCAGCGCAAGGGCCAGCGCAACCATCCGCTGTCCGAACGGCAGAAACAACGTAATCAACGCATCGCCCGGGTCCGAGCACGGGTCGAGCATCCCTTCGCCGCCATCGCACAAATGGGCGGCAAGTTTATTCGCACCATCGGCCAGGCGAGGGCGAACTTTGCCATGACGATGATGGCGGCCAGCTATAACCTGAAGCGGCTGGTTTACCTGAAACAGGCGGGTGTCGTGGCCTTTTGAGGCCCACCCTCGCCCGAAAGGCCCCCAACGCGGGCGATTCGGGGAAAATGAAAAGTGAAATGGCGACAAGAGCGTGAGGGAGTCGGCTCGTGTGCCCGCCCGGTCAAAAAATTAGAGCCGGGTTTTCATCAAAATTCAGGGTTTTTCGAGGTGCCCCCATGTGCATCGCGCTGCCTTCTGGCCAGTCCTCGGGGCGGTGATTGTCTGCGAGCGCAGTGGCTGGAATCGCGAGCAGTGCAATAGAAAGATGCCGAATCATGCAGACCTCCTAGTGCCTAAGCGCCAGAGTTCACCGGGCCAATAGAGTGCGACGGAATTGCCGTTCGGTGCAGCGCAGGGTTGGGCGTTTTGGGTTTCGCTTCGCTCCACCCATCCGGCGTCGGCTTCAGCGAACGGAGTTGAAAACGGTTTCGTTTCTGTTATCACGCTGGAATCCGTTTTTGATGGTGTTAGAGAACCTGTGTGCCGTTAGCCCCGCTCACGATGGAGATTACCGAACAAGGCGCACCCGGTTCCCAGTGACTTGGTGTTCGTCGGCTTTCCGGAACCGAATCTCGATAGTTGAAGGTTTTTACATCGATTACTTCGTTCAGCCGGAACTGTTCGTCTTCCGAAGGTGAAGGATTCGGAACGATCCGCATGGGCATCACGTTGGCGAGGCAATGGGTCGCGAATCCCCGATTGTTCCACGCAACCCACTTACCCCTAGATAAGAGGCCGAGATTCGGAAATCAATGCTCTTTGCCGGCTCCGCTCGGAGAGCCGCGGCGACTTCGACTTTTCGTTTTGAGGCAATCCACCCGGGCGAGTCACCGTAGTTGGTCTGGAAGTGTTCATTGTACTTGAACTGCGAGAAAAGCAGAGAAGTAGGCATTGCACTGCCGCCGTACAGTGCTCCGTTCTTCATGATGGACCGGGTCTCGTTGCCGATGTCCTCATTCTTCAGCAGGACGAGTTCTCGGCCTCTGATCCGGCGTTTGATTTCGTCGAGCCATGCTTGCCGATAGATTTCGGAAATCTGGTACCAGGCGTTAGGCGAGCCCGTCTTGAACAGACACTCCATCAAGTCCTTACCCAGTGCGTTGTAGATGGCCATGTCTTGCGCCGAAACGCCGGACTAATTCTTTGCGGTCTTCAACGTGTTTGCAAAGTTGAATACGGCTTCATCACTATATTTATACTCAATCTCCGGCATGGGGCTCCTCTTGTTAGGGTTTGTTGGTATATGAATTGTGTCCACATGGGGAGGTGGTCGGCTCGATGTACGGGTTAGAGCGCATCATCAGTACCACGTGGAAATAGAGTACCGAGCCGTACCTACCATGGCCGTGTATTCGAGAACAAAGTACTTCGGTCTACGTAGTATCCTGCTAACGTAGGACGCGGTATGCGAAAAGAACTCTCTCTGCATCGGCTGGGAAGCAGGCATACACGTCTTACCGGATTGACAACCGCAGATCACGATCATATTCAAGGGGGCTTCCGACGCGTCGAGCCGCCGCGCGATATCGACCATGTACTTCGAGCCCTGCCCGCCGAAGAAAACGAGGACTGTCGGAAGATCTCTTCGCAATTCCAATTCTTCGAGAGCATTCGCCGAATCGGTATCGGTGGGTGCGAAAAAAGACGGGTGAACCGGCATACCCCGGAGCGGAAAGACATGAGATTCCGGCACGCCGCTTTGCAAGGCTTGCTGCACGAGCCGATCGGTGCCGCACAAGTAGTAGGACATCAAGGCCGGATCGAACCAGTACCGGCGGTAAAACTCTTCGAAATCGACCGGAATCGTCACGCAGCGCACTTCCGGGCTACTCTCGCGGGCGGCGGCGAAAATGATTCCGTTGCAAAGAGGAATCGTCGAGATCACGACATGCGGCGCTGCGTGTTTCCAAAACGCGGCAAGGCGTGGGGCCGCCGGCTGCATCAAGGTCATCAATCCCCTTCCGAGCGCGATGTACTGCCGCAAACCGATCATCGTTTCCCATTGGAGACCCGTGTTGTAAAGCGTAATGCCCGCTCGAGTGAGCCAATCCAACAAAGGAAAATGGGAAAAAATCAGGTCGGTGTTGACCGTCCGAACATCGGCTTCGGGAAGAGAGCGTTGCAGTTCGGCCTGTAGAGCCATGGCTACGCCCTTGTGGGCGCCCCCGCCGTCGAAATAAACGATGTCGACTTTTTTGCCTTCGCCATCCTCGGTAACAGGCCTCTCGTGAACCGATGAAATCTCAAAGGTTTTCGTCATGAGGCACCTTCCGTGTACCGCGATCACTCTTCGATTTTGTACAGCCGCCCGGTACGTCCTGGCCTTTTCTCTCGGTATGCGTTTTCTTGCGCAATTCCGCGTTTCATGAGCGAGCGTCCGTGCACCATCTGTAAGACGATCACGCTAGCGTTTTGCAGCACTATGTGTCGTTTTCTGTGAATTAGGACCTCATGCGGAAGGGTTTGTTTGCGAGACCGGACCGTCGAGATTCGCCCGAGAAACCGGCTTACGATGCGATAAGTTTCGTTGACGCTCCATCCATCCCGCCGTGCCGACGCCTTTCGTGTTCGCCGATTCACCCGATTGCTTGTCAGGAAAAGGCAAACGCCAGCATGCTGATCGAACCCAGCTCTATACCTTCGGTAATGAATCGGAGGTCGTCTCCAGGCTGGCTCGCGCCCAGGACGTACAACAGCGGCGAGTAATGATCCGGCGTCGGCACGGCGAGTAGAGCCCGAGGGTCGAGCCGCTCATAGTCGATCAATGACGTATGGTCCCCATTGACAAGACATTCGCGCACGCGTTCGTCGAAACGCAACGCCCAGTCATAGGGCGGCGCGTCATCGTACCAGTTCACCGTCCGCAGATTGTGTACGGTGTTGCCGCTGCCCATGATCAGCACGCCTTCGTCGCGCAATGCCGCCAATTTCCGGCCAAGCTGAAAGTGAAACAGGGGCGGCTTGGTCCCATCGATGCTCAACTGCACGACGGGAATTTCGGCCCGCGGGAAGACATGCGCAAGCACCGACCAGACGCCATGATCCAGCCCCCGGTTCCGGTCCAGCGTGACGGCGAGCGGCGACAACAATTCCGCTATGCGCTGTGCCAGTTCGGGAGAGCCCGGCGCGGCGTATTCTACTTCGTACAAGGTCTGCGGAAAGCCGCCGAAATCGTGAATCGTGTGCGGCGCGGCCGTCGCGGTGACGGCGGTGCCGTAGATATACCAGTGCGCCGAAATGCAGAGTACGGCTGACGGCGGGTGTTGCAGTGTCTGCCTTCCGAATGATGCCCAGGCATCGGTATGCCGATTGTGCTTCAGCGTGTTCATCGGGCTGCCGTGACCAAAAAATACAGCGGGTTGTGGATAGGTGGTCGCGGTTACAGAGTTCATGAGCAGACTCCCGGGAAACTTGGCGGTGGGTCAGTGTACGGTATTTTCGCGTCTTCGTTAGACCAATCCATCGGAACAGAAGATTCGATGGACTTGATCGCCCATGGGCGATGAAAAACCCCATTGGGCAGGGTTGTGGTCGATGTTGGATAGGGCGCTATCGGCTCTGCGAACGGCGAGGGCAGTTGACCTGCGGAAACTCGCGTCGGGGCGTGTTACGGCTAGGTATTGCGCCTCAACGCGGGGGCGTTGATTACTTAACCCGAGTTGCCACCTAAGCGAGCCTGGGCGATGAATCCGAGGGCGCAGGCGATGACGAGGCACGCCAACGTCAATTCAAAGCCCCGCGCCGTGACGGAATGGATGTGTTGAGGCAGCAGGCGCTCGATCAGGCTGCCCGTGGTCTCGACGGCCTTGCGTGCCTTGGCCATCCGTCAGGGCAGGTTCCAGGGGACGGCTGGAGTTCACCTGGCGCAAGGCGATCAGGAATAGGCGCGCCTTCCTGGGCAGATCTTCGTAGACGTGGTCGTTGTCGGCAGGGATTGCTCGCCCCTTCTCTGAGGCTCGTCCTTCGGACGAGCCTGCGGCTGTCCAAAACCGTTCCCGACGGTTTTGTGCCGGACCAATCCGCCGGGAGCGGATTGGCACTGGCCCGACAAAACGGCAGGATTGCCATTTTGCGCGGCGAAGCCTCCCGAAGGGGAGCGGACAGGAGTCAGCTCCGAGTGGTGCCGGGCAGGACAGCCCAGCGTGAATTCAGACGCCAAGGACGGCATGGGGCGGACCACATCCTTGTGGCCTAGATGCCGGCATGACGACCTAACTTAACGCATTTGGGTAGGCCCGAGCGTAGCCCCAGCGAAGTCGAAAGGCGTAACCCGCCTTTATACTAACGAAACCGTATGGCGCCGATTCTCGCATCGACGGCCGACAGCAGCCTTCCGAGCGGGGTGCGGACCAATGCGAGGCCGAGTCCGACGCCGATGCTGTTGGCGAGGATATCGGCGGCGTCGAATGTGCGGTGACCGCTGACTCCCTGAAGAAATTCGAGTCCGATGCCGAGGCAAAGGAAAAACGCCGGCCAGCGCCAATGAGGCTGAAACGCTTGGCCGAACCAATACATCAGCGAGCCGTAGGCCAGCGCGTGCTGGGCCTTGTCCCAGGTGAGCAATGGGGTCGGCGGTTCGAATCGGTCCGGCGTCAGGCTCAGCCAGACCACGGTGGCGACCATCAGCCAGCCTATGCCTTGCCAGATGCGGGCCAGGCGTAAAGGCGGGCGTGCCGAGCCGCTTTTTGCGAACCCGGGAGCGAGGTGTCCTATCGTTTTCCGAAATCCTGTTTCGATGCGCATGAAACCTTCCAGTTGTTAAACCGGGGATTGTAGCAATTTGCGGAGCGGAACTTATTCATCATGCCCATAAATCGCCCCCCCGGCATTTCCGGACGCCGCCCCGCCCAGGATTAGCCCGGTTTCTATTTATGGGCGTGATCAATAATTTTAGAGTGTTTTCATTTCGCTCGTATGGCATTACAGGCTTGGCGGAAACCGGCGGCGCCGTCGGCCAGGGTAAACTGACCCAAGAATTCGGTCAGCAACGGATTGCCGACCGTGCTGCTGTCGGTCGCGAATCCCTTTGCGGCACTGAGCCATTGCCCGTGTTGTCAAAGACGTGTCGGCCGCATACCCAAGCCGGCCGTAGCTACTCCGCGCTCGGGTTTTCCGCTTCAACCGGCGGATAAAGCAACGGACTCGAGACGTGGCGTGTGATAAAACCGATTGACGTGGCCGGCGATCAGCCGCATTGATCGGAATTTGCCTTTGGAGAATCGTTAATGTCTATCTTGACCAAGATAATTTCAATCATCGCGCTCGCGATCCTTGTTTCCCTTCCGGTAAGCGCAAGTTCCAGTATTTCGGTTCTTGATTTCGAGTTGAACGATGTCACCTCGAATCCGGGTGGTGCCGAAGAAGCCGAAAGAACGGCCTCTTTGCAAGGGTTGCTGAAGGAAAGCCTGGGGGCCAAAGGGTATCGGATGGTTGCGACGGACCCGACGGCTCAAGCCGCTGCCACCAAGGGATTCGGATATCTTTGGAATCATTCGGACGAAGCAGCGGCGGTCGGGAAGAATAGCGGATCCGAATTTGTCGTCGTCGGGCGCGTGCACAAGCCGAGTTTCCTGTTCGTCTATTTCATGGCGCATTTGGTCGATACCAAGACCGGCAATGTCGTCGGCGACTTCATCGTCGAGGTCAAGGGCCAACAGCAGAACTTCACCGCCAAGGGCATCGAAAGTCTGGCTCGGCAAATCGATACGAGACTCCAGGCGATTACCGGTTCGTGAGACTCGGTGCGGGCCCTGCGCGTTCGCTCGATGTCCGGCGTGTCGACTCGCCCGCGGCATGAGGCATGTCGGCGGATCAGAAATATCGGGGAATTTTCGCCGGAACTTGTCCGAGTTCCCGAAGCTTCCCCGTCACTGCCGCATTCCCTTGGGCATCAGCCTTTGTTCGGCGAATTCGAAAACGCTCTCGATCAATAGCGCAAGCAGGGCGGCAGGGACAGCCCCTTGGAGGATCAATCCCGTATCGTCGAGGCGAATGCCGGTGAGGATCGGCTGCCCATATCCTCCCGCACCGATCAGCGCGCCGAGGGTCGCCATGCCGACGTTGATCACGGCGGCGGTCTTGATCCCGGCGATGATGGTGGGCAAGGCCAGGGGCAGTTCCACCAGCCGCAGGCGGGCGAAGGGGGGGAGGCCGAGCGCGTCGGCCGATTCCAAAAGCGAAGCCGGAATGGTCTGCAGCCCCGTGCAGGTGTTGCGCACGATCGGAAGGAGGCTGTACAGGAACAGGGCGGCAATGGCCGGCCGGGCGCCGATGCCCAGCAGGGGGATCATGAACACCAGCAGCGCCAGCGACGGTATGGTCTGGAGGATTCCGGCGGCGCCCAGTACCAGTCTCCCCGTGCGCGGCCTGCGCGCGCACAGAATGCCCAGTGGCATCGCCACGAGAATGGCGGCGGCCAGGGATATCGCGACCAGCGAAAGATGTTCGAGCGTGTGGCGCCATATGCCCCCGGCCAGGCTTTCCGCTCCGGTATCGGACGCGATACCGAGCCGCTTTCGCAGAAACCCGGCAGCCACCTCGCGTTCCGGCACCTTGCCGAGCTTGGCCTCCGTGTTCATCTCGATCATGGCCTGCTCAGAGATCCGGCCTTCGAGTCGCCGGAGTGCCGCGAGAGCCGCCGGCAAGCGTTCGGCGAGGTCGGCCCGGTACAGAAAAACGGCGCGATAATCGGGAAAATAGCCTTGGTCGTCCTCAAGCACCCGGAGCGAGTAATAGTCGACCTCCGCATCGGTGGTATAGAGGTCGGTCACATCCAGGCGCCCGCTGGCCAGCCCGCGATAGGCGAGGCCATGATCCAGACCCGCCACTTCCTGTTGGGGCAGGCGGTAGGCTTGCCTGAGTCCGGGCCATCCGTCCGCCCTGGCCATGAACTCGTTGCTGAAGCCGAATTTAAGCTCGGGATGGGGGCGCAGATCGGAAATCTTGGAGATTCCCAATCGATCCGCGCGAGCGGCCGTCATGCCCAGCGCATAGGTGTTGTTGAATCCGAGCGGTTCGGTCATCCGCACACCCTGCTCCGACAGAACCCGGCGCAGCGTCTCCGGGTCGCGCTTCCCGTGTAGCCGGCCGCCCAGAATCTCCTCGATCAGGGTGCCCGTATATTCCGGATAGAGGTCGATCTCACCGGCTATCAGCGCCTGCCACAGGAACCGCGTTCCGCCCAGCTGTTTTCGATATTGCACCTCGATCGCCGCGCTTTTAAGGAGCTGGGTCGCAATTTCGCCCACGATCACCGATTCCGTGAATTCCTTGGAACCGACGACTACGTCCGCTGCTTTCCCGGCTTCCGGCGCCGCGCCGAAACCCAGCCACAAGCTCAACAGCAGCGTCAGCCGATGGATCATGCCGGTGGCAGTACCTGGCTGCCGGCCAAACCGCGCTGCGCCCGGACGAAGCGCGCGACGTATTCGGTGGCGGGGTTCTCGATCAAGGCCGCCATCGTTCCCCGCTGAGCGATGGCGCCGTCGTGCAGGAGCACGATTTCGTCGGCGAAATACCCGGCTTCGTTCAGATCGTGGGTCACCATCAGAACGGTTTTCCCCAGGGTGCTGAAAAGCATCTTGAGGTCGGTCTGGAGTTCGTAGCGGATGAGGGGGTCGAGGGCACCCAGCGGCTCGTCCAGCAGCAGGATCTCGGGGTCCAGCATCAGCGCCCGCATCAGGGCCACCCGTTGCCGCTCGCCGCCGGAAAGCCGGGTCGGATAACTGTCGAGCTTCTCGGCGGGGAGGCGGACCAGGCCAGCGAGTTCGGATACCCGCGAATCGATCCGGGCGAACGGCCAGCCCAGCCGCCGCGGCATCAGGGCTACGTTGCCGCGGGCGGTCAAGTGCGGAAACAGCCCTCCTTCCTGGATGACGTAGCCCATTCGGCGGCGCAGCGCCAGGACCGTAGCTGCGGTAACCGGCATGCCCATCAGCTCGACGGTGCCGCGGTCCGGCCGGACCAGGCCGTTGGCCAGCCGGATCAGCGTGGATTTGCCGCAGCCGCTCGCTCCGATGATTACCGTCACCTGCCCCTTCGGAATCGAAAGATCGATCTCGCGCAGCACGGGAACGCCCTCATAGCTTTTGCTGACTCGTGACAGTTTGAGCATGGAGGGATCATACCGGCAAACGGTGCGCTCCCGGAATGCCTTACCGAGCCGGCGCGCGCAATACCCGCGTGCGCCAACGGCGAGATCGCGCATTCGATTCCGGTCGAACTGCGGGATATGCCGCGGCCGTTTGCGGCATTTGGGGTTGTTCGGCCGTCCAAAGGCCGGTCTGCGGGCGTTCCGTTCCTGGCGCAATGTTTGCTTTTCGGCAATGACACGCCATCTTTACAGATTCAGCCGGCCATGACCCGCGATTGCGGCGCAAGCTTCACCTATCAGGAACTGATCGATTTTTTCAAGGGTCGACACGAGCAGTTGCAGAAATTCCTGTTGTGGCAGGTGAAATGCCGGGAGACGGCGGCGGAACTCGCCCAGGAAACTTATGTTCGCTTCTTACGCCACAGCGACAAGCAGTCGGTTGCGAATCTCAACGCGTTTCTGTTCACCATTGCCGCCAATCTGGCGAGGGATCACCTGCGGTCCGCAAGCCATGGCCGGGCGATGCAGTCCGAACCGCTGGACGACGAACTGCCGGACCCGACTCCATCGGTAGAGGACGTGGTGGAAAGCCAATGCCTGGAGGAACGCTTGGAATGCGCCATCGACAGCCTGCCCGAACGGACGCGGGAGGTCTTCTTGCTGTACCGCCTGGACGGACTTTCCTACCGGGAAATCGGCGAACGCCTGGACCTCTCCACGCGCACCGTCGAATATCACCTGCGGCAAGCCATGGTGCTGTGCCGGCGCCATTTGACAAAATCCGGCAAGACCGAACAATAGTAGCCGCTTCGCCGGCGCTTTCAGACCACGCGTTTCCAATTCCGGAGGTACAGCCATCGACCACGACACCGCCGAAAACGCGGACGACGCCCTGTTCGAAGAGGCCAGCGCCTGGTTCGCGAGGCTAGGGGCCGACGATGCCGGCGCGGGCGACCGGGAGCGCTTCGACCGCTGGCTGGCGGCGAGCCCCAGGCATTCCGCGACGTGGCGCGAAGTGCAGGATCTGTTCGCCGCACTGGAGGAGCCCGCCAGATCGATCCGTGCGCGGAAATCGACGCACGAGGCCGACGCGACAGCACCGACGCCCGCTCCGCGCCGCCGCGTCGGCTACGCGCAGGCGGCGGCCTTCGCGGTTTTCGCCTTCATCCTCGTGGCATTATGGCCGGCAGACTGGATCGAGAACCTGCGCAGCGATTTCCACACCGCCGCCGGCCTCCAGCAAAGCATAACCCTCGCCGACGGCTCGCAGCTGCTGCTGAATACCGATACCGCCGTTACCGTCGATATGACCGCCGACGAGCGGCGGGTACGGCTGCTGCGCGGCGAAGCCTTCTTCGAAGTCGTACATGCGCCAAAGCGACCGTTTTGGGTCGAGGCCGCGAATACCAGGGTACGGGTGACCGGCACCGCTTTCAGCGTCGGCCGGACGGACGATCGGGTGACGGTGACCGTGGCCGAGGGGCGTGTCGAAACCAGCGGAGAGGGCTCGGCAGATCCGCCGGTCGTGCTCACGGCGGGGCAATCGGTGTGCTACTTGGGAAACCGTCCGGAGGCGGTCCAAACGGTCGATCTGAACAAAGAACTGGCGTGGCGGAATGGACGGCTGATCTTCGTACAGGCGCCGCTGTCCCGAGTCGTCGAAGAGATCAACCGCTATCGTCCCGGCAGCATCCTCATCGCCAACGCCGCGGCGAGAGACCGTCCCATCACGGCCGTGTTCTCCATCCATCGCCTCGACGACGCCATCGCCGCCCTGGAACAAACCCTCGGCCTGCACGCCAGGCGCTTCACCCCCTACCTGATATTGCTGGGTTAGGCCCGGGTCGATTCTTCTCGCCGGTAGTCGGCAATCCATTGCCCCTTCTCCCCGACGGGGAGAGGGTGGCCGTGGTAGGTCGGCAAGCCTTTGCCGACGAACCCCTTGGCCGAGCTGCCACTTCACCGCACCGACCAATCCGGAACCGCCCTCCGACAAATTCCGTAGGGTGCGGTGAGGAACGAACCGCACCGATGCTCCGCGAACGATGCCTGTCCTGAGCGCAGTCGAAGGGCGGTTCCCTTACGGTCACCCCATCCTACGGGCTGGGGGAGACGAGAAATGCTGGATTTCACCTCAGGTGGAGACGGACGTTGCCTGCGGCAGTGGGGATTGACGGTCCGCAGCGTTATGGAAGGGCGGAAGTGCCGCGGCTTCATCGTTCTGGATGCCGCAGCGCTCCGTCAAGGTTACGGTAACCTGTGTTTCATCCGAGCGACGGGGGGCAGCCCATGAGCGGGAGCCAAGGCGGGTGACACCGACATCGCCGCCTGTCAGCGAAAAGCGATAATCTCGCAGATGATGATGCCGAAAGGAAGAATGGGAGTGGCCGCCGACGCTCACTTTCCGTTCGCCGGTGTCGTGTGCGCCTTCACGCGACCATCAGCACACGTTCAGGGACATGGCGCTTCGGACAGCCAACCGGCGAGCAAGTCCTCGGTCACCTCCGCTGGCGCAGGCGCGAGGCACACGACACTCCGACCGATAATGCCGACTGCGACGAGCGCGCCCTCGCTCGCTCCCCTGAGCTCGACCTTGGGGATGCGAAACGCGATCTTGCCGCCGACTATCGCCTGCCCCGGGTGATCGATCGCCAGGACATCAGCCTGCACGCGTTGCGCATCAGGTAGAGAACCGCCAAGTGACGGGGAGCGGCCCAGTCCGAATAAGCCCCCGCCTTCTTTCTCGATCTTCACGAGCCGTAGTCCCACTCGCTGCTCCAATGGGCGCTCGGCGCGCCACTCCCATCCCAGTTGTACCAACGGATCGGCCATTGCGAAAGTCTCCTCTCTTAGTAGATTCAAGACGGTGAGTGCCAATGCGAACAATGTGACGGCCATGGTTCTGAAGCGTTGCGGGCGAGTGCTCATAGGTCCTCAACCACCATGGCTAGGTTGGTGCCCACTGTCGCGAAGCCGATGTATCCCGAGCAGCTTTCGCAGATATCCGGTCGCTCCCGGACAAGCTGCTTGTAAAGATTATCGGGTGTGTCGAGTCCGGGGATGCCCCCCGCAAGGATGCCTGCATAGCGAAAAGCACCGGAGGCCCGAGTGGAACAGTTCTTTCCTAGAAGGCGGAACGTTCCGGGATCGTCGGTCAGGCGATCCCAATAATCGTCGAAGCGATCTGCTTGTGCTCTGGATACGCGAACGACGAGAGCCGTCGAAACGGCACCATAGCCGCGAGCGAGTGTGGCGTCAACGTAGTAGGGTCGATGCCTCGTGAATCCCTCCATGTCGTAGACCTCGCCGCGAATGCCGATAAACACCGCCGAAATAATGTACCCACTGCCTTCCCCACCTTCACCGAAATATCCCACAGGCGAGCCGTAGGACCGGACACAGTCGGCATGTTGTTCCAGCTTGCCTGGCGAATGTTCAGCAGAGGTCTTGCCTCGGACGATGAGCGCAACCTTGTCGCCGGCAAACACAATGTTTCGTGTAGTCAATTCGCTTCCTTCCCACAGAGCCCATTTCAATCACAAGAGTAAGAGTATCGGACCGAAGATCGCTCGCCGATCGTTGCCAAGCACAACGGCTAAAGGATAGACCTAGAATCCGTGTTCGGCCGGCGGCATTTTCCGCCGTCACGGCCATCTCTGGTAAAGGGAAGCGGCGCCGGGTGTCGGAACAACACTCAGATTTTTACGGTAGTTGGTAGCCCGCATGCAGCGCAGCGGAATGCGGGAAAGCCGAGGCCACATCGTCCCCGGATTTCATTTCGTTTCATCCGGGCTACGTCACCGGCCGACGAGGTCCGCGCCTCACCGTATCCGACAAGCTCGGGACTGGCATGGATCGCCTTATCGATAAGGGCATTTTCCATTTCGGAAGAAATTTTCGGTCTTGGACTAGGGATCGGCGTCCGACTGACGTCCTTCAGGGTTAACGGGCTCCATCAGAAGGCCTGCCAACAAGA
The DNA here is from genome assembly GCF_003584645.1 of Methylocaldum marinum. Classification (GTDB taxonomy): domain Bacteria; phylum Pseudomonadota; class Gammaproteobacteria; order Methylococcales; family Methylococcaceae; genus Methylocaldum; species Methylocaldum marinum. Next base: position 4,848,277 of record NZ_AP017928.1, read on the forward strand.
ACCCTGAACGATCCCTTTGACCGGAACACGGAAATGCAAGAACAACAACATTCCCAGCCAAACATCTCGACCCGAAAAGTCCATCGTACTGCCGTTCATCCGCTATTCCTGGCATTGCTGCTCGCCAACGGCGCGCAGGCGGGCGACGTCGAGCCATCGGCCGGTCCCATGGCCTTCCGCATCGAGCCCCAGTCGCTGGACAGGGCGCTGGTGGAATTCTCCGCCGCCTCCGGTCAGCAGGTGGTGGTCGACGGTAAGCTGAGCACCGGCGTCCATTCCCCTGGCGTCAGCGGCAGTTACACGCCGCGGCAAGCACTCGACAAGCTTCTCGAGGGGACGGGAGTTGCCGCCCGCGTCAACCGGAACGGGACGGTCACCCTCGAGAAAGCCAAGGCGGCGGAACCCCAATCGATGGCGGTCGACCTGCCGAAGGTAACCGTGAGCGACACAGCGGCCTACGACCCGACCGATCCCTACGACCAGAACTACGCCGTCCCCGATTCCTTCGCTGCCACCAAGACCGATACGCCGCTCATGGAGACGCCGGCATCGATCCAGGTGGTGCCGCGGGCCGTGATGGACGATCAACAGGCCATCCGACTGGAGGATGTTGTGAGAAACGTCAGCGGCGTCCAAGTAAAGCGCCAACTCGGCGATCTCTTCGATTCATTCATTATTCGCGGTTTCGATACGCAATTTAGGGTGTATCGAGATGGATTACGGCTTGCGGAGCAGTCTTTCGAAACCGCCAATCTGGATCGTACCGAGGTCCTAAAGGGGCCGGCATCGGCATTATTCGGGCGCATCGAGCCGGGCGGTCTCGTCAATATGGTGACGAAAAAGCCGTTGACCGAACGCTATTATTCGCTGGGCCAGCAGTTCGGCTCATTTGATCTATACCGCACGACCCTCGATGCCACAGGGCCGGTTACTGATAACGGCGACCTGTCGTACCGCCTCAACTTCGTCTATCTAGACAGCGGTTCGTTTCGGGATTTTATCGATCGGGAACGCAAATTCGTAGCGCCCCAGTTGACTTGGAGGCTTACTGAGAATACCGATATCAACTTCGGATACGAGTTCAAAGACGATGCGGTAAAAGGCGATCGCGGAATTCCGGCAATTGGAAATCGGCCCGCCAAAGTCCCCATCAGCCGATTTATCGGCGAGCCGGATTTCTCCCTGAATGAGGCAGAAAGCCATCTCGGACACATTACGTGGACGCACCGATTCAACGACGACTGGCGAGTGCAACAAAAGTTTGTCATAAATTTCGTAGACACCTTCAACAGGAACATCATTCCCGTTTCCCTGCGAGGGGATAATCGGACCATCAACAGAGGACTTTTCAATGGCTCCACCGAACGGGAAACCTATGCGACCGATATCAATCTGAACGGGAAATTCGATGTCTTCGGCACCCGGCATAACGTATTGGTCGGTTTTGATTTTCTTCGTTTTCAGAGCAGCCGCGGCGTAACTTTTCTGGGCAGCGCGGCTTTTATTCCGACACTGGATACGTTTAACCCGGTTTACGGGATAAGAATCCCGGACAATCTTCCCATCAATAACTTCTTTTCCACCAAGCAACAGTGGTTTGGCGTTTATCTCCAGGATCAGATCGATCTGACCCATAACCTTCATTTGCTCTTCAGCGGCCGTTACGACTGGTCCGAAAATGCGAGCGGTCTTTCTTCGACCGGCTCACCGAAATTGGACACCGTTCGAAATAACGAATTCAGTCCCCGCGTCGGGCTCCTGTTTAGCCCGAGGGATTGGTTATCCCTGTATGCCGACTGGACGCATGCCTTGGGTGCCGCCAATGCGGGGCAATCGGCGGACGGCAAGCCGTTTGATCCCGAGTTCGCAGAACAATTTGAGGGTGGGGTGAAACTGGAATTGTTCGATGGACGTTTCAACGCCAATCTGGCGGTTTACGAACTGACCAAGGAAAACATTTTGACCGCTGCACGGATAGATCCTTCAACCGCCACCGGTCCGTCCATTCAAGAGGCTATCGGTAAAGCCCGGAGTCGAGGTATCGAATTCGACTTTGCCGGCCATCTGACCGACGAATTCAGCCTAATCGGTAGCTACGCCTATACCGATACCCGAGTGCTAAATGATAACAATGGGAACGAGGGGCACCGTTTGCCGAATGTGCCGGAGCATGCGGGCAGCCTCTGGGTCAATTATGAGTTGCCTTTTGGATTCAAGTTGGGTACGGGCGTTTATATCTCGGATAAAAGGCAAGGCAATGCGCAAAACGATGTCCAATTACCAGGATATGTCCGCTGGGATGCGATGGCCGCCTATCAATGGAACATCGGCGTTTCAAAAATTACCGCACAAGTGAACGTGAACAACATCCTGGACAAGGAATACTACAAGTTTCTGGATATTGCCGGAAATCCGAGATTCGATATAAACCCGGGCGAGCCACTTTCCGTCATCGGGTCTCTAAAATTGGAATACTAAAGCCCGCGTAGAATTCATAGCCCGCATGTATCGCAGCGGAATGGCGGAAAAGTCCACGCGACCGCGTACCCGGGTTTCGATTCGTTTCATCCGGACTACAGGCGGTGGGTTCGCGGTCGGAGTAGCCTGGATGGAGTGCAAGCAGAATGCGGGGACTCCGGGGCTTCGAGCGTCCGGGATCCCGCTTGCCTCGTATGCGGGCTATGGTTCGGCAAGACCGCGTTTCGGCACGAGAAAGGACCTCAACCTTCCCCTTTACTCGACATTGAAAAATGTAGGGAGCGCTCGAAGTTGTCTTCGTCGCGAATCAAGGGTTTCCAAAACCGCCACTACCAAATTCTGCGGCGACGCTGCGGTTGTCAGGCATCGCTCACGGCCTGTTCGACGCCGCCACAAGCCCGCCATGCCTTGGTGAATATCCTTTAGGACCATTCGTTCACCGCAACCATCGCTTTCTTGGGCGGTTTCGACCGGTTCGCGCTGTTGATGAACACCACCGATCCGATGATGATCGCCGACGCCGACAGGATGCGCGGGGTCAAGGGTTCCTGCGTAAACCGGTTGCCGAGGAACACCGCCACCAAGGGATTGACGTAGGCGTAGGTCGCGACCAGCGGGATGGGCGCGTTTTGTAAAAGCCAGGCGCGGTCAAGTGCGGAAACAGCCCTCCTTCCTGGATGACGTAGCCCATTCGGCGGCGCAGCGCCAGGACCGTAGCTGCGGTAACCGGCATGCCCATCAGCTCGACGGTGCCGCGGTCCGGCCGGACCAGGCCGTTGACCAGCCGGATCAGCGTGGATTTGCCGCAGCCGCTCGCTCCGATGATTACCGTCACTTGCCCCTTCGGAATCGAAAGATCGATCTCGCGCAGCACGGGAACGCCCTCATAGCTTTTGCTGACTCGTGACAGTTTGAGCATACGGGGATCATACCGGCAAACGGCACGATCGGGGATCGATTCCGGTTGGGCTGAGGACTATGCCGCAGCCGGCACTGACTGAAGGATCAGCAGGCTTACCGCATTCCGGATGCCGTGAAGAACGTCAGGGGTGTCCAACAGAGCGTTCGGAACTACCGGCGTCCAGGCCCCAACGCGTGCTGCCGGTATTCCCGCGGCGAGCAGCCGAAGCGCTGCCTGAAAGCCCGGCTGAAATGGGACAGATCGTTGAACCCCCAGCGGAAGGCGATTTCGGACAGGCTGTGGCCGGCGTGCGCCGGGTCGAGGAGGTCCTTGCCGCACTGGTCCAGCCGGCGCCGCCAGACGTGGCGCATCAGGGAGGTTTCCTCGTCCTTGAAGAGATCGTTGATATAGCGGGACGACAGGCCCGTGCCCTTCGCCACCGTGCCGGCATTCAGTCCGGGTTCGGCAAGATGGCGCTCGACGAACGCCTTGACCCGATACAGCGAGTGCGAACGGCTTCGTGAGAGGCTGAAATTTCCCGGACGCACCGAGGTCAGGGCCAGGGTCAGGAGGTCGAGGGCGTGTCCGGCGAGAGCGGAGAACTCGCGGGAATTCATACGGCCCGCCTGCCCGGCGGACGCACGGAGGAACCGGGATGCCACGGCGCCCATGGCTTCGGTTCCGGGAATCCGCAGCGCCGTGCAGTGTTCGATTCCGGCGATTCTTTCCCGCAGCATCCCCCGGGGGATGGAGACGATCAGTTTCGAGAAGCTCCGGGGACAGTGGATGCGATGCGGTCGGGTGGCATCGTAGAGGGTGATGTCCCCGGGCCTCAGAAATACTTCCCGCCCCTGCTGATCCAGGGAGTACCGGCCCGAGAGCAGGACCACCGCGAAATAAGCGTCCTGATCGGCCCGATAAGGCTCGCCCGGCAGCCGTTCGATGCCGATCGCGTTGGAACGGATCACGGAGAGGCGCAGGTCTTGCCACGGATGGATCGTCATCTCGTTGAACAATGCGCCGTCGGCCGGCGGGCCGATTTCCACCCTGACGTACTCCCGGCCGATGACTTCCCGCAGCCAGCCGTGCCTTTCCCGTCTCGGCACATCGGCCGTGGATAGCGTTACGGCCGTACTGTTGGTCGTGTCCATGGATAGAGTCCCCGTCGTTCGCAATGAGCCCGCATGGTAGGCGTGCGGTAAACCGCTGTAAACGGCCGAACCGCCGTTTCAGTCAAGTTTTACTTCCGTTCCGGGCCGGCGAATAAAGGCCGGGGGATTGATACTGTGCAGCGCCGATGGGTAACCGGAAAAGAAGAAGAGAATAGCCATGCATCGAGATTCGGAACTTGCGGGGAACGTGATATTGATCAGGGGCGCCACACTGTGGCTGTTGATGGCCCTGGTGCTAGCCTGGTGCATGGTCGGTCTGGGGTTCGGGGTGCCCGTGCTGCCCACCATTTTCGGGGGCAAGTTCTCCCGCCTCTTGCAGGCGCACCTGGATTTTCTGCTCATGAGCGCCCTGATTTTCGGATTCTATGCCGCCCGTGTGCCGCTGCCCTGGCACGTGCGCTGGGCCATGGTGGTCGGCGCATTCACCAATTCCAGCCTGTTCCTGATGCGGGCGATGTTTCCGGTGCTGGATACGCCCGCGCCGACGGAAGGCTGGTTTCAGGCGGCATTCCGTTCGTATCTGCTGGCTAGCATCGTGCTCACCAGCTACGGTTTCGGCAAGGGGGCGATTATCGTTTTGCGGTCGACTTTCAGAAACGGCTAAAGCCGGCGCGATTCTCATCACGGTTTCGAGCACTTTCATATTTACCGTACGGAAACTTGCGAGCAGGTCGGGAATCCTTTTCCGAGGCAACGGGTTGACCAACCGCCTATTGCGAAAGCCTGTTTCGGACACTCAAATATACCCCTGCTTATCCATCGAAGCCCTTCGAAAGCCTCGATGCCGCGCGGCAATGGGTGCACCGGTTCGTCCAATGGTACAACCATGAACATCGGCACAGCGCCATCCAGTTTGTCACCCCTGCCGAACGCTGGAGTCGGCAGATTCGAAACTGGGACCCTGTGCGAGAGGTCTGGCTCAATCCGGAAAAGCCAGTCACTACGAACACCGTTCTTGTAAAAAATACAGTGTAGAAAACGCGGCAACAATCTTGACAATTACCGTGCTCGGTGAACCTATCGGAAAAAGAAGCCGAATACTTATCAGCAAGCGATAAATGTCTATACTTTCGCTTAAATTGGTGCCCATGTATGGGGTTTTGCTGCTCTCTATCCATCCTACGCGGGCTTGCTCTGACTCGGTTTAGTCGGAGAGAAAAAAGCTGACATCAGGAAAGTCATTAGAGGGGTTAAGAAATGTCTTTCGCCGAACTTATAATTTGCGTCGCACTTGCTAGTGCCTTGGTGACTGTCGCGACACTCATACTAAATAGAAGAAAAATACCGAACATAAAGACAGATGAAGATGTCTTGGAACTGCTAAGCGCAGGGAAACGAATAAAAGCGATAAAAGCATACCGTCAATTGCATAAATCTAGTCTGAAAGTGGCAAAAGCATTTATTGATAGCCATCTCCAAACTGAGAAATGAGGTTAGCCTAATGACCAATAGAACATTTTCTGAGGCGTTTGCGGCAAACATGGAAGCATTGGGTCTTCCAGTTCCGCAGTCATTGTTTGGCACTTTGAATACGACATTAGCGACGGTAGGCGCGATAGCTGGTGGTATAACAATGGTAGGGGCGAGCGCGACCGTGTCGGAGATATTCCTGACAGTTCCAGTCGGTTTGGGGACCGCTGCAACAGCAGCGGCTGTAACTGAAATAGTCGCGGTGGTAGGCGCATGTGCTGCTTCGTTTTACCTAGGAGCTTGTATTGGCTCAGTTCTTATAGCTGCATATGAAACACTAGATTTGCGCGATCTGGCTAAGGTCGCAAACTGGATGGGTGATCTTGCGGCAGACCTCAAAAAGGATGTTTCAGACTTCTTGAGGGAAGTCCACGGAAAACATCCTCAACTGTCACCTACTCGAAAAAGTCATGTACTTGCCTTGAGGATGAAGGGTGCTCCGAATTTTTCAGTCGCATAGAATCGGGGCGACAGCATGTTGCCCAGTTCTGCGCTCCAGCCGGCCCATTGTAGAAGTTCTCCAGCGCTTCATTCCGCCTTGACGGAATCGAGTTCGCAAAGGCTCGGCAGCCAGGGAAGGTCGGTGACGCCGTAGTCGTAGCCGAGCCGGCTCAACAGGGCTGTCAATTGCCCGCGGTGGTGGGTCTGGTGGTTGAAGAGATGCGTCACCAGCAGCCGGAACGGTCGAGTCCGGGTTTTGCCGTCGGAAAGGCTGGTGTAGGTGAAGGGCTGGGCGAGGCGGTCGGGCGAGAGTGTCCGGGTCCAGTCGAGAATCCGGCGGTCCATGGCTTCGCGTTCCCTCCGCAAGCCGTCGAAATCGGAATGAAGCTCTTGGTCCAAGGCAGCGCTCGGCAGGGGCTGCCCTGTAAAACGTCCCATCCAGATGATGTCGGCCAGGAGCAGGTGATTGAGCGTGCCGTGTATCGAGCGGAAAAAGACGCCGAGATCCTTTTTCCGCAGTTCGTCCGGAATCTCGGCGCAGACCCGGTAGAGCTTCTCGTTCATCCAGGCGTTGTATTCGGCTAGGGTTTCGTAATAGCCGTGCTCGTGCATGGGTAGATTGCTCCATTCCGAAGTTTTTGCCGCCCGTATGCAGGGCGGCGGGATATGGGTAAGGACTATTCGTTCGCCGTAACCATCGCTTTCTTGGGCGGTTTCGACCGGTTCGACCGGCCCGCGCTGTTGATGAACACCACCGACCCGACGATGATCGCCGACGCCGCCAAAATCCGCGGGGTCAAGGGTTCCTGCGCGAACCAGTTGCCGAGGAACACCGCCACCAGCGGATTGACGTAGGCATAGGTCGCCACCAGCGGGATGGGCGCGTTTTGTAAAAGCCAGGCGTAGGCGACGAAACCGATCATCGAGCCGAAAGCGATGAGATAGGCCAAGGCGAGCCACGAGTCGGTGGAAACCTGCACAAAGCTGAATCCCTTCAATTCTCCGTTGGCCGCGCTGGCGGCCATCAGGGCGAAGCCGCCGGTCAGCATTTCCGCGCCCGTGGTCATCAAGGCGGACTTCGGCAGGTCGAGGGTCTTGCCGCAGATCGAGCCGATCGCCCATAGAAAACCGGCGATCAGGAGCGCCGTCACGCCGAAGACGTTCAAATGCAGCCCGTCGGAAAATTCCGAAGGCCCGACCAGCAGGTAAATCCCGCTGAAACCGATGGCCAGGCCGGCGATGACGCCAGCGGTCGGTCTGCCGCCGTTCGGCCTGAGCGCGTCGGCGATCACCATGAACATCGGTACCGCGCCGATGATCAGCGCGGCGATGCCCGAAGGGACGGTCTGCTCGGCCCACGAGACCAGCCCGTTACCGCCGAGGAGGAGCAGGGTGCCGACAATGGCCGCCGAGCGCCATTGGCGAAGGGTTGGCGGAGCATCGCCGGCCGCGCGTCGCCAGATCAGAAGGATCGCGCCCGAAACGAGAAAGCGAAGCCCGCCCGACAGAAACGGCGGCAGCGTCTCCACCGCGAAGCGGATCACCAGGTAGGTCGAACCCCAGACGATATAAACCGCCAGCAGCGCAATCCAAATTTTCGTCTTCATTTGGCGAACTCGCCCAAAATTTCCGCGATCAAGGCGACGCCCCGCTCGATGTTTTCCGGCGCCGCATGGCTGAAATTCAAGCGCAAGGCCGAGTAGCGGAGGGCAGGGGCGGGAAAGAACGGATCGCCCGGCATGAACGCGACGTCGCGCGTCAGGGCCGCGTGCAGCGCCGCCAGGGTGTCGCACTCGCGGGTCAGTCGCAGCCAGAAGAATAATCCGCCGGCCGGCGCCCGCCACTCGGCGAGTTCCTCGAAATGGCGTTCCAGGGCGGCCTGCATGGCATCGCGCCGTTCCCCGTAGATTCGGATCATCCGGGCCATGTGTTCGTCGAACCCGGCAGAGCCCAGAAACCGTGCTAGCCAGGCCTGGCCGATCCGGTTGGTGTGCAGGTCGCTGGATTGCTTCAGCCGAACCAGTCCGGAAAAGAGCGACGGCGACGAAGCGAGATAGCCCACCCGCAAACCCGGCGCGGTGATCTTGGAAAAGCTCCCGAGATAAACCCAGGGTGCCCGTTCCAGATAGGTGCAGATCGGGGTCCGGTCGACCGGGCGGTAGACCAGGTCCCGGTACGGGTCGTCTTCGACCAGGGGGATGTCGGTTTCGTCCAGAACTTTGGCTACCGCGCGCCGGATTTCGTCGGTGTAGCAAAACCCGGACGGGTTCTGGAACGTCGGGATGAGGTAGACGAACGCCGGCCGGCGATAAGCTATGGCACGGCGAAGATCGTCCGGGTCGATGCCGTCGGCGGCCAGCGGAAGCCCTTTGAATTCCGCGCCGTACACCCCGAGAGCCTGGATCGTCGCGAGATAGGTGGGCGCTTCCAGTAAAACCTTGGCGCCTTCGTCGACGAACAGTTTGCCGACCAGGTCGATGCCCTGTTGCGAGCCGGACGTCACCAGCACCCGTTCGACGCTGCAATCCATGCCCAGTGTCGACAGGTTTTGCGCGATCAGGCTGCGCAGGGCCGGTTCGCCTTCGCTGGGGCCGTATTGCCGATAATCGTCGGCGAGGCCTTCGAAATCCAGGGGCGGCATCACTTCGGCGGCCGGCAGGCCGCCGGCGAATGAAATCACGCCGGGCCGCTGGGTGATTTGCAGAATATCGCGGATCAGGGAGCTGGTGAGCCGTTCGGCACGGCGGGACAATCGAATCGTCATGGGATCGTTGATTCCTCGGTAAAGAATTGAAGCTGTATTTCGCCTTGCAGGTATTTTACGGCCCGGCCCGAGATGAGAACGCGTTCGCCCCGCAGCTCGCACTCGAGTTCGCCGCCCCGGCTGGACAGTTGTCGCGCGGTGAAGCGGGTTTTCCCGGTACGCTCCGCCCAGTAGGTCGTCAGCAGGCAGTGCGCCGCGCCGGTGACCGGATCTTCCGGTATTCCGACCTTGGGCGCGAACATGCGCGAAACGAAATCGACGGTTCGGCCCGGCGCCGTGACGATGACGCCCATCAGGTCGAGCTCCGCCAACGCCGAAAAATCCGGGCGCATCGAGCGGATTTCCGCTTCGTCGGCAAATAGGCAAAGGTACATGGCATCGCGCCGGACCTCCAGGGGGCTGCGGCCCAGTCCTTTGGCCAAGAGGTCCGGGCAGTCGGAGATCCGTCCGCGACTCGCCGGAAAATCCAGGGTCATGAGCCCGTCTTCCCGGCTCACGCGCAGTTCGCCGCTGCGGCTGTCGAAGCGCACCTCCCGCAAGCTCGGCTCGATTTCCTGGAACACCACGTAAGCCGAGGCCAGTGTCGCATGGCCGCAGAGGTCCACTTCGACCGTGGGCGTGAACCAGCGTAAGCGATAGCGCCCGTTTCCGCCGACCAGGAAAGCGGTCTCGGAAAGATTGTTCTCGGCGGCGATGGATTGCAGAACCGCATCGTCCAGCCAGCGCTCGAGTACGCACACGGCAGCCGGGTTGCCGCCGAACGGGCGAGTGGTGAATGCATCGATCTGAAAAATGGGAATGTGCATGGATTTTTTGCCTTCCTAGAGTGTTTCTTATTGCGGCTTGGCGGTGAGCATCGGAAATGCGTAGGTCGGCAATCCTTTGCCGACAGAACTCCCGCCGACGGGCTGCGTCGGCAAAGGATTGCCGACCGACTTCGCGCTCTATGCCAAACCGAAAAATGTTGGTTTAGTAGGCCGGGAATCCTTTCCCGGCGTAACGGCTCGACCAAGCCACCTTGAGTCGGTGGGTTACGCTCCGCTATGCCACCACAATAAATGTTCATTCAAATGCCGAATGGACTCTCAGAGTCCGGGCATGCCCACGTAACCGGGCAGGGACCGGATGCGCGCGATCCACTGTCCGATGTGGGGATAATCGCCCAAGGGGACGCCGCTTTCCGGAGCCAGCGCGACATACGGATAACAGGCGATGTCCGCGATGGTCGGCCGGTCGGTCGCGAGCCATGGGTTGTTTTCAAGATGGTTTTCCATGACCCCCAGTCCGGATCTTCCCAGCTCCTGGCATTGCGCCGGATCCCAGGGACGATTGAATCTGATCGCCGCGCGCGCGCGTGCAAGCCCGTACAGGATTTCGTTTTCCGACAAGGCCAGCCACTGCATGACCTTGGCCATCGCTTCGGGCTCGCTAGGGAACCAGCGATCGCCGCCGTATTTTCGGGCCAGGTACACCAGAATCGCCATGGAATCCCACACGACGGTGCCGGCATCGTCCAGCACCGGCACCTGGCCGCGCGGATTCAAGGCCAGGAAGACTGCTTGCTTATGTTCCCCTGTCATCAGGTTGACGGGGATGGATTCGTAGCTCAGCTCCAACAATAGACATTATCGGAAACCACCTTTCATAACCGGAACAGAGGAAAAGGCCGGCTATCAATAACTCTGGTTTCGGCAGTAGCGCCTGTAATTGTGCAGGCCGCAGGCCAATTCAATGACGACATCGTCGTAGCCTTCCTTGGTGTTCCTGAACACGTCTTTGACGACGCGGCACCGCTTGATTCCCGAGAGGATGTGTTCGATGATCACGCGGATGCTTGAGCGGAGCCGGTTGGCCTCCTGGTCGTCGGCCGAAAGCCGGCCGTTGCGCGGCCTCTTCTTCGGCTGGTGGACTGTGACATTCGCCAGTTCGTGTCCCTGGAAGCCGCTGTCGCGATACAACTCGACGCCGTCGGGGAACCGGGTCCCTTCTTCGTCGCAGATCTTCTTGTCGTGCTTCTTGCCCTCATGGGTCGAGCCCAAGTACTTGACCTGCCTGTCCTCCAGGCCGCCGACAAGGTTGTTCTTCACGGTGTGGCATTTTTTTTACCGCTGTAGTGGATGCGTTGCCCTAGGTTGTTGACGGGGCGGTTGATGCGCCTTTCCGTTCCGTCTATGCCCAAGTCCTGCCGCGTCTCCTGCTCCAGCCTGGACAGCATCTCCTCGGTGAGCCGGGCGGGCTTGTGCCCGCGGGCGTCAAGTGTCTTGTTGAGCACCCTGCTCAACCGGTGGATCGTGAAGTTGGCCTGGGGTTGGCTCATGCCGAACAGATGCGCGATGACCTCTTGCAGAGGGTAGGTCTTCAGATAGAACAGGATGAACAGCAGCCGATCGGCCATGCTCGCGATAATCGGCGGACGCCCTCCTTTAGTCAGGTTCCTGCCGGTTTCTTCGTCCCCTGTCGCCGCAAAAGAAACCAAGCGTTCCTCAAACTCGGAGGCCTTCAGACTGGTCATGGCCATCAATGTCTTCGGCTTTTGCTTCACGTCTTCGTAGGAAACCATACTCTTGCCCTTAGTTCTCTTAAGTTCTCTTCGTTATTCAATGACAGACTGTCATGCTAGTTTCCGATAATGTCTAATGAACAAAGCAGTCTGATCTTGTAACAGTTGCCCGATAATTCCATGTCATAAAGTTTCATGATCGTTTCCCGTTAGAATTTGATTTTTCCTGGCCTTTAATGCCATTAAACGCCGATGTTGCCGCGTTTTGCGACGGATGGCCGCCGAGGTCTGTTCGACTCCCTGAGAAGCGATTCCCCTAGCGTGTTCTCGTTCCGCGAGGGCCGTACAATAGATCGCCGGTTGCGGACAATACAGATACAGTTGATGATCGGTCCGGCCAACCTGTACCGGTCGCGGAGGCAATACAATCATGAATTCGCTTAATCTCGATCCCCACGACAGCCGCCCCTTGATCGAGCAGATCGTCGCCGGCATCAAGCAGCGCGTCGACGAGCGCGCCCTGCGGCCCGGCGCGCGCCTGCCGTCAATTCGGCATTTCGCGGAAGACCACCGGGTCAGCAAGTTCACCGTGGTTCAGGCGTTCGACCGGCTGGTGGCGATGGGCTATCTGAAATCCCGGCAGGGATCGGGTTTTTACGTGGCGCATCGCTCGGAGCCCAGCGGCGCGGCGAATCAATCCTGCCGGCTGGAGCGGGCCATGGATGTGCTCTGGCTGCTCCGCAACGCCTTGCAGGAACAATCCCATCTCGCCATGCCGGGCGCCGGCTGGCTGCCCGGCGAATGGATGGACGGCGAGGGCATACAGCGCAGTCTCCGCACGCTCGCCCGCAAAAGCGGTGCCTATCTGACCGGCTACGGCCTGCCGGCCGGTTATGAGCCGCTGCGGGTTTTGCTCGCGCGGCGGCTCGAGGACCAAGGCATCGGCTGCTCCCCCCGGCAGATCGTCACCACCCGCGGGGCCACCCACGCCCTGGACCTGATCAGCCGGCTGTTCGTCAAACCGGGCGATGCCGTGCTGGTGGACGATCCCGGCTATTACACCCTGTTCGGTTACCTGAAGCTTTCCGGGGCGCGGCTGGTGGGGGTGCCCTGGACCACTCAGGGGCCGGATACCGCGGCGATGGAACGCCTGATCCGGGAGCACCGGCCCAAGGTGTTTTTCACCAATACCTTGCTGCACAATCCGACCGGGGTCAGCATTACCCAGCCGGTCGCCCACCGCGTGCTGCAACTGGCCGAGCGTCACGATCTGATGATCGTGGAGGACGATATCTACGGGGATTTGCTGACCGGGCAGGCTACCCGCCTCGCGACGCTGGACCAGCTGGAGCGGGTGCTGTTCGTCAGCAGCTTTTCGAAAACCGTCTCAGCGAGTCTCCGGGTCGGTTTCCTGGCCTGCAAGTACGAAACCGCGGAGAGTCTCACCGACCTCAAACTCCTCACCAGCCTGACCACTTCGGAAATCGATGAGCGCCTGGTCTACGAACTTCTCACCGACGGCTATTACCGGAAGCACCTGGAAAAACTGCGTTCGCGCCTGCGCAAGGCGCGCGGCGAGGCCGTTAGAAATCTCGAAGCCAGCGGACTCGAAATCTACCAGGATACGGAAGACGGATTGTTCATCTGGGCCCGGCGCGAAGCCTCGGAGAACGCCACCCACCTGGCCGCGGCGGCCGCCAAGCAGGGCATCATGCTGGCCCCGGGCGCCCTGTTCAGACCTCAACAGGAAGCTTCGCCCTGGCTGCGCTTCAATGCCGCGGGTTGCGGGAATCCGGCCATTTTCCGGTTTCTGGATGCCGCTTGCGCCAACGCGGATTCCGGAACGAATACCGACGACTGAAACCGTGCCCGGCGGAAGGCGTTGCCGCTATTCGCAGGTTGGCAATCCCTTGCCGACAAAGCCGCTTGATCGGGGCATGCCGTCGGGAAAGGCTTCCCGACCTACAGCTCGTAGGATGTGGTGACCGAAGGGAACCGCCCTTCGACTGGGCTCAGGACAGGCATCGTTCGCGGCGCATCGGTGCGGTTCGTTCCTCACCGCACCCTACGAGTTGCAGGGTGGTACGGCCGTAGGTCGGCAATCCCTTGCCGACATAGACGCTCACGCCTCGGGTCCGGGACCGTCACTTTATCGTTTATCCACCATTCCGGGACTCACTTCGAAACGCCCGATATTCCTGAACACCGGTGCAGGGTTCACGCCGAAGGTATCGCGAAAGCTGTGGCTGAAATGCGTCGCATCGGCGAAACCCGCGTCCAGCGCGGCGCGGGTCAGGCTGTCGCTGGCATGCAGCAGCTCCAGGGCGGATACCATCCGCTTCCACAGCCGGAATCGACGGTAAGGCAGGCCGGTGCACTGGCGGAACAGATGCAGGAATCGGGAGGGTGACAGGTCGACCAGGCGTGCCAACTCCTCTTGCGAGAAATTCCGGTCCGGTTCGCGGCAAATCCGCTCGATGACCTGCCGAATGCGTTCATCCAGCTCGACCGGCGTCTGCTCGCGGGTACTCAGCAGCCGCTCCAGGCGCTGTTCGACCGCGCTGCGGTTCGGGTCTTCCTCGTGTATCCAGCGAAAACATTCGATCGTTTCCGCATCCTCGAAAAACCTTGCGGTGGTTTCCGAATACGGAAAACGCTTCCGGAACCCTTTCGCATCGGCGCCGGTTCGCTCCACGAACAGTTTTCCGTGCACGCCGCCCGCCATATCCAGGGCATGTCGAACCCCCGCGGGCACCACCGCGCAACGGCAAGTCCGCCATTCGCCGTCGGCCAATCTGATCCGAAACGGCCTATAGATGCCGACATGCAGCACGTTGGCGCCATAGACGTGGGGTTCCAGATGCTGGATCGGGCCGCAATAGAGTACCCGTCCGCGCCCCATGTAAAGTTGCGAAGTCCCGGGAAAAAGCGTGCGCATAGCCAGTTTATGCAAGTCCTGCCGGTGAAGCGTGGATACAATTCCGAGCGCTGGCCATAGACGGGAAACGATCCGGCGGCTTGACGATCCATAGCGGAACGCCAGCTTAGGATAATGAATTCGGACCGGCGTTTTCCAGAACTTTTTCCGGGAGGATTCCCATGAGCGACACACTGCATCGGAACGAATTTCAAAAGCCCTTCGAGACCCTGCTGAGCCGGCTCTCAAAGGAAGAGTTGAAGGCTCACGCTTTCATCGACGTGCCCTCGGATCGAAAACCCTGGCTGGACACCGGCATCGACTTGTCCTCGGGCGAGCGGGTCACGACCTTTGCCGTGGGCAAGACCTGTCTCAAGGGCACGGATCTCTGGTTCGGCGCCGATTTTCAGCTTTGGTGCCGCATCGGTCCGGACGGCGAGATCTTCCGCGGCACCCGGGCGAGCCACACGTTCGTTGTCGAGAAACCCGGACGGCTCTATCTCGCCAGTTATTTTCCGGGCGAATGGGCCACCCGAACCGGCGAACTGGCGACGCCGGATGAAGTCTACGAGCAAGCGAGCGGAAGCCTAACGGCCTTGATCTTGTGCTGGCGGGTCGAACCCCTTGTCGGGCTGAAAAAGCTGGCCGCGCTGGGCGACGTGGACGGCCTGATCGCATCCGAGATCGACCGCCTGAGCGATCCGGTGGTTCCGCCGGCAGGCTGGAGCTATCTGTGGTTCGTGG
The DNA here is from genome assembly GCF_003584645.1 of Methylocaldum marinum. Taxonomy (GTDB): domain Bacteria; phylum Pseudomonadota; class Gammaproteobacteria; order Methylococcales; family Methylococcaceae; genus Methylocaldum; species Methylocaldum marinum. The sequence goes on from NZ_AP017928.1 coordinate 4,863,664, forward strand.
GGCCCGCGGAAATCTACCGGCCGTGCCGGACGCCGGAAAAGACATTCGCGATTTGTTGCCACACGCATCGGGACGTGGGCTTGTTGCAGAAGGACGTTTCCCTGCCGCTCGAGCCGAACACGCGCCTGCGCTGGGCCTGGCGCATGGACCGCCTGCCCTCGGAGGTGCGCGAGGACACCCTCGCGACCCATGATTATCTGAGCATCGCCGTGGAGTTCGACAACGGCCAGGACATAACCTATTACTGGAGCGCCGAACTGCCCGTGGGCACTGCCTTCCGCTGTCCGATTCCCACCTGGACCGCGCGCGAAACCCATGTGGCGATCCGTTCCGGCCGCGAGGGTCTGGGGGAATGGTTCAGCGAGGAGCGGAACGTTCACCGCGATTACCTGGACTTCATCGGCGGCGCGGCGCCGGCCCGCATCGTGCGGGTGTGGCTGATAGCGCTGAGTTTGCTCCAGGGCCGGGAAGGAGAATGCCGGTATGCCGACATCGCGTTCGTGACCGACGAAGGCGTGACGCCGATACAATAAGTCCGTTACATCCACGGGACCCTTCCATGCATTTCGATCTGCGCGATCTCGAACTATTCGTCGCCGTGGCCGAGGCCGGCAGCATCGCCAAGGCGGCGGAGCACTGCCATACCGTGGCCTCGGCCGTCAGCAAGCGGCTATCCGATCTCGAAGGGCGGTACGGGACGGCCTTCCTGGCGCGGAGCAGCAAAGGCGTGGCGCCGACCCCGGCAGGTCTTGCCCTGCTCGCGCGCGCCCGTGCCGTCCTGTATCAGGCCGGGCAGCTGGACCGGGAGCTGCGCGGCTATTCGGCGGGAATCCGGGGACAGGTGCGGGTATTCGCGAACATCTCGGCGATCGTGGAATTCCTGCCCGCGGCGCTCGCCTCGTTTCTGTCGGCCCATCCGGAGATTCGGGTACACCTCGAGGAGCACGTGAGCGGCGTCGTTGCCCGGGCCGTCGCCGAAAATCTCGCCGATTTGGGTATCGTGAGCGATATCGCCGGCGCGGACGGACTCATCATGATCCCGTTCCGCGAAGACGAGCTGGTCCTGATCGTTCAGCCGGGCCATCCGCTGGCTTCGCGCGAGCGCGTCGATTTCCGCGAGGCGCTGGGCTCGGATCTGGTCGGGCTCCACAGCGACAGCGCCTTGCACTACCGGCTGCTCCGCGCCGCCGCCGATGCCGGACGGCCGCTCAATCTCAAGATACAGGTCACCAGCTTCGACGCCGTTTGCGCCATGGTGGCGGCGGGGCTCGGCATCGGCGTGGTGCCGCGCGCCGCCACCACGCCTTATACCGCGTCGCTGGGACTGGTTCCGGTGGGGCTGAACGATGACTGGGCCAAGCGCCGGCTTCATCTGTGCGTCCGTTCGCTGGAGGCATTGTCCGCCGCGGCCAGGTTGCTGCTGGATCATCTCGCCGGAGCAACGGCTTAGAGCATCTACGGTTCTATGTGGCGCCCCGGCTGCCGCAGGTCGGAAACCCCTTTCCGACGCGGCTCCGTCGGCAAGGGATTGCCGGCCCACGACCGTGCCACCCTGTAGCTCGTAGGGTGCGGTGAGGAACGAACCGCACCGATGCGCCGCGAACGATGCCTGTCCTGAGCCCAGTCGAAGGGCGGTTCCCTTCGGTCACCACGTCCTACGAGCTGTAGGTCGGGAATCCTTTCCCGACGCCGTGCCCTGATCGAGCGGCTTTGTCGGCAAGGGATTGCCGACCTACGACCGTGCCGCCCTGTAGGTTGGGAGTCCTTTCCCGACGCAATGCCCCGATCAAGCGTCTTTGTCGGCAAGGGATTGCCGACCTACGACCGTGCCGCCCTGTAGGTTGGGAGTCCTTTCCCGACGCAATGCCCCCATCAAGCGGCTTTGTCGGCAAGGGATTGCCGACCTACGACCGTGCCGCCCTGTAGGTCGGGAATCCTTTCCCGACGCTGCGCCCCGATCAAGCGGCTTTGTCGGCAAGGGATTGCCGACCTACGACCATGGCGCTGTAGGTCGCGAATCCCTTCGCGACATCAAGCCGCTCGATCTGTGCCTTGCCTCTTGATTTCCAAGACGATATCCGCGACTGGACCATCCCGGCGGTGGGACGTTTGATTCGGGCCATCGCGAACCGCGATGGCGGTATCGCCAAACAACGTTTTTCCTCCATCCGTTCTTTCGGCATGCTTGCTCGCACCTTTTCACCAAGAGGAGCAAGTACGATGTATCGCTGGAATCCGGAAGATTATTCCCGCCACTCGGCCGGTCAGGAACGGTGGGCGCGCGAGCTGTTGAGGGGGCTGAACCTGCACCCGGATGACCGGGTGCTGGACATCGGCTGCGGTGACGGCCGCATCACGGCGGAACTGGCGCAGCGGGTGCCGTTGGGCCGCGTGGTCGGCATCGATCTTTCGGCAGACATGATCGGCTTCGCGGCCAGCCGGTTTCCGGCAGCGGAGTACCCGAATCTCGAATTCCGCGGGGCGGATGCCCGGACACTGCCTTTCGATGCGGAATTCACCGTGGTCTATTCCAATGCCGCCCTGCATTGGGTGCGGGATCACGGCCCGGTATTGGCCGGCATCGCCCGTGCGTTGAAGCCGGGCGGCCGCTGCCGGATGGAGATGGGCGGTCGGGGCTCCGCCGCCGCGCTGATCGCGGCGTTCGAGCGGGTCCTGGGAGAAGCCGCGTGGCGGGACGATTTCCAACGCTTTGAGTGGACTTTCGGTTTTCACGATGCCGAGAGCTATCGCCGCTGGCTGGGGGAGGCGGGACTGAACCCCGAGCGCGTTCAATTGATCGACAAGGACATGGTGCACGCCGATCGCGAAGCTTTCGTCGGCTGGCTGCGCACGGCCTGGCATCCCTACACGTCGCCAGTCCCGGCGGAACGGCGAGGCCTCTTTATCGATGCCGTGGCCGAGCGCTATCTCGCCGGGAATCCGCCCGACGCGGCGGGATGTATCCATGTCGCCATGGTGCGGCTCCAGGTCGAGGCGAAACGGTGAACGCCGGGTTCAGTCCTCGGACCGGCAGTGTACGTCTCGAATGCGCTGCGTGTCGCCCGCGCCTTAAGTCGTATGATGCTTTTCACCGCCTCGCGCAGCCAGATATGGCCCGGGTCCCAATCTTGGCGCGCATGCCACAGCATGGAAATCGTGAAGGTCTCGATCTCGATCGGCTTGGAAATTCCGGCATTCTCGCCGTCAGGCCGGCCGTTCATAACGCCAGGCGCACGCTGGCTATCAGATTGACACCCCGCGCATCCACCCCGGAGCCGTGTTCCCGGTAGTTCTTGTCCAGCATGTTCTCCAGGTCCAGTTGCAGCGCCCAGTGCCGATTCGGCTGCCAGCCGGCGCGCAAGTTCAGGGTTGCCCAGCCGGGGGTGCCGTTCGGATTGATTCTGGGATCGTCCAAGTCGCGGCCGCTGAGATGATTCTGCCGGTCGGCGAAGCGGCAGAAAGTCTCGACCCAGACGGCGGGCCAGGGTCGGAAATAGACCCCGAACCGGCCGTTCAATGGCGGAATCCGGTCGGCCGGCAGCGCATCGCCGTCGCCGAAGGTTTCTTCGCCGAAGGTGTAATTCAAACTGCCGTAGAGCGCCAGCCGGTCGTCGAGCCGATAGCGGGCGCCGACTTCGGCGCCGTGCAGCTCGACCCGGTTGATGTTTCGGTTCTGTATGACGTTTCGGCCATCCGAGGTGGTTTCCCCGGTCAGCACACTGGTGATCTTGTCGCGGAAATCCGAGACGTAACCGATGGCTTCCGCCTGTAACCATGGATTCTGGAATTTGAACCCGAAATCCCAGGTCAGGATGGTTTCCGGTTTCAGGTCCGGATTGGCGATGTTGTAACGGTTGCCCGGCCGGGGTCCTAGCGTGCCCAGGTCGAAGATGTTCGGCGGACGGAAGCCGCGGCCGAAATTGGCGACGAACTTGAGTTCGTCCAGCAGGGCATAAGACAGACCGACGTTCCCGGTCACGTCGTGATGGTCCAGCTTGGCGCCCACGCCGCGGTCGGCCGCTTCCAGCACCGTGTGATAATGGCTGTAGCGGCTGCCGAACTGTAATTGCAGGCGCTCGCCCAGGTACAGGGTTTCATGGCCGTACACGGCCACCGAGTCCATCGTCGAGCCGTCGGGAAAACGGCTGGTCGCGGTCGAGCTCGTGCCGGTGCCGATATCGGTATCGACACGGCTGCTGGCGACTTCATCGTGATAGAACTCCAAGCCGTAGACCAGCTTCCCGAGACTATCCTGCTCCAGCGTCGCCTGCGCGGTGATCCCGGTCAGCAGGCTGGCGTTGCGCTCCCTGGCTTCGCGGCTGGAACCGTAATCGCGCGTGCGCCGGTCGTCGGTAATCCGCTGGTGGGCGACGTGAAACTCCAGCGCGTCGAACAGTGCGGTGGCACGGCTGTAACGATACCGGCCATGGAAGAACAGGCGCTCGTTGGGCTCGAAAGAGAACACCGCCGAGCTCGGTTCGGTCTGTCCGTATCCGGGCACCAACTCGTCGTAGCGCGGTGTTTCCGGCTGGCTGAAGAACTGCATGTCGAACAGCAGTTCGTGGGCATCGCCGGGATGATAGAGCAGCTTGGCATTACCGGCCCAGGACTCGAAGCCCGTGTGGCGCTGCCGGTCGCCTCCGCCGGCGATCCGGTCGCCGAAATTCTGATAGCCGAAGCTGCCGGTCACGGCCAGATCGTCGCGGCCGCCACTCATGGTCAGATGGGTTTGATAGGCGTTTTCGGCACTGCCATAGCTGTTGTTGAAAACGGTCCGCGACTGCCAGGCGGAACCGGAAAACCGGGGAACCGGCGTGAAGACCTGGACGACGCCGCCCATCGCATCCCCGCCGTAAAGCGTCGAAGACGCGCCGCGTACCACCTCGATCCGGTCGACGTTGAAGGGATCCAGCAGGGCCATGTACTGATTCGGCGCATTGCGGAATATGGCATTGCTGAGCCGCATGCCGTCCACCAGGTAGAGCACTTCCGACCCTTTCAGTCCGCGCACGATGGGAATGCCCTGGCCGGGCGTGGTCTCCTGCACGTACACGCCGGTTTGCCCGCGCAGGAGATCCGGAACGATCTGCGGCACTTGCCGTTCGATTTCGGCAGAACTCACCGAAGTGACCGCGGTCGGCACGTCGAAGCTGCCGAGCGGCGCCCGGCTCGCAGTAATTTGAATCGTATCCATCCATGTCGCCTCGTCCGAGCCGGCCGCCGCCGGCCGGCTGATCGCCCACAGTCCCAGGGCGATCAGCCGGATATGGGCGATCCCGCCCGGCCGGCAGGACGGCAGCGACGGCCGGGCCGCACCGGCCTTCCTGTGCCGGAATCGGCCGGCCGGGCCGAAAGACATCCGAGCCGTCGGATGTCCATCCAAGGATGCCAAGAGCCCGTCAATCATCAGTCGCACATCGCGTCCGGGAACACAGCGATATCAGTTTTCGGGCGTCCTGAGCGGTCACTTTGCCATCGTGATCGAGGTCCTTGGAATCGCCGATAACGGCGACCGTGTTTTTGGCGGGCAGCAACAGATTCAGATCGTCTCCGTCGACATCGCCGTCCCCGTCCAGATCGCCGGCTGCCGTTTCGTCATTGTCGAGCACGCCGTCTTTGTCCCGGTCGATACCGATCCTAAGGCCCGAACCCGGCGGTACGCAGGTGTAGGTCAGGTCGCCTCCGGGCTGCGCGGCACTGGCCCGTAGTTCGCCATCGGACAGCGCGGGCATGTCCTGGCTGGACGGCTGGAACTGGCCGTTGCCCAGATACAAAAAGCCGGTGTACCGATTCTTCGCCACCAAATCGCAGGCGTTCGCTTCGGCTTGCGCGACCAGCAAGTCGATCCGGGACGCCGCAAGCTCGGCATTGCTCTGGTTTAGCGTGACCTGCTGGCCGACGATGGGGAACAAGTTGCTGTCGAACGCCAGCAGGAAGGCTTCCACGTTGCGTCTTTCGGTGATGCCGGCCGCGCCGAAATCGAATCCGCCCGGATTGCCGACATTGACTCCGGCCAGCGCTTTTTCGACGGGAGTGCGGGTGTCGGACGGGTCGGTTTCGTCCGCGAAGAGCGACCGCGCGAATGTTTGTGCGCTCAGGAAGCGGAACAGGGTATCGACGCCGCCGTCGGGGCCGAAACCGAAGCCCCGGATCTGCGGTCCCATATCGCCGACATTGGCTCTGGGCAGGAAGAAGGTGGATTCCGTGGAATTCGACTGGGGCGCCATGCCGAACATACCCACTTTCTGGTACATGTTGCGCAGGTGCGGAACCTTGAAGAACTGATTCGTGCGGTCGAAGCTCGAATGGCCGTCGGTACCGAAGAATCCGGGCTTTTTGACCTCGGCGAACTCGGCGTTGCCGTCTCGGTCCAGAACATGGCAGCCGTTGCAGGCAAAAAAGCTGTCGGAGGGCTCGGCCTTGAAATAGAAGTCGCGGCCCGCCTGCTGCTCCGGCGTTAACGAATTGTCCAGGTTGCGGATGGGATTGGGCGGGTAGGTCAATTCCAGAATGAAGTCGGTAAACTTCTGCATCTCGTCGGCCGGCAGCATTTCATGCCGTCCCACCAAACCGGGAAATGCGACATTGAATTTCCGGAACGCCTTGTCTTCGTCGAATATTCCGCCGTTGGGCTGCACGCTGGGTCCGGAATTGGGCAAGGCATTGGCATCGTTGCCGCCGGTGCGGTCGCCGCGCCAGTGCAGCGGACCGTGATTATCCAGGCCGCGCAAGCTTTGCGTGGTCATCGGCCCTTTCATCGGCCGGTAATGCTCATTGGTTTCATGTCCCAGGATGATCGCCCCGAGTTGGGGAGGGGTACGAAACGGCCCGGGATTCTCGCCTTCGTCGCCGTCGGGATCGCCCAGATCCCAGGCCAAGGTGTCCATGTCACCGAAGATATGACAACTGGCGCAGGCCGAGTCGCCGTGGCTGGACGTGTAAGCGGCGTCGTAAAGAAACCGGCGGCCCTCGACGATGTGCTTGGGTTCCGGATTGAACATCGCGACATGCTTGATTTCGCGTCCGGTCGCCGTGTTGATGATGGAAATCGAATTGTCAAAGCGTGTCAGCACGTACAGCAGTCCCCGTTCTTCGTCCAGGGCCAGCCCGCTCGGTCCGCCGCCGGTCACGTGTATCTGCGCGGCACTGTCCGGCACGAACCGGTCTTCCTCCAGCTCCCGGGTGTCGTATCGGGCCACCTCGCTGGTGCCGAATGCGGCCACATAAAGGGTCTTGCCGTCCCGGGTGATAGCCATGTCCAGGGGAAACGCGACGCTTTTCTCGTTTTCCGGGTTGGGAATCGGCGCGCAGCAGCGGCTGTAATCGATGTGTTTGTTAAGATGGCGCGGCGTCACCGACTGCTGAGGGCCCAGCACGGTAATCCGGCTTTCGGCCAAATGGCCTCGGACGGTCTGGCCGTTGCTGTATATGCCTTCGCCCTCGAACCGATTGTGGTTCATGGCCTCCAGGTTGGAAACATAGACTTTGCCGTTGGCGGGATTGACGACCATGTTGAAGAGCGTGGTACCGACGCCGCGGAAGTCACCGTCGGCTTTTGCCGCCGGCGGGTTGGCGTTGGCGTCGATGGTGAACACGTCGCGGTCCGGCAGGGAAAACGGCACCATGTCGTCCCATTGCTGCCCGAGTTCGTCGACCCAGTGGCTGCCGTCGTATTTGACGATCAGGCCGACCTTCGGTTGCGGTTCGCCCGCATAATTCGTCGTCGGTCCCGGATAGACCCGGGTGAAAGGCGGAGCGATGCCGCGTTCGACAACAGCGTCGTTGAGCGTCATCGTGCCGTTGCCGGTATAGAACCCGGCGGCGTAGACGGTAGAGCCGTCCGGTGTTACGGCCAGCGCGCGCGGGGTGTCGGTAAACAGGGTCAGCACCGTCAGCGGTACGCCGGCCAGCGTATTGCCCAATTGATCGGCATCGAATACCCAGACGTCGGCGCGGCCGACGCCCGGCGTGGTTAGCTGCGGATCTCTGCCGGTGTTCTGTCCTCGATGCGCGGTCGTGATGAAGGCCCTGGACTTGTCCGGGCCGGCGAACACGATATCGTGCGGCTCGTCGCCGACCAGCAAGGTGCGGGTCACTCGTCCGCTGCCGTTGCCGTCGATATGGACGACACTGACGCTGTCCGACAAATGGTTTACCACCCAGACTTCCTGGCTGTTGCGCACCGCCAAAGCGACCGGCTCCAGCCCTACCGGAACCGAACCGACCGGTTTGAGACTTTGACCGCCGACCTGAAAGATTTCCAGCCGGTTATCCGGGGTGTTGAGAGCGAACAGCGTGGTGCCGTCCGGCGACAAAGCCAGCGGCCGAACCTGGCCGCTTTCGAACGCGGTAAAGGAAGACTCCGCAAGGACCGGCGCCGCGAACGCCATCCATACTAATCCCCAAAGCCGGCTATAGCGGCTGATTGTTGTTTTCTCTGACCTGGTCATCGAGGTTGCTCCGGAAAGTGTTGCGCGGCATTCGATTTGCAAGAACCGCCCGACCGAAAAGGCCGGTCGATGCGAATGACGTCGACGCTGCTGGTGTTACTGTCGAAACCGTCCGGCTTATGCACGGCTGTGCTCTGCGTGTGGGCCGGAGCGCAGGGGCGGCCGCCGGGAGCGGATGGTTTTCAGATCGATGTGGAAATGTCAGCGGGCTCGGTATGCCGGCAGGGCATCCGGAACGCGGTCTCCACTACAGGTGCGTGACGGATCGATCGCCCACTCCTCCGGCGCTCCGGCGGTCGCGTCCGAACAGTGCGGTCAGGCCGGTGGCCATGAGCCAGAAAGCGGAAGGCAGCGGAACCGGGGCAACGGTCGCCGAGGAGACGCCGGCGGTCAAGCCGTCGCCATCGGCATCGGCAAGTGCGTTGACGGCCAGGTTCAATGGGCTGCTGCCGGCTTGCAGGAAAGTGAACGTAACTACCGCCAGGGTAAAACTGTCGGCCTGCAGGGCGTTCAGATCCGCCGGCGAATCGAAGGACAGCTCGAACAGATTCAATACTCCGGTGCTGCTCAAATCGGCGGCCTGCACGTTCAGTCCGAAGTCGTGAACATCCAGTTCGTTGCCCAGCGTCGGATCACCGAAACGGGTGCCGACGTACTCCAAATGGCTGCTATCGAAATGCAGATCCAGATCGTAGCTGCCGAGCGAGGGTGCTTCGCCGGCGCCGAGTCCGAATACCGTGATGCCGACGCCTACCGACGAGGCGGTCCGGGACAGCGGGGTGAGCTCCAGTGTGATCGCGGACTCGGCGAGCCCGGATGCGGACAATAACAGTGCGCCGATTAAAGATTTGAAATAGGGGTCGAGCATACTGACAGTCTCCTGTTAAGTGGCTTGTTTCGGGAACGATTTAGGGAAACTCCGATCCGGTTCTGCACCGAGCCCGGGACGATCAGTCCTCGTCGATGGCTCGAACCATGAGCGGAAGCCGGCTTTTCGGAGTTTCCGTAAACGGATTCGGGTTTGGCATCGGAGCCTCACTCGGTCGCGCATCGGGGGCGGGTGCACGACAAGGTCAGCTTGCGGGCATCCAGCATATCGATCGTGCCGTTCCCGTCGATATCGCGGGGATCGTCGGGGCCGGACGCGGGCTGATTCCGGGCGGAGAGGAGCAGGTCGATATCGCGGCGGTCGACATCGCCGTCGCCGTCCAGATCGCCGGCCAGCCGGTTCGTTTCACAGGCGTCGGGAATGTGATTGGCATTGGCGTCGCTCGCCTTGCCGCTTTCGATATCCCGCACGTCGGACGTCCCGTTTCCGTTGCAGTCCGGAAATACGTTAAGGTAGTAGACGTCCTGTTCGCCGTTGAAAGTGGCCGCGTAAGCGATATGCGCGCCGTGGCGGTCCGATCTCAGATGGGTGTAGTCGCCGATCTTGGATGAACGCGCCGGCAGGCCGACATGGGTGTCGAACGGCGGGCTGACCGGCCGGTTCTTGCTCCAGGTGACGCCGCCGTCCCAGGAATAGGCGTAATACAGCCGGGAGACCTTGTAGTTGCCGCTGTCGCGGGTGTCGTACCAAGCGGCGTCGATACGCGAATTGTCGGCAACGCCCATCATCGCGAACCACTGCCAGTGGTCGGCTGAAGGCTTGTCGTCGTTGACCCTGACCGGTTCCGACCAGGTCTTGCCGCCGTCGCCGCTGCGGATGAAGTGGATGTCCAGATTGTCCTCGCCCGGTGGGTCCAGATTGGCCAGGACATAAACATTGCCGCGCATCGGACCCTTGGATCGATCGACGGCAACCTGAGCATCGCCGTTGGTGCCGAATTTGTTGGGGTTTCGGCCGCCGTGAAACGTGGCCGCCGCGCCGCCCATGTTCAAGGCTTGCACCGAAAAGCTCGGGGTCGCCGAGGCATCCCGGGCATTTTCCGATTTAAAGAAGAAATAAGGATGGAAGGTACTTCGGCTTGGTACCTCGTCCACGTACTCGTCCAGTTCGTTGCGGCCGACCACGAACAATTCGCCGTTGGGTCCGACTGCCAGGGTGCCGAATCCGAACTCGACGGGTATCTTCAACGGTGCATCGAAAGTGGCGCCGGCATTGGTCGAGCGGATGAAGTTGTTGCCCTTCGGATCGTCCCGCCACGTGCTGTAGATATGGCCGTCGCTGGCGCCGCCGGTCCTGTCGACGATCATCCAGTTCTTGTCGCCGTCGAACATATGCACCGGTGCCTGCCAGGACTTGCCGCCGTCTTCCGACTTGAAGACCGAGGTTCCCTTAACGCTGCCGTGGGCCAGCGATTGGTAGTAAAAATTCCCTGCCGAATCGACATCCAACACCGGATCGGTCCGCAGCTGGCCTTCCAGCGACGGCAAGGTGCCGGGAAAATGCCAGTTCGCGCCGCCGTCGTTGGTGTAGGCCCAGCCACCCTGCACGTCCGGCGAGGTGACGGTATTGAACTGGCGCCAGCCGATAACGATATTGGCCGGATTCACCGGATTGATCGCGATGGTGGTTTCGTTGGCCGCATCGCCGGGGATGTTGCGTCCGGCCGCGTCCACATTGACCTGGATGCTGGTGTAGGGACCCTCGGAATATTGAACGGCCGCGGCGTCGGCGCAGCCGAGCGCCAACAGCCACCCGGCGTACAGGGTGGCATGCCGTTCAGGCAATGAATTGCGCGAATCGGCCGCCCGTGTCATGCGCGGTTCTCCCTGCTCCGGCCGAATATTCCCAGACCGGCAAATCCGGAAAGCAATAGCCAAACCGCGGCCGGAACCGGCACCACGCTGGTTTGAAAACCGAAACTGCCGACTATCGCGTGGGTCGTGCCGTTCAAATGATCGAAACCGGGACCCAATCCGAGATCGCCGAACAAGCTCAGCGTACCCGCGTCGAGCAGCATCTCCACATTGAACAGATTGAACGACTCCGACCGGTAGGAATAATGGTTATAGAGCGTCCAACCCGAGCGGCCGGTGTCGGTGTCGATATTGGCCGCGTTGAACTCCAGCGTATATTCGCCCGATACGATCCGGTTGTGCTCCTGGCCGGTATCCACCCGGAAGCGGCTGACGCCGGAAAGGCCGATCGCGCCGTTGACGCTGCCGCCGAAATCGTCGGGATCGAAGTTCATGGTGGTCGGCTTGGTTCTCCGGCCGAAGGGGACATTGACGGTGGGGCCATTGACGGTGAACTCGAGGCCGGTGGCCGGAATTTCGACGACGCCCGGCACCAGGTGGTCTTCCAGAAGCTGTGAGGCGGTGCGAACCGCGGAAGCCTCGGCGTCGAAAAACTCTTCCAGATACATGGACGGCGCATCGGTCGCGTCCAGCGCGATGGCGGCAGCCAGCGCGTCCCGGTCCAGATTCAGGGTCAATTTGCCGCCGGAGACCGTGGCGGCAGCCGCCGTCTCCGGAAGGAATGCGGATGCCGCGGCCAGACATGCCAAATAGGCGCAGAGGAGTTTGCCAAATCGCGAGCGTGGGGGACGTGTAGTCATGTCGATAAAAGTCCGTAACAGGTCGAAAAGGGGGAAGCGGGTTCCCGGGCGGCTCGGCCACCCGGGAACCCGCCGCCATTCGGCGATCAAGCGGATAGAGCCGCCTGCTGCGCCTTGCGGCGGGCGCCTGCCAGCAGGCCGAACAAGCCGCTGCCGAACAGCCAGACCGCTGCCGGTACCGGTACCGGGGCCGGCGAAACGAAAGTGAAGGTGCCGGCTCGTCCGGCGGAGGTCGATCCGTCGCCGCCGTAGAAGAACGCGCTCGAATTCGTCGACCACCAAAGCTCGCCGGTAAACAGCAACTCATCGCCATTGGTGGTCACGCTGATGTTGCGGGTATCGAAAGTAGAACTTCTAAAGCTGTTGTTATTCCACAAGGTCCAGCCGCTGTTGACGCCGTCGTTTCGATTCGCGTTGTATTCGAAGCTGTAATCCCCGGACGTCAAGGTGCCGTTGAAATCGCCCCGGGTCATGACGATCCCGTTCAGTCCGACCTGGCCGGTGGCGACAAAGGTGGACGAATCGACCAACGCGTCCTGACTGGCGTCCCAGGTCAAGGTGGTCGGCTTGTTGGCGCGGCCGCCGCTGCCCGTTGGGATGCCGGTGCCGGTCAGGTCGGCGGGATTGACGGCGTATTCGAGCGTTGGGGGCGCCGGATAGGTGTTGGTGGGAATTGCGATGACCTCGGCCATGGTCGGGTAAGTATCGGCTACCGCCTTGGGAAGGAAGTTCGCGACATAGAACTCACCAAATGCTCCCGGACCCAGGGTCAAGCCTTCCAGCAGGTTTTCCGGATGATCATAGGTGACGCTGAAGGTGCCCCCGTGCAAGACTCCTGCGCTGGCTACATTGGCTAGGGTGAGGGCCGCCGCCGCCAAGACGGTTTGCCGCATCCGCATTCTATTTAGCGCGTTTATTAGCATGACTCTTTAGTTCCTGTGTTTGAAAGATTTCCAAGACGCCCGCCGTACGGCGGGCATGGTTAAAGCGTCTCATCCTTATAAAGACTGATAGTGTCCCGAGCCGACGGCCCGGCTAGTGCCGGACCGCCGGTCGCCGCCGATAAGGTCCCGGCCGCAAGAATTAGATAAGGAGCGGCAAGGTGCGCCATTACCGGACAGCGGCAAGTGCCAATGCAGGTAACATGCCATGAAAAATGGATATTTCGACCTTATCGGGCCGGGATTCAGTTGGGCATTTCGGTTTCGAAGCGCTTGGAAAATTGGCTAAAGCCGGGCGGAAGTCGACACGCAAATGCGCGCCGATACATAAGCGGCTTAACGGATACGGACGATTAGTATCGATCTTTTGTTACGAAAGCGTCGTAAATGGAAATGTCCGGGAACCGGGTTCGGCCGCGATCGAAGCTTCGACCGCGTTTTAAAGGGGGCGGGTTAAATACCGCAGTGCAACGCCATTCCTCCCACCATAATAGCTTGTCTTTATTGATATAAATCAATCCGCTCGCGAAATCCCGCAATCGGCCTCGGCATTTCGCTTAGTTTTTGGAGGTAATCGAGGACTTTGCCGGAAAGTTTCAAAAAAGAATCACCCTGAGTTCCATTTTATAGGAGAAACTCCCTCGTATTTGTAATCCTAGGATTACAAGTTGCGTTTTCGGGTTTTGTGATTCAGAAAATCGCAAAAGCGCTCCAGCCCTTGCCGTATCGGCATTGCGACTCATTCTTCCCTCGCCGGGTCTGCATAATCGATTGTCGCCTGGCATATCGATTGCACGCCGGATGCTGTTTCAAAGTAGTGACAATTCCGAAATCCGCGGGCCGATAAAACAACTCTTGATATCCATGGATTCGAGCGATTTTCAGACCCTTGCCGATATGTGCATCCGACAAGCCGAGGTTTTGCCGGATGCTTGCGCCTTTATTTTCGACGACGGCCGAAAAACGTTTCGGCAACTCGATTTAGCCAGTAATCAAGTCGGCCGTGGATTGATCGAGGCAGGTATCAAGGCCGGCTCGAGGGTTGCGATAATCGGTCAGGATACCGTGGCCCACTATGAGGTTTTGTTCGGCTGCGCCAAGGTCAAGGCGGTATTGGTAAACCTGAATTGGCGGCTCTCTTCGCGAGAGATACTTTATATATTGAACGACAGCGAAGCCGAAGTGCTGTTCGTGGCGCAGGCCTTTTTCCCGCTGATCGAATCCCTGGTTTCGCAATTGGCGAGCGTCCGGATGATTGTCGCGCTAAAAGGTGCGCATCCGAATTGGCCGGATTACGCGGAGTGGAAAACCGCGCAGCCGGATATCCTGCCCGTTTTTGATTATTCTGCCGACGATGCCGCCGTGCAAATCTACACCAGCGGCACCACGGGCCAGCCGAAAGGCGTGCAACTCGCGAACTACGGTTTTTTTCGGCTGATGCAGGGCATGCGGGCGGGCGGCGATCCGTGGATGTCGCTGAATGCTGCCGATACCGTGTTGCTGTCCCTGCCGCAATTTCACATCGGCGGGCTCTGGTGGGCCGTGCAGGCTTATGCCGCGGGCGCCGCCGGCGTCATCGTCGATACCTTCGTCGGATGGCGGGTCTTGCAGCTCATCGAGCAGCACCGGATTACCAAGGTGGCGATGGTTCCGTCGATGATCCAGCTGGTGCTGGAGGAGCCTTCCTGCGCCGAGACCGATTTATCGTCGGTAAAGGCGCTGCTTTACGGCGGCTCACCGATCTCCGCGCCGCTGATGCGCAGGGCCATGGAAACCTTCGCTTGCGACTTCTTCCAGATCTACGGCATGACCGAGACCGGCAATATGGCGGTCTGTCTACGCCCTGCCGATCATTGCCCGGAGGGCAGTCCGAGAATGAAATCCGCCGGCAGACCCCTGCCCGGCGTCGAAGTCAAGATCGTCGACGGGCACGGCCGACTCTTGCCGGCAATGCGCAGCGGCGAGATTTGCATCAAATCGCCGGCCAATATGCTCGGATATTGGAAAAACGAATCCGCCACCGCGCAAACGCTGAACAGCGGTTGGGTGCGTACCGGCGATGTGGGCTACATGGATGAGGATGGCTACATCTATGTCTGCGACAGAATCAAGGACATGATCATCTACGCGGGAGAGAACCTGTTTCCCGCCGAGATCGAAGCCGTACTGAGCGAGCATGAGGCGGTTGCCGAAGTCGCCGTCATTGGAATCCCCGACCCGAAATGGGGGGAAATCGTAAAAGCCTTCGTCGTACCCCGGCAGCCCGGCGCGCTCGAGCAACGCGAGTTGATCGATTTCGCCAGAAGCCGAATGGCGGATTTTAAGGTGCCCAAGTCCATAACGTTTGTCGATGCCTTGCCGCGAAATCCGAGCGGCAAAGTTCTTAAACGCCTGTTGAGAGCGCCGTTCTGGCAAGACCAAGACAGACAAGTCAGTTAACTCACGATCTGAAAGCAGAGGAATAATCAATAATGAACCAACCAGCTTTGAAGTCGAAATTGTCGATCACCGAGGCGGCGCCGGGGGAAATCGGTGCCGAGGTGTTCGGAATGGACGTAACGGCACTGACCCACGGCTCGCCGGAGTGGGACATGCTCAGGCAACTGATCTATCGGAATAAACTGGTCGTCATCCGCGAGCAATTCGGGCTGACCGAACAGGAGTATGTCGACTTCACCCGGAAGCTCGGCCGGCCGCAGGTGTATTTTCAATTCCATTATCATCACCCCGATTTTCCCGAAATCTTCGTGTCCAACAATGTCAACGAAGACGGCAAGAAACTGGGTGTGGCGGGAACCGGCCGCTACTGGCATACGGATTGCGCCTTCGAGAAAAAGCCGCTGTCTTTCACGTCGATATACCCGCTGATTTTCCCGCAGTCCGCCCGCGAAACCTCGTACATCGACATGCATCGCGTCTACCTGGAATTGCCGGACGATTTGCGGCGCTACGTGGACGGTGCGATGGCCGTGCACGAAGGCCAGATGCGCTACAAGGTACAGGCCTCGGACATCGACCGTTCGCTGCGGGAACTGCTGGACCGCGTCAATGAAGAAGTGCCGCCGGTGACCCACCCGGCGGTGATCGAACATCCGGTGACGGGCGAAAAAATCCTCTATATCAGCAGCGGTTTCACGACCAAGCTGGTGGGGCTGTCCTATGAAGAGAATCAGCGGGTGATGCAGGCTTTGTTCGATTTCGTCGAACGGCCGGAGCACATACACACGCATTATTGGGAAGAAGGCGATCTGATTGTCTGGGACAACCGTCCCTTGATCCATAAAGCCTCCGCGGTCAAGCCCGGCGAAGCCAGCAGAAGCTATCGCATCGGCATATACGACGATTTGCCGTTTTATATGGGGTTGGAAAAATGAGTACGGCAGAAATTTCCAGGCCGCTGGAAAAAATCAGGATTTCGGATATCGATGATGGTTTTTTGCGGCGTGTCTTAAAACCTTATCGAAGCCACACCTGCTATTTGAAGCGGTCCAGTTTTCATCAGCAAGATAACCTCGACGTGCGAGGCCTGGTCATGAACGGCGAATTCGCGATAGCAGAATCCTGCTATATCGATGATACCGGCCATTTCAACGCCGTTGAATACAATATCTGCTACAACCAGATTGCGTATGTTCATTTGGGCCATTGCATCGAAAACGGGTTTATTCCGGAGCTGTCGGATTACGATACCGAAGCGTTTTTCGAGAAACAGCTTTCGAATTTTCTGATCGCAAAACTGGAGTCGAGTTTCCAAACCCAACTGAATGCCAAGCATTTTTACGGTACTTTCGGAATCAGCTCCATCAAGAAAACTTCGAGATGCACGTTCATCAAGACATATTGCCATTTTTACGATGACGGAAACGGGAGATCCAAGGGCGAAGTGACGCTCGCGGTACTGGCGCCGTAACGAAGCGCCCGAGTTTTCAGCGACTGAGAAAAACAATAAGAAGTTATGTCTTCCAGCTCGATTGTTGCCACGTTGCAGCTTGCCCATCCGGCCGACAGAAAGCCGATATTGGGCGCCTATGTCAGGGAGTTATTGGCCAATTTTCTCGGAATGGATAAGCCGGAAGACATAACGCCCAATCAAAGCTTTATCGAATTGGGTACCGATTCCGTACAAGCCGTGGAATTCAAGTCCAGGCTGGAATCGAAGCTGGCGTGCTCGCTGCGTACCACTTTGCTGTTTGACCACCCCAGGCTGGATTTGCTGGTCGATTATTTGGTCGACGACATACTGCCGTTGAGTCCGCCGCCCCCCGGCAATGCGGACGCCGGTTCATCCTCTCCCGCCGCCGTCGGTACCGATCCGTCTTCCGACGCGCGAACGCAAGCGATCGCCATCATCGGGCTGGCGGGCCTGTTTCCGGGGGCCGATAACGCGGAATCGTTATGGAACAGAGCCATGGCGGGCGAATGTCTGTGGCTGGATCCGCCCTCGTCGGCGCCGGCCTACGAATACGGCCGCATCCGGTACTGCGATCCGGCCGAGGAGAACGCAACAGCCGATTCCGGTGATCGCCAAATGCGGCTCCTGGAGCGGCTCATTCGGCAGGTGCAGGACGATTACCACATTACCCGGAACATGCTTTCGGCGAATACGACCGGCGTTTTCATCGCTGCTCAAGCGGCGGCGGGTAGTTTCGCATGCGGCGGCCAGCCCTATACGATCCCGATCGCCAACCGGATTTCGTTTCAATGGGACCTGAAAGGCCCAAGCGAGGTCGTCAATACCTTTTGCACCAGCGTCTACGTCGCGCTGCATCGGGCGCTGCAAAGCATCCGCGCCGGCGAATGCGAGCAGGCCATCGTGGGCGCCGTCAATCTGATAGACGCCGAAGAATTCGAGAGCGCGGCATTGCACGGCCTCTACGACCCGTTGCTCAGCCCGCGCAACCGGACCAGCAGTTTCGGCGAGGAAGCCGATGGTTTCGTCAGAAGCGAAGGCGCCGGGATTGCCGTCATCAGGCCGTTGCGGGATGCCGTGGCCGACGGCAATCGGGTGCTGGCGATCATCCGAAGCAGCGCGGTACATCACGGCGGTCGCGGTTATTCGCTGGAAGCCCCCAACGTGCAGGGGCTCAAGCAGGCGATAGCGGCCAGCATCGCGCAGGCGGGCATCAGCACGGATGCGATCGATTATGTGGAAGCCCACGGCATCGGCAACACACTGGCCGATGCCCTGGAGCTGAACGCGATCAACGATGCTTACCGGCAGTTCAGCGCGAACCCCGATAAGACCTGGTACGTCGGCAGCGTCAAGCCCAGCATCGGCCATCCCGAAGTCGCGGCCGGCATGGCCTCGCTGATCAAGGCGGTCAAGGCCCTGGAACATCGCGCGATACCGGGCATTGCCGGACTCGGCGAGATCAATCGCGAACTGGCGAGCGATCATGCCCTGATCCTGCGGGATCGCTCCGCACCCTGGCCAAATACCGCCGGCCCGCGCCGGGTCGCGCTCAACAGCTACGCGATAGGCGGCGTCAACGCGCACATCGTGCTGGAAGAGTATTGCGGACAGGCGGCAGCCGATGGGGCCGCGGCCATCGTCCGGCCCGCGCACGCTATGTCGAGCGCCGGCACTACGATGCCGGCGGCCGGTTTGAACGGGGATCTTCGGGCGGCGCTCGCGAACCTGGTCGCCGAAGTATTCGGCATGGAACTGTCGGACATCGATCCATCGCGCTCGCCCGTGCATTACGGTTTCGATTCGATCCAGGTGGTGCAATTCATCAAGCGGTTGAACGAACGGCTGGGTTTGAATCTCAGGGTTGCCCAGGCGATGGGCGCCAAGAACTTCGGCGAATTTTTCGACATGCTGGCCCGGCAGGCGCAGGGCAGGGACAGCGTGGCGTCCGATGCGCCGCGAACGGCGGCGAGCGTGCCGACGGCGCCGCAAGCTTTGTCGGAAATCCAGAAAGGCTTGTGGTACATCCAGGAAACTTTTCCCGAGTCCACCGGTTTCAACGTCCCGCTCATGTTCCGGCTCAGTGCCCCGGCCGACCCGGACTGCCTGCGCCAGGCGCTGCTCGCGGTACTGGAGGAGCATCCCATGCTGCGGTGCCGCTTCAAGAAGGACTTATCCGGAGAAGACATCGTTCAGACGGTTGCTGCGGCCGGCGATAGCCTTGCGATGGAGCACATGACGCTTCCCGCGGACCAGGCGATCGTACCGTTCTTGTGGCGACTGCTGCGGCACCCGTTTGATCTGGAAACCGGTCCGGCGGTTCGGCTGTATTCCTTGGAGCGCCCCCACGAGCAAGTTCACTATGTCTTCTTCGTCGTGCACCACATCGTCATCGACGGCTTTTCGGGAATCCTGTTCGCTAACGCGTTCTGGGACCGATATCGGGTTTTGTCGGCCGGCGGCAAACCGGCCGTTCGAGCGCCCGATACGGCCTTTTTCGACTTCCTTGCCTGGGAGCGGGCCTACCTCGACAGTGGGCGCGCCGAAGCCGATCTGGCGTGGTGGAAATCCCGTCTGGCCGGCCTGCCGGCAAGCATCGCCCTGCCATACGATACCCTGCCTCAACCGGGCTTGCCCGACCGCGGCATAGGCTGCGAATGCCTGACGTTGAACGGCGGAGCCCTGGCCGCGCTGAAATATCTCGGTTCGTCGCTGAATCAGAACCTGTCGGCCTTGTTGCTGGGCGTATTCACGCTTCTCCTGCATCGGCTGAGCGGGGACGAAGACATCGCGGTCACCATGCCGGTAGCCGGGAGGCCGATGCAGCGGCATGAGAACAGCATCGGCTGCTACATCAACCTGATGATCGTCCGAACCCGCCTCGGCATGGACGACACGTTTCTGCAACTGGTAAAACGGATCGGCGCAAATCTCGCCGAAGGACTGGACCACGCCGATTACCCGTTTGCCAGGTTGATGCCCGAACTGGGACTGCCGCTGCTCAACCCGAATGAAGTGCCGTTTCCGGTGTCGTTCACCTACCAGAACATCTTCGACGGCCTGCCGGGAAATGCGGAACGGCCGGGTGGCGCCGAGCTGTGCTACGACGTCTATCAGGAAACGATGGACAACTACACGCTGGAAGTCTACGACTTTCGCGATAGCCTGAGCCTGCACCTCAAATACAAGCGCAATTTGTTCGAGACCGCCACGGTCCGCCGCCATCTCGGCTATCTCGAAACGCTGTTGGCGGCTATCGCGGAAGATCCCGGCAAACGCATCGGCGACTACGACTGTTTGCCGGAGCATGAAGCGCGCCTGCTGCTGGACGGTTTCAACGCTACCGCCGCAGAGTTCCCGGGGCAGCTCTGCGTTCACGAACTGTTCGAAGCGCGCGCGGCGGAGGTTCCGGGCAACACGGCCTTGATCTTCGCCGGCCGGCCCATGTCCTACGGCGAATTGGCGGACCGCAGCCGGCGGCTGGCGCTCCATCTGCAGGCCCTGGGGATGGGACCCGATCAGCGGGTCGCGGTGTGCATGGATCGTTCGGCCGACATGATCGTCGCGGTTCTGGGCGTGCTGCGCGCCGGCGCCGCTTACCTGCCGATTGATCCGAACAACGGCGAGGATCGCATCCGCTACATGCTGAGCGACGGCGGTGTCGGCCTCATGCTGACCCAATCCCATCTGCAGCCGCGTCTGGCGGAAACGGCGTCGGCTTGCGGCTGCCGGACCCTGGCGGTGGACGATCCCGCCCGGGCCGACGGCGGGGCCGGCGCCGAGCTGCGCCGCGAGGTCGGTCCGCAGCACACGGCTTATGTCATCTACACGTCCGGCAGTACCGGGCGGCCGAAAGGCGTGGTGATCGCTCACCGGTCGCTGGTGAATCTTTGCCGCGCGATGACAACGACATACGGCATTACCGACGCCGATAGAATCTTGCAGTTCGCTTCGCTGAGCTTCGACATGTCGGTGGAGGAAATCTTTCCCTATTTGGCGGCCGGTGCCGGCATCGTGATCCGCGAAGACGCCGATATCGAAGCGGAGAAGTTTTATCGGGTCGTCGTCGCCAACGGAGTCTCGATACTCAATCTCCCGCCGCAGTTCTACGGCGTGATCGAAGCGCTGGAACCGGAGCAGCAACAGCGGATTTTCGGTCAGCTGCGGCTGATCGCATTCGGCGGCGAAGCCTTGCCGGATACGACGCTGCGCGCCGTGCAGGAACGCGGTGTCAGAATATTCAACGCGTACGGTCCGACCGAATACACCGTCAATGCCGCCATTGCCGAACTCGGGGCCGGCCGCCGTCCGAGCATCGGCAAGCCGATCGCCAACACCCGCCTGTACGTGCTGGGCAAACACCTCGAGCTGCTGCCGGTCGGTGTGGCCGGCGAACTTCATATCGCCGGCGAGGGGCTGGCGCTGGGCTATCTCAACAACCCGGCCTTGACCGCGGAAAAGTTCATCGACAATCCGTACGCCCCCGGAAAGCTGTACAAGACCGGCGATATCGCGCGCTGGCTGGATGACGGCACGATCCAATACCTCGGGAGAAGCGACGATCAGCTCAAGATCCGCGGGTTCCGGGTCGAGCCCGGCGAAATCGAACGGGTGCTGGCGGAACAGCCCGGGATCCGGAACGCGGCGGTCGTCGCGCACCGGCAGCAGTTGGTGGCCTACTACGTCGCCGAGGAACCAGTCGAGCCGGCGGTCCTGGCCGCGGCACTGCGCAAGCGATTGCCGGATTACATGATGCCGTCGGCCTTCACGCGCATCGACGACATTCCGGTGACCGCGAACGGGAAAATCGACCGGAAAAGCCTGCAGGCGCAAGCCCTCGCCGTCACCGGCCAGGCGGTCTATACCGAGCCCCGGAACGAGCTGGAGAGCCGCCTGGCGTCGATCTGGCAGGAGGTGCTGGGCGTCGACCGGATCGGCATAGACGACAACTTCTTCGCACTGGGCGGCCATTCGTTGCTGGCCGTGCAGATCATTCTGAGAGCGAATAAACAACTAGGCGTCAGCCTGAGCCTGCGCGCCTTGTTCGACGCCGCCGACATCAGGCATCTGGCGGAAGCCGTGTCCGGCTCCGCGGAGGCCTCCGCCGAGGACACCCTGGCCGATTTTCAGGAAGACCGGGATCAGTTGATCCTCTGAAACGGCGCGCGCATTCAAGACACTCGAACCATGAAGAACCTGCTCGCTCGATTGATCAAACAGGGCACTCGCCTGAGCGCCACCGCGGACGGCGATTTGAAAATCCAGACCGGCAACCGCGCGCTGTCGGACCAGGATAAAGAGGCGCTGAAAGAGCACAAAGCCGCGATCGTGGCGTTTCTGGACGGCGGCAAACTCGCGTGCCTGTCCTATCCCCAGGAACGCTTATGGTTCCTGGAACAGATGGGCTACGGATTTCAGTACAACCTGCCGGGCATCGGCCATATCGACGGCGCCCTGGACGTTCCGGCCCTGCAGCGCGCCATCGAGTTCGTCGTGGCCCGCCACGAAAGCCTACGGACGCTGTTCGTCACGCTGGAGGGCATCGCCGCCCAGCATATCCTTCCCCGCATGGCCATGCCGTTCGAGCAGCTGGACTTGAGCCGGCTGGACGACCGTGAGCGAGGCGAAGCCCGGAGGCGGCATGTCCAGGCGTTCATCGAGCAGCCGTTCGACCTGGAACGAGGCCCGCTGATCAGGGCGCTTCTGATCGGACTGTCCGACAGCCGCCATGTCCTGGCTTTCTGTATGCACCACATCATTTCCGACGGCTGGTCGATGCGGGTGCTGCTGCGCGATCTCTCGGCCGCCTACGACGCCTACCGGCTCGGACGGAAGCCGGACATGCCGCCGCTGAAGCTGCAATATTCGGGCTACGCGCTATGGCAGCGGGAAACCCTGACCGACGCCAAGCTCGCCGGGGAACTTGAATACTGGAAAGCCCGGTTGACCGGATACAGCAATCTGGACATGCCCCTGGACTACACTCGTCCGGCGCGTCTGAGCGGTGCCGGCGCCATCACCGACTTCGTCGTGAGCCAGGATCTGGCGCAGCGCATCAAGCAAATCTGTCGAGCCCGGAATACCACGCCGTTTACCTTGTTTATGGCGGCGGTGTATGTCCTGCTCAGAAAATACAGCGGGCAGACCGACATCTGCATGGGCATGCCGGTCGCCAACCGCAATCACCCCGACCTGGAGAACATCGTCGGCTTTTTCGTCAATACCCTGGTGATGCGGTTGAATCCGGCGGACGGACCGGACCCGAGCCTGGACGCATTGCTGGAGAGCGTCCACCGAACGATCGTCGACGGGCAGGACCATCAAAATCTGCCGATCGAGAAAGTCCTGGAGTTTTTGCAGCCGGAGCGGGACCTGGGGCGGAGTCCGATCTTCCAGGTGCTCATCAATTACACGCCGCTGGGGGCCGGCAAATTCGAGTTCGGCAATTGCACGATCGAGCCCGCCTTCGAGTTCGAGAGCCGCAGCGCCAAATTCGAGCTGACTTTCACCTACAACGAATTCGAAGACGGCCGTGCCGGCGTTGCCGTCGAATATGCATCGGATTTGTTTCATTCCGGCACGATCGCCGCGATGTGCGCGAGGCTGGAACGCATCATCGACGCTTTCGCGGCCAGCCCCGAAGCGCCGCTGTCCGCCCTCGAACTGGTCACCGCCGACGAACGCCGGCAAGTCCTCGAGACCTGGAACCGTACCGAAGCCGCCTACCCGGACGATGCCTGCCTGCACGAGCTGTTCGGAAGACGGGCGCGGGCAACCGGCAAGCACATCGCCGTCGCGTACGGCGACGAGCGGCTCAGTTACGCCGAACTGGACCGGAAAAGCGATCGGCTCGCCGCATACCTGCAGAAGCGCGGGGTAACCGCCGACAGTCCGGTCGGCCTGTGCGTGCCCCGTTCCCCGGAACTGATCGTGGCGATCCTCGGAATACTGAAAGCCGGCGGCGCCTATCTGCCGCTGGATCCGGAGTACCCGGCGCAGCGTCTCGAAGCCATGTTGGCGGATAGCAGCGTACCGCTGGTGCTGACCATGGGGGAGGCGGCTCGGTCATTGACCCGGCTTGCCCGCCCCGGCGGCTGCGAACTGCTCGAGCTCGATACCCTGGCAGCCGAACTCGCCGCCATCCGCGAACAGCCGCGACCCGTGGCCGACCCGCAGCGGCTGGCCTATATGATTTAT
Organism: Methylocaldum marinum; assembly: GCF_003584645.1. Classification (GTDB taxonomy): domain Bacteria; phylum Pseudomonadota; class Gammaproteobacteria; order Methylococcales; family Methylococcaceae; genus Methylocaldum; species Methylocaldum marinum. The sequence continues at coordinate 4,887,665 of NZ_AP017928.1, forward strand.
ACCTCCGGTTCCACCGGGCAACCCAAGGGCGTGATGGTCGAGCACCGCAGCGTGGTCAATCACAACCGGGCGGTGATGGCGGCCTATCACCTGGTTGCCGGCGACAAGGTGCTGCAATTTTCGAGCGTTTCTTTCGACATCTTCGTCGAGGAAGTCTTTCCGACTTTGCTGGTCGGGGCGACGCTGGTGATGATGGACGGCCGGAAATTCACCGATCCCGACTATCTGTGCGAAATCTTGCGCCGGCACGAGGTCACCGTGATCAACCTGCCGACCGCCTACTGGCAAACGCTGGCGGAGCGGCGCCTGTCCGGTAGCGGTCTGAGGCTGGCCGTGGTCGGCGGCGAAAAGCTGGACAGCGGCGCAGTCCGAAAATGGCGCCAGGCCAACCCGGCCGTCCGCTTGATCAATACGTACGGTCCGACCGAAACCACCGTCATCTCCACCCTGTTCGAAATCGGCGATGCGACCGATTTGAGCCGGCCCATCCCGATCGGTGCGCCGATCGCCAACACCCGCGTCTATATTCTCGACCGCGATCTCAAGCCGGTGCCGGTCGGCATGCCGGGAGAACTGTATATCGCCGGCACCGGCCTGGCGCGCGGCTACTGGGGCAACCCCGATCTGACTCGGGAAAGATTCCTGGAGAACCCGTTCGAACCGGGCCGGCGCATGTACCGAACCGGCGATCTGGCGCGCTGGCTGCCGGACGGCACCATCGCCTATCTGGGCAGAGTCGATCATCAGGTCAAAATCCGCGGATTCCGGGTCGAACTGGGCGAGATCGAGAGTGCGCTGAGCGCGCTGCCGGAAGTGACGAGCGCGGCGGCGGTCGTGGTGACGCCCCGCTCCGGCGGCAGCCGGCTGGTGGCCTATTACACGAGCGAGGAGACCGCCGTCGACGGTGAGCTCCTGCGCGAGCAACTGCGCAAGCGCCTGCCCGATTACATGCTGCCGGCCGGGATCTTCCGCCTGGAGGCCATGCCGCTGACGCCCGGCGGCAAGATCGACCGCAAGCGGCTGGAGCAAAAACCGGTGGAACTCGATGCCGGCAATCACTATGCCGCACCGCAAACCCCGGTCGAACAGCAGCTGGCCCGCATCTGGGAGGAGGTGCTCGGCCGCGAGCGCGTCGGCCTCAACGACAATTTTTTCGAAATCGGCGGCCATTCGCTGCTGTCGGTGCAGTTGGCGAACAAAGTCAATCAGCTCCTGCCGTCCGCGTCGATCAGCGTGGTGGATATCATCCGGTATCCGACCGTGCGGGAACTCGCCGGACGCATCGACAGCGGCGGCGGCAAGCCGGCCGGATCGCCCTATGTCGCCGGCCTGCGCGACAGCGTGCCCGCTTTCATCATTCCGGGCATGCCGGGATTGGCCGACGGCTACCACCAGTTGGCGACCGTCATCGGCGAGTGCGGTCCGGTGTACGGCCTGCAGATGAAAGGCTACGGCGGCAGCGAACCGGCCCGGTCGGTGGAGGACATGGCGGCTCACAATATCGCGCTGATTCGAGACATCAAGCCGGGCGGGTCGATCAGGCTCTACGCCCACAGCTACGGCGGAACCGTGGTCTACGAAATGCTCAGGCAACTGCGGGATACCGAGATCCGGGTCGACGACGTGGTGCTGATAGACTGCGGCATCATCCGCCGCCTGGGGCAAATCGACGTTCCTTCGGTCACCGTCTTTTGCAAGGCGATCTTCGAGAATGCGGGCATCGATCCCGCCGCCCACGAGAAGTCCATCGTAGCCATCTTGGCGAACACGCCGTATCCGGCCTGGAAGACCCAACTGGCGGAACTGCTGCACAAGGTCATGGGGATCGCGCCGGACTATTTTCTGGATTTATGGAACGTGGTCGAGACCTCCCTGTCGGTCGATTACCGCTATCCGCACGGCAGGCTGCCGTACCGGCCGACGCTGGTCATCGCCGAGGAGAGCCAAAGCTGGCTCAAGCCGAACTGCTGGGACGATTACTACGACAGCGTACGGGTCGTCCACGCCCGCGGCGCGCACATGTCGGTCATCACCGAACCCTATTGCTCGGAGTGGGTGAATCGGCTGAGGTCAGGGCCGGGCGGCGAGGGCGCCGCAACGCGGCAATCCGGTGTCTCTCCGGGGCAGACTTTGTTCAGTATCCGGGATCTGGAAAAGAAGTACCGAAAAGTCACCGCGGTCGACGGCATCAGCTTCGATATCAGGGCGGGGGCGTGTTTCGGCCTGCTGGGACCGAACGGGGCCGGCAAAACCACGACCGTGGAAATGCTGGAAGGCATCATTCGGCCGACTTCGGGCAGCATCCATTTTTGCGGCCGACCGCTGGATGCCGAATATCGGAAACGCATCGGCATTCAGTTCCAGCAGACCGCTTTGCAGAACCACCTGACCGTCCGGGAAACCCTGCAATTGTTCCGCAGCCTGTATCGGACCGGCCCGGCACCGGATGCGCTGATTGCCGCCTGCTCGCTGCAAGAATTCGCGGACCGGGACAGCGGAAAGCTTTCCGGGGGCCAGCGGCAGCGATTGCTGCTGGCCATCGCCCTGGTCAACGATCCCGACGTCGTGTTCCTGGACGAGCCGACCACCGGCCTGGACCCCCAGGCTCGCCGCCATTTCTGGGAATTGATCGGCGAAATCAAGAAACGTGGCAAGACCATCGTGCTGACCACCCACTACATGGAAGAGGCTGAACAGCTCTGCGACGAAATCGCGATCATGGATCATGGCCGCATCCTGGTGCAGGACGCGCCGGCGGCCTTGATGCGCCGGCATTTCGACGGCATCGCGATCCGTCTGCCGGCGGGCAGCGGCCTGGCCGAAAGGAGCGAATTTCCTTACCCGGTCACTAAGGTCGGCGACACGCTGGAGTTCGTTACGCCGGACGTCGAACAAGCGATCGGGCATCTGCTGCAGCACCAGGTGCCGTTCGAAGGACTGCAGGTCGCCGCTCCCAACCTCGAAGACCTATACCTGAAACTCACCGGCCATTCGCTGCGAGCCTAACCATGCGTCACTTCTTCGCGATACTGAGAGCGCGCAATCTCGAACTGATCCGCGACCATGCCACCTGGATCTGGAACATCGTATTTCCGATGTTGCTGGTGCTGGCCATCGCAACCCTGTTCAACGACGAGGACAGCGCCATTTTCCAGGTCGGGGTGGTCGACGACAGCCCCGGGCAACTGGCGGACCTCAAGCAGATCGAGCATATCCAGTTCGTCGAATACAGGGATCTGGACATCGCGCTGCAGAAGCTTCGTCACCATCAGCTGGATATGGTTCTGCAAGGCGGCACCGCGCCGGGCTACTGGCTGAACGACACCTCGCCCAAAGGCTACCTGCTCGAAAAGGTCGTGGCGGGCGTCCGGCAGGGCGCGAATGCGCTGACCCGGAATGCCGTCAGCGGCCGGGAGATCCGCTACCTGGACTGGGTGCTTCCCGGCGTCATCGGCATCAACCTCATGCACAGCGGCTTGTTCGGAGTCGGCTACGTCATCGTCCGCTACCGCAAGAACGGCGTGCTCAAGCGTTTGCAAGCCACGCCGCTCGGCGCTTTCGAATTCCTGAGCGCCCAGGTGGTCTCGCGTCTCGGCATGCTGCTGATCGTGACGGTCGCGCAATTCGCCGCGATGAACCTGATTTTCGATTTTTTCACGGAGGGCTCTTGCTGGCTTCTGCTGTTGATCGCAGCCCTGGGGGCCATGGCGATGATCAGCCTGGGCCTGTTGATGGCGAGTCGTACCAGCAGCGAAGAATTGGCCGGCGGACTGCTGAACCTCTTGACCTGGCCCATGGTATTCCTGTCCGGCGTCTGGTTTTCCCTGGAAGGCGCGCCGGCAGTGGTGCAGAAACTGGCCCTGATCTTTCCGCTGACCCACACCATAACCGCGGCCCGCAACGTCATGCTGGACGGCGCCGGTCTCGCTCAGATCGCGCCGGAAATCGCGGCCTTGTGCACGATGACGCTGGCGTTTTTGCTGATCGCCTCGTTCCGCTTCAAATGGGGAGAAGACTGATGGAAGCAGGTTTCGCCCCGCCTATTACTATCATGAGGAGATTCTGATGGATCGACGAAGTTTCACCAAGCTGGCGTGCCTGGGCGGCTGCCTGGCGTCGTTCAAGGCCGTCGCCGAGTCGCCGGCCCTCCGGGAGGCCCGAAGAAAGCAAAGCCTGGAAGTGTCGCGCAAGGCGCACGAAGCCATCATGTCCTCGGAAGGCCTGAAGATGACCGGCAGCGAACGGATCGCGATGCTGATGTATCCGGGGTTTACCGCGCTGGATCTGGTCGGGCCGCAGTACATGCTGGCATCGATGATGGGCGCCGGGATTTACCTGATTTCTTCGACCAACGACCTCAACCCCGTAAAGAGCGATACCGGTCTCGCCGTCGTGCCGACCCACACCTGGGACGACTGCCCGGAGTCCCTGGACATGCTGTTCGTGCCGGGCAGCGCGCTTGGCGTGCTGGAAGCGATGCGGGATGCCAAATTCATCGGATTCATCAAGGCCAAGGCCGCCGTTTCGAAGTACGTGACCAGCGTCTGCACCGGCAGCCTGCTGCTCGGCAAGGCCGGGCTGCTGAAAGGCAAGAAGGCCACCTCGCACTGGGTCACCCTGGACTTGCTGCCGAAATTCGGCGCGACGCCGGTCAAGGAGCGGGTGGTCTGGGACGGTAATGTGATTACCGGCGGCGGCGTCACCGCCGGCATCGATTTCGGCCTGCAGATCATCGCCGCGCTGCGGGGCAGGGTCTACGCCGAAACCATCCAGCTTCAGGCGGAATACGATCCCCATCCGCCGTATGACTCGGGTTCGCCCGAAAAGGCCGACGTTCTGGTCAGAGACAGTCTCAGAGGCATGTTCGAACCCCTGCACGTCGATCTCGAACTGGAAATCTAACCACACCCGATACACTCGGTCCGGCCGTCGGCCGAGCCCGGAGCGCATGCATGGAAAACTTCTTGTTGAAAGTGGGCCGGTTCTTTTTCGACCTGCCCGACCGTATTCTCCGCTTCAAATGGCCGATCCTGATCGCGCTGATCGGCGCGTCGGCGGTGATGGTGCTGGGCGCGCTCACCCGCCTGCACGTCAATACCTCGGCGAACAGCTTTCTCGCACCCGATGATCCGGCCATGGTGGCCTTGGACAACTTCCGGGCCCAGTTCGGCGGCGACGATACCGTGGTTCTGGTCTACCGGGCCAGGAACGGCGACGTGTTCTCCGGGGAGGCGTTAACGGCGGTCCAGGCGCTGACCGAAGATTTGCTGAACTGGCAGGATCTCGAACCGGGCGGCTACACCGATGCCAACGGGCGCCCCGTCGACCTAACGGAGCTGAAGCACATTCGAGATGTCCGTTCGCTGAGCAACATCCGCGTTCAATCCGCGCAAGGCGATACCCTGCGTTCGGAGCGGCTGCTGCCCAGGCACATACCCGAGACGCCGGCCGCTCTGTCCGAAATCAAGGCCAAGGCCATGGCCAAGGACTACTATCGCCTGGCCTATTTTTCCAACGATGGCCAGTATGGCGCCGTCGTGATCAAGACCGATTTCGGCGTCATTCCGGAAGACGGCTATGTTCCTGCAGTCGACGGCTCGGAGGTGTCGCTGGATGACAGCCTGGCCTTGCCGGGCGCGGCGGACCCGGGCTATGACGCCGATGCGGACTTGGGCAAGGTGGTCTACAAGAAAACCACCAACGGCGAATATGCCCGTTTCGTGAAAAGCCTGAAAAGTGTCTACGCCAAGTATGACGGCACTTTGGACTTCTACCCCGTCGGCTATCCGCCGCTGATGGAATTCGTCCAGAAAGTGCTGAATCAGGCCGTCGGATTGAATATCGGCATGGTGTTGATCAACGTCGTGCTGTTGTGGTTGCTGTTCCGCTCCTTCAGCGCCGTGCTCTGGCCGATGGTGACCATTATCCTCAGCATCGTCTGGGTGTGCGGCGCCGCCGCCTGGTCGGGAACCCAGGTCTCGACCATGATCACCTTGGCCCTGATGCTGGTGTTCGTGTGCGGAATCGCCGATTGCGTGCACGTGATGAACGCCTACCTGCTGCATCGCCGCGCCGGCCTCGCTCACCGGTCCGCGCTGTCCACGGCTTACGGCGAAACCGGGCTGCCGATGTTCGTCACCAGCGTGACCAATATGGTCGGCACCTGCGCGCTGGTGCTTTCGGATCTATTGCCGATCCGGGTATTCGCGGTCTTGTCGACCCTGGGCGTGGGCATGGCCTATCTGTTCACGCTGGTCCTGCTGCCCATCCTGCTGGACATCTGGCATCCCGTCAAAGCCCATGCGCCAACCCGTAGCGGCCGGCTGGACCGGCTGGCCGCCGGCTGGCGCGGCCTGTCCGTCGCCGTCAAACTGCCCCTGGCCATCGGCTATTGCGGATTGCTGATCGTTCTGGGCGGACCTGAGCTGGGCGGCTTCATCGCGACGATTTCGCTGATGACCTATTTCACGGTGGCCGCCCAGACCCGGCTGTTCGAAGGGCTTCCCGGCCTGGCCGCCCGCCATTCGTTCAAGATTCTCGTGATTTTCGCCGTGGTGTTCGCCGCCTGCCTGTACGGCAAGAGCCAGGTGCGGGTCGATTCCAGCCTGGTCGAACTGACCCGCGAGGGAAGCGACATCCGGGTCGCTTACGAAACCGCCGACCGGCACATGGCCGGTACCCAGACCATGGAGATCATGATCGATACCGGTGCCAGCGAGGGCATTCTGAATCCGGCCCTGCTGGCCCGAATGGATACCTTGCAGCGCAGGGTTCTGGCCCGGTATCCGGAGGAAATCAGCCGGACCTTCTCGCTGGCCGACATCGTCAAGGAGACTAACCAGCTAATGCACGGCGACGATCCGGCCTATTTCAGCATTCCGGACTCGCAAATACTGATTTCGCAGCTGCTGTATCTCTACAACAGCGCGAATCCCAGCGATCGGCGCAGCCTGGTATCCGACGATTACAGCCAATCGCACATCGCGCTCAATGTCTACAGTGCCGGCTCCTACCAATACAAGCGGTTTTTCGCCGAACTGGGCGCTGAAATCGACCGGACCTTCGCCGACCTGAAAGCGGAACTTCCGGATCTGAAAGTGACCCTGACCGGCTCGGTGCCGTTGATGATGCGTACCCAGGACATCATCGCCACCTCGCAGTACGGCAGTTTCATGCTGGCCCTGGCGGTGATCAGCGCGATCATGGTGCTGACCCTGGGGTCGTTACAGGCGGGGCTGCTGGCGATCATCCCGAATCTGATCCCGTCGCTGTTCACCTACGGTCTGCTGGGCCTCCTGGGCATACCGCTCGACACCGACACCTTGCTGCTGGCGCCGGTGATCATCGGGCTTTCGGTGGACGACACGACGCATTTCATCACTCATTACCGCATGGCACTGGTCAAGACCCGCGATATGACCGAAGCCCTGAGAGGCACCATCGTCGAAGTCGGGCCGGCGGTGGTGTCCACCGGGATGGTGTTGGGTCTCGGGTTCGGCATTCTGAGTTTTTCCGACTACCTGGGCACGGCGAAAATGGGCTTTTTCGGCGCCCTGTCGATATTCGTCGGCGTGTTGTGCGAACTCTTCCTGCTGCCCGCCTTGTTGCTGATTTTCAAGCCTAAATTCGGCTTGAAGGACCTTGCCGCCACTTTCGACTTGCAGAGGCAATCCGTATGACAGACAAGACCTGCCGTTTCCTTCTGAAAACCTTCTTATCGCTTGCATTGCTGACCGCCGCTTCCTCGGGCGAAGCCGCGACCGGCCGCGAAATACTGGAGAAGATGGAGGAATACCAACGCAGCATCACCGATTCGGCCTTCGTGAAATCCCGATTGTCGAGCTGTAAGTACGGCCTCAAGGACAAGAAGATCACCTGCGCGGAAAGCCCGCGGGTGAAGATCCTGGAAGCGGTCGGCATCAACGACGGCGCGGAACGCAAGGACACCAAGTCGGTTACGCTGGTGCTGGCACCGCCGGCCGAAAAGGGCATAGGCATGCTCAATTTCACCTACGACGAGGCCGGCCGGGACAACGAAACCTGGCTGTATCTATCGGCCCTGGGGGCGGTCAAGCGGATTGCCAACGGCAACCCGGACGAAGACTCCGAATCGGCCTCGATCTTCGGCTCGGAGTTCACGGTCGAGGACCTGGATACCGGCAAGCTGGACGAATATGAGATCAATATCCTGGAGGAAACCACCGAGGGCGGACGCGAGGTCTGGAAGATCGAGACCGTTCCCAACCCCGACAGGGCGAAGAAAACCCGGTACGGGCGCCGGGTCCTGTACGTGGACAAGGAACGTTACGTGCCGCTGCGGGTGGAGCTGTACGACAAGCAGGGCAAGGAAATCAAACGCCTGCTTTCCTCGAATATCGAGCAGATAAACGATGTCTGGATCGCCAAGTCGCAAACCATGATGAATCTGGTCGACGACCGGCTGTCCAACCTCGCCAGATTGAAAATCAACATCGGCGTGTCCATCCCGGACGGATTTCTGAGCCAGCGCACGCTGACCGATGCCGCCTTCCGAGAGGCCAAACTGGGAGTCCTCCGAACCCAAGTCGAATGACCCGGAGCCGGAAGAATCGCGGCAGCCTCGCGGTCGGCCTTGGCATCCTGCTTGCCGCAATGTCGAATACATCGCGCGTTTTTTCGACGGAGACCGATGACGAATTTACCATTGAGCTTCCCATGGACGACCCGCAATCCGCCGGAGCGGAGGATGGCGGCGGTATCGACGAGGTGCAATTGCCCGGCTCATTCGCCGCCGAATCGGCCCGCGGCCTGTTTCGCGATTTCACTTTCAAGCTGAGCCATCAGTTTTATGCCCAGGTCAATCCGCATACGGTCTTTCCGAACAACGCCCAGCCGGTCAGAAAGCCGGAAGACATCGAGAACAACCGGTTCAGCTTGCTGATCCGGTATCAAAATCCGTTCGCGCGGGGCTGGGTCATCCAGGGCAACGCCCAGGCCAAAGCCTATTTGCCCGGCGATTACGAACACGGCACTCGCAACAAGACCCTGCACATGGAATACCGGCTCGGCGATACCGAGTACCGGATCAACGAATTGTTCGTTCAGAGAAGTTTCGCCAGCCACAGTTTCAAGCTGGGCCGGCAGACCGTCGTTTGGGGCGAAACGCTGGGCAACTCGGTCCTGGACATCATCAATACCAGCGACTTCCGCGATTCGAGCATCATCGAGATCGAAGACGCCCGGCTCAACCAGTGGATGCTGTCCTGGGACTACTATTGGAACGACAAGCGGTTGTCGACGTTCTTCAATTTTTATCCGGAATTCAATCCGCCGGCTCGGCGAGGCAGCCCCTTCCATGTGCCGGGGACTCCTGCGCTGCCCGATCCGGAGCGCGATGAGCCCTTGTTCGAAGTCGGCAGCCAGTTGCAATGGACCGTGGAAGGAAGCGATTTCGCGCTGATGGCCGCCTATTTGTACGAAAACCAGTTGCGCTACGAGTTATCGCGGACATCGCCGGGGAAGATCCTGGCCAAGAAAAACGATTATTGGCTGCTGGGGGCGAGCGCCAACCGCGCCTTCGGCAGGCTGATGCTGAGACTGGATCTGGCCTACAGCCACGGCGTGCTGGCCGATACCCTTTTGGCCCCGCAAGCGCCGTTCTTCGTGTCTCTGCCTTCCAGCTTGCCTAAGAATCAGCTGGGCACTTCGTTCGGATTCGAATATGCGATCGATAACGATCAGCGCATCAGCGTTTCCATCCTGGCCCGATATTTCCTGAACAAGCAGAGCGGGCTGTCTCCCGGCGAGAGACTCGCAACCGACGACATTTTCGGCACCTGGCTGATCCGCTACAGCTACAGTTTAATGAACGGGGACCTCCTGCTTTGGTCCACGATGAACGGAACGCTGAACGGCGATCGGGCACTGATCAGCGGCGCCGCCACTTATACGCTCGACGATCACTGGTCGGTGATGGCGCAAGCCATTGGGACCTGGTCGTCCCCGAGCAGCGCCACCGCCTTATTGGACAGGGACATACGCCTGGGGTTTAACGTCAGCTACTCGTTCTGATCTCTGCGCGGAACCGTAGCCGGCGGATCAGAACTTGACCATCCATTCCATACGGAATCCGTACGCAAATCCCAGTCTTTCCTGCCCGGCCTGGAAGGCATCCAGGCGGAGTACGTGGCGCCGTCCGATGGCGCGCTGGTAGCGGGCGCCGAAGCCGATGGCACTTCTATCGGGGCCGCCATGGATACGCGAGCGGGCGCCGATTTCGAAAATGAGCTGACTGTCGATGCCGTCGAGAAACATCTGATAGCCGAGGGTGGCGCCGAGGCTGTCCTCGATGGATTGTCCCAGGGGAATGCCGTAGCGTCCCATGCCCACGGGGTTGTACAGGATGCCGAGATTGGCCACGGGGCTTCCCTGATCGGGACCGCGCGCCGCGGACGTAAAGCGGCCAATATTTCCGAAGGTGTTGAAATAGACCAGATGATCGGAACCCGGCAGCGTGCGGGAGAGTTGCGAGAGCAACAGCACCCCCCGGCCGACCGTGGGTGACCGGCCTCCTTCCGGGATGGATGCGTTGATCCGGAAGGTCGAATTCAGCGCGCCGAAGCGCTGCGTGCTGGACACGCCCGCATACCAGGCGTTTTCATCATGGCTGTCCCGCACGTAGAGAAGGTCCAGAGACAGGGTATTGTCCAGGGCGGTGTCGGCCTGGGCGAGCAAGCCGAGAACCGTCGCCGAATGCGGTTTCGTATAGGCGCCCTCGTTGTTGCCGCGGATAACATGGTCCCAGGCATAGAGGCCGGTCAGGCGCAGGTTCGCCAGGCCCGGAAGCGTCAGGGAATTTCGGGTAATGCCGACCATGTCGACGATGTCGTTCGCCAGCATGCCGTCCTGCAGGCGCAGGGTCTGGCGGCCCACCGAGAACCCGATGTCATAGGTATGGGAATCGTCGGGATCGAGGCCGGGAACGATCTCCCCCAAATCGCCTTCGAAGAACAACTGCGTTAATCGGGGGTTGAAATCCTCCTGCCAGCCCCGCTCGTCATCGGGCTCGAAGCTGTAGCCGCTGTAGCGGCCCGACCGATGATCGAGCGGCCGCATCGAGAACAACAGGCGCTCGGTGCCCGATAGGTGAAGGTTGCCGTGCAGATCGAGCCGATTGGCCCATTCGGAAATGCGTTTTTGTCCGTCGTCCAGGGTCTGCAAAGCGGTTCGAAAACTGCCGAACAGCAGGAACGAGGGCTGCAGCATCTGCCCGAACGGCGTTTCCAGCCCGGGTCTGATCGGGCCGTTCCCGAGAAACGGATCGCCCGCTTCGAAAAGCGGCTGCAAGCGATCGACCCGCGCCGCGGGGTAGGGGACGCGCTTGTCGGATAGACGCCACGGGTCTTCGCCGTTGAGCGCGCGGGCCGGATGGAACTCGACCGCATCGCGTCCCTCGGTAACGGGCGTGTCGCCGGTTCGAACCCCGGCCGCTGCCGGCGTCTGCGAAGTCGCGACGGCGCCGCTCGGTTCGGCGGCCACCGCCATGTGGCCCAGCAGCGCGAGGGTTGCCAGCCAGGTTCTGCGCCGCCGCGCGACGGGCTTATTCGATTTCAAGGTCACGCTCCCACAGCACCCGGTACAGTTCGACCAGCTTGTCGCCGATCGCCCGCGCGGATAAGCCGTACTCGAACCCCACGCCGGAAATCGCATGGATCAGATGCGGAGGCAGTTGGCCCGCCACCAGCTTGATGTTTAATCGATACGGTTTCTTGCCGGATAGCGTCTTCGGAGGCACCCGGTAATGCGCCCAGCGATGGCCCAAGGCCTCGATACTCTTCTTTTGCAGCCGCAGATCGGAAATACCGCCGTACAAAAGCGACGGCGTTTCGGAAGGACGCATGAAAATCAGGGGATTCAGGGAATAATTGGCCGGCAACAACTGTTCGCGGTCGCCGCCGTGGATCGTTCCGATCAGGATGGGCGAACGCAGATTGAAGAGTTGTTCGTCCAGCGGCAGCTCGCCGTTGTCCACATAACGGGAGTGCGGATCGCGGACGTCGCCGTTGGGGTCGAGGTCGCCGGAACGGAACAGCGGGGTTCCGTCGGCGTCGCTGACCTTGATCTGAAGGAATACGTTGCGTTCGGCGATCAGTCCCGAGGGCACGCTATGGCCGTCGGTCAGGTTTTTGACTTCCACCTCGAATTCGAGCCCTTTGTCCTTCTCCAGGAGGCGGACTTCGCCCAGCCCATAACCGTTACGCATCAACTCGGTCGCCAAGCGCCGGTTTTCCGCGAGCAATTCCAGTTGCTTGTCGATGATCCCCCGGGCAGCCCGCCGCTCTTCCGGATCCGCCCAGATGTCCGGGAATTTCGTGCCTTTCGGTACCTTGCTCTCGAAACGCTCGGTTCCCCAGCCGGCGTCGACGTCGAAACTCAGCCATTCCTCGGGTGTCGCGAATGCCTGCGCTTCCGGATTGATCGGAAAGATGCCCGGATGGACCAGGGAACTGTCCGGACCCGGGAACATATGATTGGTGCGCCGGGCGGGACGGGTGGGTTCGCCGCGCACGATGGCCGCGGGCGCGGGCGGGTAGTCGGCGGCGATTCCCGGCTTCGGTCCCATGTGACAGGACTGGCAGGTCGCTCCCCGCTTGGCCGCCGGGGTCTGCTTGTATTCGCTGAACAGATCTTCGAAACGGACGCCGTTGACCAGCCGGACATCATGGCAGCGGGCGCAGAATCCGGGTTGCCGCACCTGTTCCAGGAGCCGCGCCTCCCGGTGGGTTTTGGGCGGGTCGTCGGCGTGCGACTCGAGGACCCGCTTGAGTTCGCTGCCTTCCCGGGGGCCGTAGATCGGGCCGGTGATATCGCCCGGTTCCAGCGGAAAACGGCCGGTAATCTTGCCATAGGGCTTCGGAATCCGGTGGCAAACGACGCAGGTAATGCCTTCCAGGGCCACCTTGGAGCGCTCGCGGTTTTCCGTGAGGATCGGTTCGCCCCGATACATGCCGACCTGGGAATGGCAGCGCTGGCAGAAATCGCCCAGGGTGCCCTTGGTCAGATTCACCAGAGTGGCCTGGTAGGCGAGGAAGGTCGGGCTGATTTGCGCGAATGCGTGGCGGGATGCGGACCATTCCCGATAGATTTGCAGATGACAGCGCCCGCATTCCTGGGCGGATGGAAACTTGGCCTCGTCGAACAGTGCTGCGTGGGGTTCGTCGTCGAGGGATGCAGCAGGCTTCCCGGCGGTGCCGGCCGTCTTTTCCGTAGGCGGGGCGATTTGTCCGAATTCGGATCTGAGAAAATTCACCAGATGCCAGACATCGTCCTCGTCGAGGGCGGTCCGGAAACTGGGCATGCTGCCGCGGCCGGTTCTGATTTTGTAGAAAACGGCGCCGTCGGTCTGCTCCTGGGTTTCGGCACTTCCCAGGTTCGCGACCCTGGTTCCGATGTAGCCGGCCATGGGCCCATCTCCCTGGCCGCTTTCCCCGTGGCATTGGAGGCACTCCCTTGAATACAGTTCTTTCCCCCGCGCTGCGGACTCGGTGCTGAGGGGAATGGGATTCTGCATCCCGGCAAGACGGGGAGAGACACGCCAGCGCGCGACGCTTGTGGCGTCGGCGGAAAAACAGCTCGCTGCCGGAAGGAGGCTGAGGAAAAGCAGAACCGTTAAGGCTCGATAGGTCGGAGATAATCGGCTTTCCGCCGGAAATTTAGACATTATTATTTTTTATCCCGCCTCCGTAATCCGGAGGTCTTCGATTTCTTATCGTGTAACGAACCGTTCAGCGCGGTTCCGAACGGGCAAGAGCATTTTTATATCTACCGTATAGGCACTCGCGGGTAGGTCGGGAATCCGTTCCCGACGCCATGGCCCGACCGAGCGTCTGCGTCGGCAAGGGATTGCCGACCTACGACCGTGCACCCGGTAGGCCGGGAATCCGTTCCCGACGCCATGGCCCGACCGAGCGCCTTCGTCGGCAAGGGATTGCCGACCTACGAGGACTTGAGTCGATTTGCCCTGGCGGAAGGCGCCAACGACTTCCGCCAGGGCAAATGGATTAATGATCGATTTCCCGAAATGGTTGCGCGGATGACGCGTGCCCGACCGCCGGCCGCCGCCGATTGGTTCCTCCCCCCCACAACGGTGACGGAACGGTTCGGCGAGCGGCGCAATTACCCTTGCAGTACGCGCTGTCGTTGCAGTTGCCGTGCCATTGGGTTCTCGTATCCCAGGGGCTCGAAACTGGACTCGGCTGCCGATCCGGACTTCGGAGTTACTCTCATGTACAGGACGTTGAAGCCGTCGGCGGTTGGGCTAACTGCCTAAACCATGGTGCAGATCGGCGAATGCAGGGGGCATGACGATGCCTTGTCTGCAAGGACGGTTAATGGATGAATGTCCAGACATCCGAACCGGACATGACGACGCAACGGAGAAAAACCCTTCGATGTGTAGGGCAGATGACCCAGTCTACGGCATTCAGTGAAATTGCAAATGATTGTCTTTATTGATTGAAATCGATCAGGTGGTGAAATCCCATAATCGGCTGAGGCATTTCACGAAGCTATTGACCGATAATCGATCAGTTTTGAGAAAAACTTCGGCTGGGTTCCGATTCCGCAGACGACGTCGGGCACGGTGCAGGCGTCCGGCACGAGCGACCGGGTCGCGCGTCGAGCGCGGCTCCCTGTCGATCGATGCCGGCCCGCCGGTCTTCGTGGATCAGGTGGTAGAACGGCGTGAGCGCGTCGTAGAAAGCGGCGGCGGACATGCCTTGCCGGATCGGCCCGTCAAAGGCGCTCCATCCGGACGGGCTCGCCGCGGTCCGCCCGCGTTTTTGCCAATCGCCGTTCCGCGTCCGCTGCGGCGCTGTCCTTGCCCTGCTTTCGATACACCTCCGCCAGTGCCCAGAGCGCCCAGGCATCGTTCGGTGCAGCCCGAAGCGAGGCATCGAACTCCCGCTCCGCCCCGGCCGGATCGCCCTGAAGAAACCGCAGCGCGCCGACCGACCGGCGCACCGGGTAGTACCAGTACGGCGGCTCCATGTAAGGCAGCTTTTCCTGAAGCGCCGCCGCTTTCTCGAAGGTCGAGGCGGCGGTTGCGAGATCGCCCTCGGCTTGAGCGATGCGGCCCGAAAGAACCTCCTGGGCGATCCGCAGGATGTCCGCCGCGGGGACGCCGGCTTCCGTCAATCCGGACAAATCCGCTGTCTTGGCGATCCCGGTCAGGGCGTCGAGTTCGGCCCGCGCGTCCCGCGGTGCTCCCTTGGCCGCCGCCGCGACGCCTCGGGCATAGCGCCACATGGCTTGCACGTACGGGAACTCCGAGCCCGGATCGGCCAGCTTCAAGACGGTCTCGGGCGGGCCGAACTGGGCGTGGGCGAAGTATGGCGCGGCCTTGACCGGCTGTATCCAGGGTACCGCCCGGACGGTTTCGTCCGAGAGCACCTTCCCGAGCTTGCCGGCCGCAGCGAGCGCGGTTTTGCCGTCGCCCGCCATTTGTGCCGAGACCATCAGGAAATGAACGTTGTGCGGATAATAGCCTTGCGCGTAAATGCCCTTGGCGCCGGTTTCCTTTAGATAGGCCTCGTCCGCTTCGATGGCTGCACGGTTGGCTTCGAGAGCGTCCCGGTAGCGTCCGAGCCGGTAGTACAGATGCCCCGGCATGTGCACCAAATGTCCGGCTCCCGGCATCAGGCCGGCGAGGCGTTCGGCATGAGGTTCAGCCCGTTCGGGCCGGTCGGAGGCCTCCATCATATGGATGTAATAATGGATCGCGCCGGGATGGTCGGGGCTGTTCGCCAGCACCGTCTCCAGGACCTTCACGATTTCCGCCGTGTTCCCCTTGGGTTTGCGGCCTTGGTCCGCCCAGTAATCCCAGGGGGAAAGATCCATCAGGCTTTCCGCGTACAGCGTGGCGATATCCTCGTCCTTGGGAAAACGCTTGGCCAGCTTGCCCATTTCCGCGGCATAGGCCTGGTCCAGCCGCTTGCGGTCGGCCTTGGGATCCTTGGCATAGCGCTTCGAAAGCGCCTCGATCAATGCTTTTTCCCTGGGGCTCGCGTGCTTGGCGAGCGTTTTCGCTTGGCTGATCGCGCTCCAGGCCGGGCCAACCGCGGAAGTCTCCATCGGCGCGTTGATGTTCGGTCCCAGTACCAGGGCTTCACCCCAGAAACACATGGCGCACTTGGGATCGAGCTTCTGCGCCATGCGGAAGGCCCGCTGCGCCTCCAGGTGATTGAAGGCATAGGCGAGTCGCAAGCCCTGATCGAAAAATTGCTGGGCGCGAGCGTTGCTCGTGGTGATCTTGTAGCTCAGCGTACCGAGGTTGTCCCACAAGGGCGGTTCGCTGTCGACGTAAGCGGCCTGGGCGGCAGCGGTTTCCTTGGGATAATGGCCGGCCTCGGTGTGGACATGGCCGGCCGGTTCGGCGGCAAGTGCCGGCTGCGCGCCGACCAGCAGCCAGGCCAGCAGGCCGATGCCGATGGTATCGGAAAATGTCATGTTCCCTCCTCGTCAAAACACTGGGATGGCTGCGTTCGCTCAAACGGGAAACGCAAAACAATCGTTATTTATTTAGGCAGAAGAACCGAACCCTCTAGCTCCGAGCTTCGTGATCTCCGCTCGACTCACTGTTTGCCTTATATACCGATATACTGGAGCGGTCTTATGGCCGCAGTGAGATTGTAACAATGGCTTGCACGAAAAGACCCCGCTGAGCCAGAATAACCCTTCAACACGCTCTGAATATTTACTCGTCCCCAATCCGGTCCATGACCCTCCGTCACTTCGCCATTCTTCGCATCGTCGCCCTCGTGGTGGTCGTCGTCGTGCAAGTGGTGGTGACGCGCGCGCCGTCGTGGGTTGGTGATGAATAAGTAAACGATCTGATTCAACAACCCCCGCCGGCGCAAACCGGCGGGGTTTCTTTTTTGGGGCCTCCGCCGGACTCCGGCTCCACCAAGGAGAACCCCATGACCATACTTTCCGGCGCTCAACTCACCGTTCGCCTTCTCGAGCGGCAGGGGGTGCGCTTTGTCGCCGGCATTCCGGGCGGCGCCAATCTGCCGATCTACGATGCCTTGTCGAAATCCGCGCAAATCCGCCACGTCCTCGCCCGCCACGAACAGGGCGCCGGTTTCATCGCCCAGGGCATGGCAAGAGTCGATGGCACTCCCGGCGTGTGCATGGCTTCCTCCGGACCCGGAGCGACCAACCTGCTGACCGCCATCGCCGATGCCAAGCTCGATTCGATCCCGCTGGTGGCCATCACCGGCCAGGTGCCGCGCGGGATGATCGGTACCGACGCCTTCCAGGAGGTGGATACCTACGGTTTGACCATCCCCATTACCAAGCATAATTTTCTGGTCGACTCCGCGGCGGAGTTGCTCGAGGTTTTGCCGGACGCTTTCCGCATCGCGTGCTCCGGGCGGCCGGGTCCGGTGTTGATCGATATTCCCAAGGATGTGCAGACGGAGTCGATCGATGTGAGCGCGTGGCCGGAACCCGGCGCGCCGGACCCGGCTCCGCCGCTCGATATCGCGCTCGTCCAGCGGGCGGCGGACCTGATCGAGGCGGCGGAGCGGCCGGTTTTGTATCTGGGGGGAGGCGTCATCCATGCGGGGGCGTCGGGGCTGGCGTCGACGCTGGCCGAAAAAGCGTCGCTGCCGACCGTGATGACCTTGATGGCGCTTGGCGCGTTGCCGGCCGACCATCCGCTGTCGCTGGGCATGCTCGGCATGCACGGGGCGCGCTGTACCCATCTGGCGCTCGACGAATGCGATTTGCTGATCGCCGTCGGCGCCCGCTTCGACGACCGGGCGACGGGCAGGGTCGCGGAATTCTGTCCGCAGGCAAAAATAATCCACATCGATATCGATGCGGCCGAGCTGGACAAGATCAAGACGGCGCACGTCGGCATCCGGGGCGACGCAACCGCCGTGTTGCAGGCACTGCTGCCGAGAGTGCCGGCGCAAGACCGTGACGCGTGGATGGCCCGAATTGCCGAGCTGAAGCGGATGTTTCCCCTGAACACTCCCGGTATCGATGACCCGCGCACCCATTACGGCCTGATACGCGCCGTGGCCGAGAGCCTCGGCGACGAGGCCATAGTCGCGACCGACGTCGGCCAGCACCAGATGTGGGTCGCGCAAAGCTATCCTCTGCGCCGCCCGCGCCGCTGGCTGACTTCCGGCGGTCTGGGCACCATGGGCTTCGGCCTCCCGGCGGCGATCGGCGCGGCGCTGGCCGAACCGGACGCAACCGTGGTCTGCTTCTCCGGCGACGGCAGCATTCTGATGAACCTGCAGGAACTGGCGACCGCCGCCGAGGAGAACGTCAACGTCAAGGTGGTGCTGATGAACAACAACGCGCTCGGCCTGGTGCGCCAGCAGCAAACCCTGTTTTACGGCAAGCGCATCTACGCCTCGCGGTTTCGCGCCGCGCCCGATTTTGTCCGGGTCGCCGAGGGTTTCGGCCTGCGCGCGGTCGACCTCGATACGGCGGAAAATCCTAAGGCGGCTTTGCGTGATGCGCTAGCCTGGCGCGGCCCCTGTCTCATTCACGCCGGTATCGACGTGGAGGCCCAGGCCTTGCCCATGGTGCCGCCGGGTTGTTCCAACAAAGAAGTGATCGGAGGCTGAGCGATGTACGGACCGTTTTTATCCGAACAACGCGGCTCGGCGCGCGGTGCTGGAGCTGGACCTCGTCAACCATCCCGGCGTCGGGAAAGGATTCCCGACCAACAGGGCGGCACGGTCGTAGGTCGGCAATCCCTTGCCGACGAAGACGCTCGGTCGGGCCGCGTGGTGTCGGGAAAGGATTCCCGACCTACAGGGTGCACGGTCGTAGGTCGGCAATCCCTTGCCGACGAAGGTGCTCGATCAGGCCGTGTGGCGTCGGGAAAGGATTCCCGACCTTGTATTATGAATTCCGTGTGGTTCGGAAGGGGTTGGAGAAGACTCCCGACCGGTCACCCCAGGCCTGGAGGGCGCTCCAGGTTTGAGCGACTGGATGCCGTTCCCGCCCTTGGGACACCAAGCCCGTTGCGTAGATCGATGCAGCAGTCGCTCACCCTCATCGAGCGATCGAACAGTATCTTCGGCCCGGCTTGCCGGCAGCCCGCATTCACAAGGTAGATCATTTGAGGTTCATGATGCCCACGTTTTATCTCGGAATTGACGTCGCCAAAGCCAAACTGGACTGCGCGTTACGCCTCCCCAACGGGAAGTTCCGAACCAAAGTCATCGCCAACTCCCAAGACGGGTTCGCCACCCTCGTCACTTGGCTCACCGGCCCAGAGGCACGGAATGTTCACGTGTGCATGGAAGCCACTGGGGTGTATTGGGAAGACGTCGCCCAGTGCTTGGCTACCCAAGGGTTCACTGTCAGCGTCATCAACCCCGCCCAAATCAAAGCCTATGCCGCTTCCCGCTTAACCCGGACCAAAACCGATGCCGTCGATGCGCGCCTCATCGCCGAATTTTGCGCCGAACGCCATCCGCCTCCCTGGCAGGCGAGAAGCGAAGCCGAAATCGCCTTGCGCGCGCTCGTGTTGCGTCTGGATGCGTTGCAAGCCCTGCGGACCCAGGAAAGTAACCGCCTGGAGGTCGCCCGGGACGCGGTGCGCACCAACATTCAAGAACACCTGAATTGGCTCGATCAGCAGATCAAGAGCCTGATCAAAACCATCAATGAGCACATCGACTCTAACCCCGATCTGAAGGGAAAGCGCGAATTACTCGAGAGCATCCCCGGTATCGGGGAACGCACCATCGCCATTCTGCTCGCCTTCTATGCCGAGCCCAGCCGCTTCGCCAATAGCCGACAAGCCGTCGCCTTCGCCGGGCTCGACCCGCGCCGGCAGGAGTCCGGAACGAGCGTGAAAACCAAGCCGCGGCTGTCCAAAGTCGGCCATGCCTTCTTGCGCAAAGCCCTCTACATGCCGGCTATGGTGATCCTGTATAAGACCGCTTGGGGCCAGCCCTTCAAGAACCGGCTCGCGCTCTCGGGCAAGCCCGCCAAGCTCATCATCGGTGCCATGATGCGCAAGCTCCTCCAGGTCGCTTTCGGCGTCCTCAAGTCCGGAAAACCCTTCGATCCAGCACTCCATGGCACTTGACCCGGATAACAGTATCTACAGGGCGCACGGTCGTAGGTCGGCAATCCCTTGCCGACGAAGGCGCTCGATCGGACCGTATGCCGCCTGGAACGGATTCCCGACCGCGAGTGCCGATTCCCCGGTTGGGCGGGTCCGGCCTCGGCTGCAAGAAATCGGAACGATGCGGCCGAATCGCGAGCCTTGCCGAGCCGGGATCGCAAGCGTAATCTGACCCCGAGCCGCCGGCCGAAAGTCAATAACGGAGCCAGGCTTGGCAAAGTGTAGGAACTCGTAAGGTCAGGAGGGACTCCAAGTCTGCGGGGCTGCGTGCCAGGGAAGGGCGTTATCGACGGTCCGTTGCGGCTGTTTGCAGACCAACCTTCGAAACATAAGGAGTTTGCCATGTACACCAAGTTCGCTCCCAGGCTTGGCCGGTCCACGTCGTCTCTTTTTCTGGCGGCCGTGCTGTCTTCCGCGAGTTCGATGGCAGCCGGGAAGGAGTGCTGGCTCGATCTTTACGACAAGGCCGATTATCAGGGTTCCCATGTTCGCCTGAAAGGGCCGGCCGAGCTGTCCAACCTCAAGTCACTGAACGGCGAGGACTGGAGCAACCGAATCGAAAGCCTGGTTGTCGGTCTGGACGCCGAGGTTTATGCGTTTCGGCAGGAAGGATTCAAGGACGATCCCGAGGGGCCGATCAACCATCCTTACGAGCTCCAGGCCTGGGGCGAAAAGGACATCGCGAGTGCCCAGGATCTGAAGATCACTTTCGGACCCGGTGCCAAGCAACATCACCTTGGCGACCTGAATTTTCACCGCAACATCAATTCATTGAAGCTAAAGTGCCGGAACTAAGCGGGTATCGCGCAATCTGAAGACGCATTTTTCGGCAAAGGGAGGCGACCGACGGCGGTTTGTCCGCTCTGACAACAGTTCCCAGGGGTGCTACGGCAAACCGAAAAGCGGCCTAGAGTATTTTTATCTCTACCCTCCGGGAACGTGCAAGGGCGGGAGTCCGTTCCCGGCGCCGTCGTTGGGCCAATGGGTTTGTCGGCAAAGGATTGCCGACCTACGACCGTGCACCCGGTAGGTCGGGAATCCTTTCCCGACGCCCCGGCCCGGCCGAGCGTCTGTGTCGGCAAGGGATTGCCGACCTACGAATTACTCGAGTCGATTTACCCTGACCGACGGCGCCAACCACTTCCGCCAAGCCCGTTAGGCCGTATGAGCGAGATGAAAACGGTCTAGCGCCCCGGCTCCTCACCGACGACCCGGTCGACGACGATCTTGTAGTTTCCCTGGTCTTCCGGAGCCAAGGCTTCGCTCATTCCCTGCAGATCGCCGGCTTCGGCCTTGGGTTGTCCGCTCTTGGAAATGCGTGCACCGACCACGATGCGGTCGACCGAGGAGAGCGTCATGCCCTGCATCATGGACATGGAGTCGTCCAGCACCACTTCCACCGGCAGGTCCTTGGCCTGCTTGCGGACCACCGCCAAAGGCATGGGCGGACCTTCGGCCGCGCGGGCGAAAACGAACAGGGCATCGTCCGGCGAAACCCGGGTTTTGAGGTTTTCCGCCAGGCTCACCGTAACGCGGATCTGTTTGCCCGCAGCAGCTGCCGCGGGTGCCGGCGGCTCGGCCGGCGCGGAGTGGCCCTGGACCTGAGCGATGTATCCCGCGATCTGCTTGGCCTCTTCGCTGCCGGGCGCGAATTGCTTTTTCAGCCGTTCCCAGTATTCCACGGTCTTGGCCGAGTCCTTCCGTTCGGCGGCGGCGATTCCGGCCATCCAGAGCGCGGTCTGGTGATCCGGATTCTTCTTAAGAATTTCGTCGACGATTTCGGTCGGCTTGCCGGCCATGCTGCCCTGGTGGGTTTCCGCGAGTGCCTGGGCATACAAGGCCTTGACGTCGAGGTCCTCGGGCACGAGCTTCATGGCGAACTCATAGGCCGTCACCGCCTTGTCCGGCTGATCGGTCGCCTGCAGCGAGCGGGCCAGCAATACCCAGCCCTCCGGATCGTTCGGCTGCTTGGCCAGCCGTTCCGCCAGTTGGCGTATGCTGTCCTGGACCTCGGCCATGTTGTTCGGCGCCGGTGCGCCGATCAGGTCGATGCGGCCGAGCGCGAGGTAAAGCGTCAAGGCCAATACCGGCACGACCGCGAGACTGGCGAGGACGGCCCGGCGTCCGCGGGTGCTCGACGGCGCTTTCGCTTCTTCGGCAGCCTCGAGATCCCCGAGCAGATTCCGCTCGGATTCCGCGGTCAGGCGTTCCAGGTCCTCGGGGCTTGCCGCTTCCTGGGCGAGCTCGGTTTGCCGCTGCCGGTGGAGGAGGAGATTGAGTTTCGCCCGGTTGATCCGCCCGCCGTCGGTCTTGCCGAGGATGGCCGGAAGAAAAAAGACGTAGCCGAGCGTCAAGAGCAGTATGGCCGAAAGCCAGAACCCCATCATCGATATTTACCCTTCGAGATTGTTTCGAAGCCGCTCCAGGCGCTTCTTTTCTTCATCGGTCAGTTCCAGGTCTTCGCCGGTGTTACGGCGCTTCACCTGGCGCCAGAGAAAAGCGCCGCCGCCGGCCAGAAGCAGGAACGGGCCGATCCACAGAAAAGCCGTCGTCATCTTGAACGGCGGGCGGTAGAGCACGAAATCGCCGTAGCGGTCGGTCAGGAATTTGACCGCTTCCTGTTCGCTCTTGCCGCTTTGGATGATGGTGTAGACCTCGTCCCGCAGGTCCCTGGCAAGATCCGCGTCGGAATCGGCCAGGGATTGGTTCTGGCAGACCAGGCAGCGAAGCTCTTCGATCAGGTTTTCGTAGCGCTGTTGCTTGGCCGGATCGTCGAACTCGCGGATCTCGATGGCTTGAACGGTGAAGGGAAGAATCAGAAGGAACGGCAGTAACCGGTGCATCATGAAGATTTGGACTGTAATTGGCGGATCAGGGGCAGCAGTTTGTTTTCCAGGATTTCCGGCGTGATCGGCCCGGTCTGTTTATGGCGGATGATGCCGTCGCGATCGACGACGAAGGTTTCCGGCACGCCGTACACGCCCCAGTCGATGCCGGTCTTGCCTTCGGGATCGAAGGCGCTGGCGGTATAGGGATCGCCGAAGCGTTGCAGCCAGGCGAGGGCGTTATCCCGCTCGTCCTTGTAGTTGAGGCCGTAAATGGGAACGATGTTTTGCCTGGCGAGTTGCAGCAGCACCGGGTGCTCTTCCCGGCAGGAGGTGCACCAGGACGCCCAGACGTTCACCAGGCTCACCTGGCCCTTGAGATCGTCGGTGCCCAGCGTCTTGCCGGCGTCCGCCACCTGGGGCAGGGCGAACGCGGGCGCGGGTTTGCCGATGAACGGCGAGGGTACCTCCCTGGGGTTCAAGGTCAGACCGATGCCGAGAAAGATCACCATGACGGCGAACACGGCCAATGGAATGAGATAGCGCATGATGGGTTATGAAGATGCGGTTACGAGATGGGACGTACGATCTATAAATCGGCAAAAATAGTTGGTGAGTATACGCTCGTTCCCAATCTCCCGGCTGGGAACGCTACCCTGGAAGCGTTCGCTTCCCGAACGACAGCAAGCCGGAGCAAGATCGGTGCGGTTCGTGCCTCACCACACCCTACGTGACTACAAACGGGTGGCTTCCCCATGCTCAACGCTGGTGATCTTTACGCTCACGCCGGCTTGCTTTCCGCCGACGCGCTCCAGGCTTCCGCCGGGCGGGTCGCCAAACGGTAGCGGCGATCCGCGGCGGAGAACAGGCCGCCGGTCATCATCAATAATCCGCCCAGCCAGATCCAGCGGATGAACGGCTTGTAATAGAGCCGCACGCTCCAGGCGCCGGCATCCATGCGCTCGCCGAGCGCGACATAGAGATCGCGGGTAAGGCCCGGATCGATCGCCGCTTCGGTCATGGTATTGCGCTGTACGCGGTAAACACGCTTTTGCGGCCGGAGTTCGGCCACCTCCCGGTCGCCTCGCTGCACACGGAAGTCACCTTGCTGAGCGATGAAATTGGGGCCTTGCACCTCGGTCACGCCCTTGAAGGTGAACGTGTAATCGCCCAGCGCCGAGGACTCGCCCGGCGCGAGCCGCACGATTTTTTCCTCGCTGTAGCGGTCGGACAGGACGACGCCGGTGAGAAATACCGCGATGCCGATATGGGCCAGGGTCATGCCGTAGACGCTGCGGGACTGCGTCTTGAGGCCCTGAATCGCGGATTCGCGCAGACGGACCCGGTTCCAGAGGCTTA
The DNA here is from genome assembly GCF_003584645.1 of Methylocaldum marinum. Taxonomy (GTDB): domain Bacteria; phylum Pseudomonadota; class Gammaproteobacteria; order Methylococcales; family Methylococcaceae; genus Methylocaldum; species Methylocaldum marinum. The sequence continues at coordinate 4,911,989 of NZ_AP017928.1, forward strand.
ACAGTGCGCTGGCCGCGAGCCAGAACGCCATGCCGAGTCCCGCCATGGTCTTGATGTCCTTGGCGTCCCAGAATAGCGCGGTGGACACCACGCCCAGCACCAGACTTCCGAGCAGCACATAGCGCACGCGCCGCCCGATCTTGCCGAGGTCGGCCTCGCGCCAGGCGAACATCGGCGCGATGCCGGCCAAAAGAAAAATAGGCGCCATCAGCGGGCCGAACACGCTGGCGAAATACGGCGAACCGACCGAAATCTTGCCGAGTTGCAAGGCATCGAGGACCAGGGGATAAAGCGTTCCGAGCAGAATGCTGGCGGCGGCCGTGACCAGCAGGACATTGTTCAGCAGCAGAAGATTCTCCTTGGACACGAAGCTGTAGCGCACCCGGTCCTTGACCGTCGGCGCCCGGGCCGCGTAAAGCAGCAACGAGCTTCCGACGACGATGGCCAGGAAAACCAGAATGAACAGCCCGCGCGCCGGGTCCGAGGCGAAGGCGTGCACCGAGGTCAGAACGCCGGAACGGACCAGGAAGGTTCCGAGAAGGCTCAGCGAAAAGGCGAAGATAGCGAGCAGCACGGTCCAGGCCTTGAAAGCGCCGCGCTTTTCGGTGACTGCCAGCGAGTGGAGCAGGGCGGTCGCGACCAGCCAGGGCATGAACGAGGCGTTTTCCACCGGGTCCCAGAACCACCAGCCGCCCCAGCCGAGTTCGTAATAGGCCCACCAGGAGCCGAGCACGATGCCGAAGGTCAGGAACACCCAGGCGATCAGGGTCCAGGGCCGCGACCAGCGCGCCCAGGCCGAATCCAGGGAACCGCCGAGCAGGGCCGCGATGGCGAAGCTGAAGGCTACCGAGAGCCCGACGTAGCCCATGTACAGCATCGGCGGATGAACCGTCATGCCGACGTCCTGCAGCAGCGGATTGAGGTCGTTGCCGTCGGCGGGCGGCGGGAAGTGGCGCTCGAAGGGATTGGAGGTCAGCAGGATGAACAGCAGGATGCCGACGCTGATCAGCCCCATGACACCCAGGACGCGCGCCAGGAACTCCTCGGACAGGCTGCGGCTGAAGATCGTCACCATCACCGTCCATAGCCCCATGATCAACGCCCAGAGCAGCATCGAGCCCTCGTGGGCGCCCCAGGTGGCCGAAATGCGGTAATAAAGGGGCAGGGCGGTATTGGAGTTCCGCGCCACGTAGAGCACGGAAAAATCGTGGTTTACGAAACTCCCGATCAGACAGACAAAGGCCGCGGCCAGGAAGAAAAACTGAGCACGCCCGGCGGCGCGTCCCATCGCCATCCACACCGGCACGCCCCGGGCCGCGCCCAGCAGCGGAAACACCGACTGCAACAGCGCCATGAACAGCGCCATGATCAAGGCGATATGCCCCAGTTCCGCGATCATTTCCGGTAATCCTTATAACTGCCGGACATCTGACCGCTTTGCTTCAGCGCGTCGGCAACTTCGGGCGGCATGTAATTTTCGTCGTGCTTGGCGAGCACTTCGCTGGCTTCGAACACGCCGGCCGTATTGATTTGTCCGACCGAGATGATGCCTTGGCCTTCCCGGAACAAATCAGGCAGGATTCCGCTGTAATGGATGGGAACCGTAGAGGTTCCGTCGGTGACGGAGAAGCGTACCGTCAGGCTGTCCGGTTCGCGCTGGACGCTGCCCTCGACCACCAGTCCGCCCACGCGGAACGGGTAACCCGTTGGCGCCTCGCCGGCGGCAACCTGGGACGGCGTATAGAAATACAGCAGATTCTTCTGGAATGCGGTGAGGGCGAGAAACGTCGCCAGGCTGACGCCGACCAGAATCAGCCCGACCACGACCATGCGGCGGCGGCGCGGGGTCATGTCCGTCTACCCTCCTGCTTCGCCCGGCGCGCGATGCTCTTGATGACCTCGGATTTCCGGCGAACCGCCCAGAACAGATTGAGGCCCAAAACGACAAACATCAAACCGTAGGACGTCCACACATAAAAGCCGTAGCCGCCCATGGAAAAAAAATCTTGCCAATTCATGGAATCGATTGAAGCTCGTTAAGACTTTAGCCCGCTATTAAATCATATCGAGACGATAATAATGGCTCGACAGACGTAAATCCCGGAAAACGGATGGATTCGGATATTTCCCGAAAAGTCGATCGCTCGATCGGACTGTCTAGGACCCGAACAGTTCCCCGTGCGTTTGCCGACAATAACTCACGTTTCACAAGGAAACGATTGTAGAGTGGGTCGGGCGCGCACTGCCACAACCTTTTTATGCTCGCCGGATTTTCCGCGCGCCGCAACTCGTCGGTTCCGCGGCCGCACCCGGCCGTAGCTTATTCCATTCGGCATTTGAGAGAACCTTAATCGGATGGGTAGAGCGAAGCGAAACCCATCGATGGCGGTTTAGCCCTTCGACAACAGGCTCAGGACAGGCCCTTCGACAGGCTCCGCATAACCCACCGAGTGACGTCGAATCGGTGGGTTATGGCCTTGCGGCCTAACCCACCCTCTCATAGCCCAGTCAAGTCCCAAATTTCTGGTTTCACGGGGTCCTCTTTGGCAGCACGAAACCTGGGCGCCTTCAAAAACCTACACCGGAATCGGAACTTGACGCCTCGACCGAACAGTTCCTTAGCCGGGTTTCTCGAAAGCCAGCACCAAATAGCGCAGAAGCCCCAGGCGGCTCGCCCATTCGGCGAACAGGGTCTCGATGATGGCCGACACCGTTTTTACGTTCATGTCCTTGGCCAGCTTCCGCACGAAATCGTAAGTGGGCAAGGTGTTGGAGGTAATGTCCTGTTCGTGCCGAACGATGAATCCGGTTTCCTCGGCCAGGCGGCGATAGTCCCGCAAGGTGTTGTGAAACTTGCAGCGTCCGTAAAAACCGGCCGAAGCCGGCCAGCGGGAGGCGAAGCTCATGGCGGGACGCAGCAAGCGCGTCGGGACGAAGTCCGACAGAGCCAACCGTCCGCCGGGCTTCAATACCCGGTAGGCCTCTTCGAAAAACCGCTTCCGGCTCGGGAAATGGAAAATGCATTCGACGGCGAGAACGGTGTCGAAACTCCGGTTGGCGAAAGGCAGGGTGCAGGCGTCGGCCTGGATCCAGTTCAAAACGCTTCCGGGCTCTGCGGAAACGCGCTGTTCCGCGCGCCGGAGCTGGCGCCTGTCGATATTCAGGCCGGAAAGGTCGATGTTTCGGAATCGGCCGTTGAGGCTCGCGACCGTGCCGCCGAAGCCGCAGCCCGCGTCCAGGATGCGCTGTCCGCCGTGGACCCCGGCCGCCGTATAAACCCGTTCGGTAAGCCGCTCGGCCGCCAGCGCGAAATCCTCCGGGGAGCCGTCCGCCAGCTCGGGTTCGGGCCAGTATCCCCAATGGACATGGCGTCCGAAAGCCTGTTCCAAGGCGGGATGGCCTTGATCCAGGAGATTCAGAAGGGCGTCGAAATAGGGGAGTTTGACCGGGCTGGACATGGGTTCTCGCGGAAACGGGATGGGACCGTATGCCTGTATACTACCAATAGGGCGGGCAAAAATGAAAAATCCGTCGTCGACACAGGATGGCCGAGCAACGTGTTCGAGCGATGCGGACTGGGTAGGCCGGGAATCCCTTCCCGGCGCGGTTGCCGGCCTACGGCATGACGAAGTGAAAAACGCTTCGTTCCGACAGTTACCCCACTTCCCACACCGATATCTCATGAATCCCCAAGCTTCGGCCCTGGACAAATTTCTCGATCAACACGCTTTCCAAAGCGAAGGCGACATTCTGATCTTCCGTGCCGTGCCCGGCGATTATCTCCGGCGGTTCGCCGGACGTACGGTATTGTGCCGGCAGACCTACAAGCCTGATGCCGAAGCTTTGGCCGGACTCGGTGTCGAGGTGGTCACCGATTCCGATGCGCCGGCCGGTCTCTGCATCGTTTTCGCAACCAAGCACAAGGAAGAAACCCTGTACCACATGGCGCGAGCGGCATCCCAGCTGCACGAGGGCGGATCGCTGGTGGTCACCGCCGCCAACGACCTGGGCGCGTCCTCGCTGGAAAAACGCTGTGCGGAACTCCTGGGCGGCGTTCAGTCGTTCAGCAAGCACAAATGCCGGGTATTTTGGGGAGCCAAGGCATCGGCACGGCTCGACCGAGCGCTGATGGCGTCGTGGCTGCGGGGCGGCGAACTTCAGCCGATACCGGGAACGGACCTGGTGAGCCGTCCCGGCGTATTCAGCTGGAACCGCATCGATCCCGGCTCGCGCCTGCTCGCCGAATATCTGCCCGATGACCTGGCAGGATGCGGGGCCGACCTCGGCGCCGGTTACGGGTATTTGAGCCGCACGCTGCTGGCCCGATCTTCCGCGGTTGCCGAGCTGCACCTGTTCGAGGCGGAGCACAAGGCCCTGGAAGCCGCCCGTCTCAACCTGGCCGGATTCGCTTCCTCGGTCCGGCTGCATTTCCACTGGCATGACGTTACCGCGGGGCTGCCCGTCGAGCGCCTCGACTTCGTCGTCATGAACCCGCCGTTTCACGCCGGCCGCGACGCGGAGCCCGGTCTGGGCCGGGCGTTCATCCGCGCGGCGCTGACCTCTCTCAGGCCCGGCGGCTGCCTCTACTTCGTCGCGAATCGGCATCTGCCTTACGAAGAGACGATCCGAGGGTTGGCGGGGAGCGGGAAAACCCTGGCGGAACGGGAGGGCTACAAAGTCATGAAAGTGTGGAAATAAGCGGCAGCCAAACCACGAACTCGCTGCCTTTGCCGAGTCCTTCGCTTCTCGCCTCTATTCTGCCGCCGTGCAGCTCCACGATTTTCCGGACGATGGTCAAACCCAGGCCCAGCCCGCCCTGCGCCCGGTCCAGGGTACGCTGGCCCTGGGTGAAGATATCGAACAGATAGGGCAACAGATTGCCGGGAATGCCTTCTCCGGTGTCGCGCACCGAAATCACCGCGTCGCCGCCGTCGCGGGTCACCGTCAGCCAGATCCTGCCGCCGTGCCGGGTGTACTTGGCCGCGTTGTTGAGCAGATTGGACACCACCTGAGTCAGCCGCACCGGATCGCCTTCCAGCGGCATCGGCGCCTCGGGCATCGATACCGAAAGGGTATGCTCGTGAGCTTCGATAAATGCATGACTGGTTTCGATCGCCCGCCGGATGACCGTGGCAATGTCCAGCGGCGCCTTGTGCAGGCTCAGCTTGCCCTGAACGATGCGCGACACGTCCAGGAGGTCGTCCACCAGCCTGGCCAGGTGATCCACCTGCCGGTCCACGATGTCGCGGGCCCAGCGTAACTTGGGATCGTCGAGGTCGAGCCTGCGCATGATCTGCACGGCATTGCGGATCGGGGCCAGCGGGTTCCGAAGCTCGTGGCCGAGCATGGCGAGGAATTCGGTTTTCCGCTGATCGGCTTCACGGAGCATCTGCTCCGCTTTTTTGCGCTCGGTGACATTGGTATGCGAAATCACCGCCGCGCCGGGGGGCACTTGCAGCGGTGTGACCTGCATGACGAACCAGCGCTCCCGGTCCGGGGCATGGCAGGGATATTCCAGCGTGAAATTGTCCCGTTCGCCTTTCAGCACGCTCAGTATGCCGGCGTATGCCGACCGTGCGCCGCCCGAAGCGACTTCAGAACCGGCTCGGCATACCCTTAGGTAATTCGCTCCGACCTCCGTGTTCGCAACCGGCGCTCCGGGGTACGGACCGTTTTCGGCCGCGAAGCGCCGCCAGGCCCGGTTTACGGCCACGATAATTCCTTCGTGGTCCACCACGGCCACGTGCTCGAGCAGGGAGTCGAGTATGGCGCGATTCAAGGCTTCGCTGGTTTTCAGGGCTTCCCGGGCTTTTTCGCTCTCGGTGATATCGAGCCCGACGCCGCCCACGAATTTGTTTCCGGCGGCATCCTGGAAGGGAAACTTGAAAATCCACCAACAGCAGCGCTTTCCATCGGTGTCCGGCGCTTCCTCGGTCATTTCGACGGTTTTACCGAGAATCAGGGCTTCCCGATCGTTCTTTCGGAATTGCGCCGCGAATTCCGGCGGCCAGAGTTCGAAATCCGTTTTCCCGAGCCAGTCCTCCAAGCGTACCCGCAGCCGCTCCTGATAGGTCCTGCTGAGATACGCGTAACGCCCCTCTTCGTCCTTGACCCAGGAAACCGCCGGACTGTTGTCCATGAAGGCGTGAAACCGCGTCTCGCATTGCACGAAATCCAGCACCAGCGGCGTGACGTCGGCCAAGGCGGCGACCGCCCCGCGCGCGGAGCCGTCGCGATCGAACAGCGGCCTTGCCCGGCCGGCGAGATAGTGGCGTTCGCCCGAGGGAAATACGAACTCCAGCGCCGTTTCTTCGACCGTTCGGCCGGTTGCGATAGCCTCTCTTAGCGCCGATTCGACGGGGGGGGACGGGATATCAGGCCGAGCGCGCGCGATGTCCGTCCCGGACGGGCGTTCCGCAGTCCCGCCGAATTCTGATTCGGCAGCGACGCCCAGGAAAGCCTCTGCCGCGGGATTGCCTCTTACCGTTGCGCAGCCGGCGTCCTCGGCGATCCATACCGGTATCGGAACTGCGTCGAACAGAACCGACAGCACTTCATTGCTTCGGCGCAACGCCTCCTCGGCTCTCTTGCGCTCGGTAATGTCCTGGACGAAGCCGTGAGCGAGAATGCAGCCGTCCGGTTCGAGTTCCGGTATGCTGCGCCCCTCGACCCAGATTTCGCCCTTGACCGGATGATTCACCCGCCATTCTGCCCGCCAATGCGACAGGGTGCGCGCCGACGCGGCCATCGTGGCGTGCAAGTATTCGAGATCGTCGGGATGAACCAGGGCAAAGGCCGGAGCCGCATCCTCGGCTACGCTTTCGGGCGGAATGCCGATGATTTCCGTCCACCTGGGGCTGGCGTAGGGAAGACAAGACGTGCCGTCGGGCCGTAGTCGAAACGAGCAAATGGCGAGCGGCACCGTGGCCACGATATTGCCCAGCTGCTCCGCCAGCTCGGCTTGCCTCTCCCGGGTCTGCCGATGTTCGGCTATCTCGGCCTTCAATTGCGCCTTCCGTTCAAGCACTTCGTCCAGTGCCTTCCGCTCCAGCGCCCGCAGATGCGAGACCACCAGGCTCATCAGCGTTCCGACCGTCAACAGCAGCGCCAGGCGGAGCTGCTCTCGTTCCGTCTCGACATAGAGCGAATTGTAGGGCTCTTCCAGAAAGTAGGCGCCGGCGACGGCGCTCAATACGGTCGTCGCGAACCCGGCCCGAAACCCGCCCAGCCAGGTCGCGAACAGTACGGCGACCAGAAAAATAAGTAGCGGAGGGGCTCCGTCGAAAATCGGCTGCAAGGCCTTCAACACCGGCAGTACGGCAAATGTCGTCAGCACCGCCGAACCATAGCGGGTTAAGAATAGGCGCTTGATTTGACCAGCCATTCTTCTACGACTTTTTCTTGGGAATTCAGCAGTTCATGGACCTGGGCATCCCGGACACCGGAATGACGGGAAATCGGGTGCGAGTTTGGGGCTCCTTTGACGGTATCCGGAACGTAGAGGCGTGAATGTGGGTACTCAATCGTTTCGAACAAGGCGAAGCGGTGTCGGCGGAAGGATGTCGCCCCTCTCCCCGAACGGATCTTGCCGGGGGGCGCATCCGGCAACAGAAAATTTGCAAACTAATTGAAAACAGCGGGCTCCAGGCATTCCAGGCTGAACATTATCAAGGACTTCGGGTGGGGCTTGAACTGGTAGAACAACGTATGAAATTCGAAGGACGCAAGCCGATGGCATTACCCCGGAAGCACCCCGGAACCTTCTCGGCGCGTGGGCGACGCGCACCGGCGCCACGAGGCGTGTGGGAAACGTCGCGCGCGGACCGAGGGCGAGCCCGTCCTGAATATCGTCGAAGGAGCACCCGGAATGCAGTTTTTCCCTCCGGCAGAATTCGGCGATGATGATGGTGGCAGCATGTAGGATGCGGTGAGGCACGAACCGCATCGTTTGGAGTTTTGCGCCCTGTCTTCTCGGAAAGGCATTGTAAAACCGGAAATGCCGGCATCCAGGGCACAAGGATGTGATCCGCTCCATTCGTCCCTGGCGTCCGGAATCATGCCGGACCGTTCTTGTACGGCACCCTTCGGGCGGCTTTCGCCGTGCACGTGGGGGTGAGCGGCGGGCTTAGGAGCCGCGAACGCCCGCCCCGGACGGGCGGGCTGGCTGAGGCCACAGGGAAGTGTCCTTGAGGTGGGGTGGAATAGACCACCCGGTTCATCCCCACGCACGTGGGGGTGAGCGGCGGGCTTAGGAGCCGCGAACGCCCGCCCCGGACGGGCGGGCTGGCTGAGGCCACAGGGAGGTGTCCTTGGGGTGCCGTGGAACAGACCACCCGGTTCATCCCCACGCACGTGGGGGTGAGCGGCGGGCTTAGGAGCCGCGAACGCCCGCCCCGGACGGGCGGGCTGGCTGAGGCCACAGGGAGGTGTCCTTGGGGTGCCGTGGAACAGACCACCCGGTTCATCCCCACGCACGTGGGGAACACTTCAGCCGGAGATTGCCGGAACTTAGGCGGTCCGGTTCATCCCCACGCACGTGGGGAACACATGTACTCCACGTGCGGGCCCTTGGCATAGGCCGGTTCATCCCCACGCACGTGGGGAACACCGTCGGTTCCGTTTGAGGCGGGTCATTCGGATCGGTTCATCCCCACGCACGTGGGGAACACGCGAGTCCGAGCGCACGGAGTCCCAAGCGCCCGCGGTTCATCCCCACGCACGTGGGGAACACGCGAGTCCGAGCGCACGGAGTCCCAAGCGCCCGCGGTTCATCCCCACGCACGTGGGGAACACTTAACGCAATCCCCGTCTTTCGAAACCGAGTCCGGTTCATCCCCACGCACGTGGGGAACACGTCGATTCGGAGTACCGCGAGACGGCCTACCGCGGTTCATCCCCACGCACGTGGGGAACACATCCGGCAGGGGGAGCTTCCTGCTGTGCATGGCGGTTCATCCCCACGCACGTGGGGAACACAGCCGGTTGATGACGGCGACAACGTTCTCGGCCGGTTCATCCCCACGCACGTGGGGAACACCGCCCCATGATGACATCCAGCGCCTCGGCCAGCGGTTCATCCCCACGCACGTGGGGAACACCTAAGCGCGCCCCACTGCGTCGCTTGGAGGTACGGTTCATCCCCACGCACGTGGGGAACACAGTGGAATACCACCCGGTATATATCGGAGTGCCGGTTCATCCCCACGCACGTGGGGAACACGCGTCAGGGAAAAAACGTAACGGTTTCGAGCGTGGTTCATCCCCACGCACGTGGGGAACACCGTCCAGGTTAATTTGCTCGACGGTGGCCCCACGGTTCATCCCCACGCACGTGGGGAACACTACAGCATCCGGATTTCGGACGCATCCCACTGCGGTTCATCCCCACGCACGTGGGGAACACGTTGACTGTCGATTTCCCGACCGTTGGGATTGCGGTTCATCCCCACGCACGTGGGGAACACGGCGCGTTCGCGGCTGGGTTTTCCGGGGTGTCCGGTTCATCCCCACGCACGTGGGGAACACGCTTACCATCCGCGTCGTAACACCAGGACGACAGGTTCATCCCCACGCACGTGGGGAACACTGCCGCTTTGAAGACGAGCACATGCCACGGTTCGGTTCATCCCCACGCACGTGGGGAACACTCCGGTGGTTGCCCGGATCTGCTCCGGGCAGGCGGTTCATCCCCACGCACGTGGGGAACACCCCTGGACCACGATGGAGGTACCTGACCATGGCGGTTCATCCCCACGCACGTGGGGAACACATGGCGATGGCTGCGCTGGTGGAGTCGATGGACGGTTCATCCCCACGCATGTGGGGAACACGAAGTCGAACATGCGCGCCTTCGCCCCGTTTCCGGTTCATCCCCACGCATGTGGGGAACACAGCATCGGGGATAGGCGGTCTAGCACGCTGAGCGGTTCATCCCCACGCATGTGGGGAACACTCCCGAGCCCAGATTATCTAGCGATCATCTGTCGGTTCATCCCCACGCATGTGGGGAACACTCGAATTCAATGAATACCTCCCCGTCGAATGTCGGTTCATCCCCACGCATGTGGGGAACACTAAGTTGATGTGAGGGATCACGGTTGTGTTTAACGGTTCATCCCCACGCATGTGGGGAACACTGAAAGAGCATAAACCTGAAAACGTGCTGGCTCGGTTCATCCCCACGCATGTGGGGAACACGCAGCCCGCAACGCTTTGTAACCGCGATGACCCGGTTCATCCCCACGCATGTGGGGAACACGTTTGGTGAAATCTATCATCCCGTTACGGGTGCGGTTCATCCCCACGCATGTGGGGAACACGGCGGCTTGGACGTCTTCGCCGTGATGCCCGTCGGTTCATCCCCACGCATGTGGGGAACACTGCGCCATTGACCGACGCATACATGTCGATTTCGGTTCATCCCCACGCATGTGGGGAACACTTTCGACCGCCGTTTTGAGAGACGAAAAAGTTCGGTTCATCCCCACGCATGTGGGGAACACCTGTAACGGCCGCCGATCTGGTACTTGCCTGGCGGTTCATCCCCACGCATGTGGGGAACACAACCGGCCGTCCTCCAGGGCGGCCAGGAGCGCCGGTTCATCCCCACGCATGTGGGGAACACTCGGCCTCCGGTTACGATCGCTAACCCCTCCGCGGTTCATCCCCACGCATGTGGGGAACACGTCCGATTCCGATCAAGCGGCGCGACTTCTCTCGGTTCATCCCCACGCATGTGGGGAACACGGCCCGGAACTGCTCCCGGTACTGCTCCCGAACGGTTCATCCCCACGCATGTGGGGAACACACGATTGGATGGACGGCGCGGCATACATGGCCCGGTTCATCCCCACGCATGTGGGGAACACTCGAATTCAATGAATACCTCCCCGTCGAATGTCGGTTCATCCCCACGCATGTGGGGAACACGGATCGCGGGCCGTGCTTTGACTCATGATGCGCGGTTCATCCCCACGCATGTGGGGAACACGTCGGCGACGAGGTGTATCTGGTCGAGGGCATCGGTTCATCCCCACGCATGTGGGGAACACCGGTCTGTTGCGTCGCGGACTGCCCGATCGTTGCGGTTCATCCCCACGCATGTGGGGAACACCGGTTGCCAGGACGTCAGGGCGCCGCGTGCCGCGGTTCATCCCCACGCATGTGGGGAACACGCACCGGAGGATGAAACAACATTGCTGGCAATCGGTTCATCCCCACGCATGTGGGGAACACGGAGGATGATTGATGAGTTCGAACGTCAAGGGCGGTTCATCCCCACGCATGTGGGGAACACGCTCTCTTTCACGCTCATGAATTTCCGACTCCCGGTTCATCCCCACGCATGTGGGGAACACGTGGGCGACCGTGATCATCATTTCTTGCCGCCCGGTTCATCCCCACGCATGTGGGGAACACCTAAGATTACGTGTGTTTTCGTTTTGCATTTGCGGTTCATCCCCACGCATGTGGGGAACACATCTAACTGGTGCGGAAAATAAAGCTTAGGCTCGGTTCATCCCCACGCATGTGGGGAACACCTCCTGTAAGTAGGGAATGGCTTCCATAATGGCGGTTCATCCCCACGCATGTGGGGAACACGGCTTAAGGGACACTTGTCGTCTAACGCTTTTCGGTTCATCCCCACGCATGTGGGGAACACTCTTTAACCCACTCCCCGAACAGGTTGTTGGACGGTTCATCCCCACGCATGTGGGGAACACGATTTTAGAACAGTCGTACTCTCCGTATCCTGCGGTTCATCCCCACGCATGTGGGGAACACGTGTGCGCCAACGGAACTATCACCAACACTAACGGTTCATCCCCACGCATGTGGGGAACACATACCAGGTGGATTTAGAAAACGCCAAACGCGCGGTTCATCCCCACGCATGTGGGGAACACGGCCGTTTAATCATGTATTCAATGTGCGGCCCCGGTTCATCCCCACGCATGTGGGGAACACGAATATCATCCGACTACGCATTAGCTCAATGGCGGTTCATCCCCACGCATGTGGGGAACACCCGATTCGCCAGCCGATTCTTGGTCCTCAATGCGGTTCATCCCCACGCATGTGGGGAACACTTTCTATACATGCCGCAGATTCGTCGTTATGACGGTTCATCCCCACGCATGTGGGGAACACTCGTACAACCGCAGTTGTCTACATGTCAACATCGGTTCATCCCCACGCATGTGGGGAACACACCATTTCTAACCCTTTGTTAAAAATAGCAAAAAACGCCGGTCAAAATTCTACCGGCCAATCGCCGCTTTGAAAACGAAAAATCCAAGTTGTTAAAGAGCATCTTACCCCTCCCCGTCGGCCGGTTCGGGCGGGTAAAACGACACCAGTTTCAGGCCGTCCAGTTCGACCGGCATGCGCCGATTCTTGCCCAGGGTTACGAAGTCGAAACCCGATTCGGTGTTGGTGGACCACGCCATCACCGCGTTGCCGTCGCCGAGGCCGGCCTCGACCTGCGCCCAGAGCATTTCGCGCACGCGCTTCGACAAATCGCCGACGTAAACGCCGGCACGAATTTCCACTAGCCACACGCCCAGGCGGCCGCGCAGCCGGGGAGGAACGTTTTCAACCACGATGACCAGCATCGCCGAGACTCTTGGGGTTGGGGATGGCGGGGCCGACGGCGTCTTCCGGTGCCTCCGGCGGTTCCAGGCCGCCGGCGGCGAGTATTTCTTCGATCGCCGGGATGATCTTCTCCAAGAGCTTGGATTTCCGGAACATGTCGCGGCAGGCCAGCCGAACCGCCCGCTCCGGGTTGGCCGGGGCCTCTGCGGCGATCTTGAAAGCGACCGGCACGACGGTGTCGAATTTGAAGAGGTCGGCGATGTCGTAGACGAATGAGAGTGGCTTTCCGGTGTGGATGAAACCCACGGCAGGCGCATAGCCCGCCGCCAGCACGGCCGCCTCGGTGATGCCGTAAAGGCAAGCGGTGGCGGCGCTGACGCAGCGGTTCGGCAGATCGCCCGAGCCCCATTCGTCGGCGTCGTAGTTGCGGTGCTTCCAGGTGACGCCGTAGCGCTTGGCGAGCAGTTCGTACATCTTTCTGACCCGCGCTCCCTCGATACCGCGAAGCTGCTGGACGCTGCGCCGTTCCGGCGGCTTTTCGTTGAAGCGGAACTCGTACATCTTGCGCACCACCTTGAGCCGGGCCTCTTCATCGAGAGCGAGTTTGGCCTGATACAAAAGACGGTCGGAGCGCGCGCCGCCAGGCTGCCCCGAAGCGTAAAGCCGAACGCCGGCTTCGCCCACCCAGACCAGCAAGGTTCCGACCCGCGCCGCCAGCGCCGCAGCGCGATGCGACACCCGCGTTCCGGGTTCCAGCATGATGCAGGCGATGGAGCCGACCGGAATGTGAGTGCGCACGCCGGTTTTGTCGATCACCACGAACGAGCCGTCGAGCACGTCGATCTCGCCGTATTCGATGAAGATAAGGGAGACGCGCTCTTTCATGGCGATGGGTTTGAGGGGAGGGAGGAGATCGGTCATCTCCAGTCCTTCAAGTGCACGGCGTGCTTATCGTCGCCCACGGTCTTGAGGTATTTCTCGTCGGCAGTGACAAAGATGCCTTCATTGACGATGGCAAGAGCATGATGGGCCGCATCGTAGAAGGTGACGCGGTGGCGGGTCGTCAATGCCGGGATTTGGCGTTGCCATTCGGGTGCTGACAGCGGTTCTCCCGGGCCCATGGTCATCAACACATTCGCGTGATTGTCCCGGTCCCGCCTGCTCCATTCCTCCGCGCTCATTTCTAAAGGCTCCAGGCTTTTGCTTCTCTCGCGAATTCGGGCAAACGCTTCCATCCGTCCCCGTCTGGCGAGAGTTTCGGCCAAAGATTCATTGATTATCTTGCTGCGCTCGCCTTGGGGAATCTCCTGCAGCTGTGCCCGAACAGAGTCATCGAGAACGATATTGATCCGATGCGGCATATTCTGCCTCCGTAATGGTGGAGAAGAGTTTCACACACCATGTATACACATTAAGTTCGCTTCACCAGCAGCAAACCGCAACCGAAGGCTTTGGCGGGGCCGATGCATTCACTTCACCGCTTCTTTAAGGGCAACCCGGCGCGGGACGAACTTCCGGATTCCATCCGGTGCTGCAAAGCACAGCGGTTGATCCGGCAACGAGTCGGTACCTTCATCGAAGTACTCTACTTCGCGTTGGTGGGTAAACGCTTCCAGCGGTTGATCCCCCAACAGAGAAAGTAAGGCATCCGGTTCGTTGGCGAAAATGCCGCCGTATATCGGTGCCGTGGGAATGCAGGCTTTCCGGCCTAGCCAAACGCCCCATACAGGATTTTCCAATGCTTGCCCAAAAGAATTAATGAGCGAGATATTGCCTGACAGTACACAGGCAAAAGAGGCATCACATAAATATTGTCTGTAAGTAAGATGAGTATCCTTGATTTTCCCGTCAGCCGTCTTCGTATTCTGCACCGTGTGGTAATCGGTAATGCGCCGAACTATCAATTCTGCGGGCTTGTCCCCGTATTTTATCCAGCGTGGAACGGCTACCGTCAGCAGTCGCAGTCCTGTGCATTGTTCAAGCAACGTTTTCTCCTCTACGGAACCACGCGGGATTCCCAAAGCGGCAAGACACATGCCTAGAATGGCGCTTTTTGTGGGAAGCAGGCCGGAGTTACGTCGGTTGTATTGGCTATTGAAACCCCAGGCTTGAAGTGGTCCTTCTAGCCGTAAGGCGAGATGAGCAATTTCAATCGACATGAGCGCACGCCTTATACAGGAATTCAGCAAGGCTCAAGTCGGGAATTGCTCCATTGAAGAGTTCGCTCTTATCCAAACCCCAAGTGCTGTTAAGGTTTTCGCGTTCGTTTTTCATCGCATCCAGCGAAGCTTCGAACAAGCCCTTTCCGCCATAAGCGCGTATAGGTTTCTCGAAGGCATTAACCAGTTGCACGGGGTGGCCGCTACTACGCACTACGCCAAGTACATAGCCCGGCAGGGTGGCAGCATTCATCGAATTTTTGCGAGCACCTGGAATTGCCTTGAGTGTGGCTTCGATGAAGCTACGCACGACTTCCTGCCTCTCCTCGCGGGACAACGCTTGCAGGTGATCCTTATCCGCAAGCATATCTATATTTAACGCGGCAAAACGATAATAGGTGGCGGAATTGAATTCCAAAGTGCCAGTCATACCCGCGCCGGATTCCTCGTTGGGCTGCCAATCGTCCACGGCAGAGAAGAAGTCGATTTCATTATCGACTTTGTGGGTAGACAAGGCATGGCTGAATAAAGCCGCGCCTTCTAACGTGAGCGAATGGTCGTTGGCGACCATTCGCCCGAAAAGTGCAATATCGGCAGCATCTTTGAGAATTTCGGATGAAGCGGCTTTCTTGATAGCTTTCTTTGCATCGCCGGTTTCGTGAAAAGCCCGCGCTAATGCTTCGAGTTCGGCCTGTGAGGTGAAGAAAAGGGTTTTTACCTTGAGTTTCCCCGTTTTTTTCTCCGTATCAACATCAAATTTTGAAAGTGCATCAGCCAGCGCTTTTGCTTTATCGAGTGCGTCTACCTCGGCAATGCCTTCAGCAATTAATGCATCGCGCAAAGGTTCTACGATAAGCCGCGTGCGCTGGCCTTGAAAGCGAGGGTTGATTTCCGTTGCTAACTCCCGAATTGCTCGCTTCCAGGATTGACTGGATACGCGCGCCCGCTGTACTCCACCGAAAATGGCAGTCTTGGGAGAATTGAGATCGTCACGATTAAGGCAGGCGACGGGAAAGGATTGCAGGATATGCAGTTCGAGATGCTTCATGATCGATTCCTTTGTTATTGCTCTTGATTAAATTCGAACGGGTTGCAGCAGCAACATGCCGAAGCCGAAGCCTTTGGCGCTACCTATGCCCTTATAAAATGCTTCTTCAAATTGTTGTTGATCGGTGACTTCGAGCACTCCGCGAAAACGCACGCCGGTATGGACGCCATGTCCGTTTCTCTTGCGGAAGACCTGATCTTGGCAGAACCCTACTTCTGGAGCTTCGAGTACATTGAAGCCGGATTCCATTGCTTTCCGTCGTAGCCACTCGGATTGCTCATCGATACGAGTGAGTGGTTTGCGACGGCCGTTCTTGGTGCGTTCGCCATTCGTATCGAACTTCAACACCTTGCGAGTGGGATTGGCTCGCAAATCGAAGCGGTATTGACGATGGCCCAGAAATTCCGGGGTAATGGATTTCACTGCCCAGCATTCTTCCGGACACCAGTCCGGTCGTTCGGGACGGTGCTCTTTAGAAAGCAGCAGTAAAGTGAAACCATCCGGCCCTGAGTCGAGCCGGGAAAGGAACGGGCGCGGTTGGCCGTCCAGTTTTGGAAATGCCTGCCAAGCCGCCCGATGCCAAGCATAGCTATCGGTAAGTTCAAGGCGTCGATAAGCAGCCAAATCGGGTTCAATCAGAGCCCTTGCCAGCCAACTCATGAGGCTTCCTCCGGTTCCGTCATCGGTGCCCAGAAACTGCGCGCCCATTCCGTCCGTACTCGCTCGGTACGATACTGCCAGTTGAGCAGGTCTTCGAACAGTCGTTGATAGTTAACCGGAATGTCTTCCGCCTTGGCCCGAAGCACGAGACGAATGATCCGATCAAAAATTTCCTCGTCTTCCGCCGCTAGCAAATGCTGAAAACGGCGGGAGATAGGGCCAACGCCTTCCGCCGTGGCAAGCTGCTTGCGCTCCTCCTCTCTCAGCAATGCCCGACACAGCGCGCCGAAATCGCCTTCGGACGTTTCTTCCGGATGGGTGGCGTACAGACCGGCGACGGTCTGCACGGTCCGGGCAAGATGCGTGTCGCCAATACCCCCGAAACGTCCGAGATATGGCCAAGCGCGATGACGTTTGCCGTCTACCAGGACGCAACGCATGTCAGCCATGAGACCCCTATCGTCCCGCCGGCTGCGTAAAAATTCGAACAACTTTTCCTGTAGCTTTTGTATCGCGGTTTTTTCGGTTGGTTTTTCCATTATTGTTTATTCCTCCATCTCCTCGGCTTCGGGTTCTTCCGGTTCGGTTTCGCGCTTGGACTGGGCGAACAGCTTGTCCCAACCTAGCGCGAAAGCTCGCATCTGACGGGGCGTTTCCTGGCCGCAGGCGAGTTTGTAGGCTTCGCGCGCTGCACCATGCACCGCTTTACGCCACACACGGCGGGTTTGTTCGACGGCTTCGGCGGTTGTGCCTATCGCTGCAACATGGTCCATCAAGCTGGGGCGCAGTTTTTCCACAGCGGTCCAATAATGGCGGGTAGCAGTGGCGTGCAGCTGACCGCGCAACTGGTTTTTATTGGGGCCAGCCATCTTGATTCTAGCCTCCCAACCGCCATCAATCTGTTCTCGATAAGTTTCCACCGCCCAGGAAAGCTTGCTTGCAACACTCTCAGCCCAACGTATTTCCGCGTCATAGGCGGTGCGGACGTTATCAGTACGCATGTTGGCGGGAACATGAAAAACAGATTCGACCGTATCAAGAATACTGGCCTTGTTGGTAAGGAGGGCCCCTACCCAGAGGTCAAATGGGACGTTATCGGGGATATTGCTCAGAGTCAGCGCACCGCCTGTTTGACCTTGTTTGCGGGAAGCAATAAGTGCGGATAACTCGCGCCAGATAGCCTTGGCACCAGCACCAAGCAACTGCCTTTCCTCGTTGTTCCGGCTGATAACTATCGTTGCAGCAGCTTCTGCCGGAAATTCAGGAAAAGCGGGATAAACGAGGCCATTTCCTAACAGTATTCCATCGCTATTGGCTTGCAATCGGAGCAGCCGAGAAAGAGGAACCAAACGGCCAAGATAGGTTCGTGTGGCATTCTCCACCGCTGGTTTATCGTCGAGATTGGCAGGAACGTATTCCCAGATCGGTTTACCCCAACTCCCGTGGCTTACATGATTGAAATGTTGGGCCACAGTCTCCTTGGTCAGCAGGTTGACACAGATAGTGTCGTACAACGTTTTGCGGCGAAGATAGGCGTGGAGCATCGAAGAGGGAGTACATGGCGCATGGGCGCTAGATTTGCTGGTTTCTTTACCATCCCATCGCACTTTGGCTATCAAACCACCAGGAGAGAATTGTTGTGAGGTCAGTAACATCAACGCCAAAACTGCCGGGGGAAAAGTTCGAGCAGCCGTAGGAAAACCTCCGTGATCAAACAAAGTAGTGTTATTTCCCGTGGCTAGAGCGAAATCCAATTTACTTGCCGAAGTAAGAGCTCCCAAATCGCTGTCTTGATCAGCTTTTGCGTTTTTTGCTGGCTTCTCGATACAGGCGATCTGCAAAAATGGTTTTTGTGAGTGAAACAAATCGAACGAATCCCGCCATTTTTCCAAATAGTGTTCCGCGGCTCCGGGTAGATCTTTCGGCGCTTCGTCCCAACTATCGATGTCCTCCGGTCCATCCAATGCCGCTTGAGCAACGCAGATCAATAGCCGCATCAGGGCAATGCGTTCGTGCGAACGCACTGACAAATCGGAAAATTGCTGACCTTCCGTGAAAACTTCCAAAAGGCTGGCGAGTCGGCGCTCGCCGCCGGGTGTTACCACCGGAATCCAAGGTTCAGTCACAAGATTCATGATCGATTTTCCCCTCCTTTCCGCGCCGAATTTCCACGCCGCGGTCAATATGCCAATAAAGTGAGATGTCTTCTTTCAAGCCCCGAATCTTTATCGTGCCGTTAGGTTGCACCCAGGCGATGGCCTGTTCGCCCTTGACGTAACGGCGCGTGGCTTCTTCACGCAGAAAAACAGTGAATGCGGACTTGGGGACTTTCACCAGATTTCGGTGAAGAGCGCGTGCGGTATCGAGGCGGAAAATATCGTCCGCCAGATTAGCGACTTCGCCATTGAGCAGGGTAAGCTGTTGACCTTGAAGTGAAACCGCCAGGATCAACAGGAAGGTTTTTACCTCGCTCACACGTGTTTGTACGCCTTCCTGATCGTCCAGCATAGGATTCCAAATGTTGGCCGCCATCTGGGCGACTTGTTTTTTGGCGAATTCATCGCCCTGGATTTCTTCCTTCCAGGCTTGCCAACCTTCCGGTTCATTCTCGCGTTCGACATAGGTTGCCTTTAACAAAGCACGGATATCCATTGGAATCCGGATAATCGACCGCGATGGCGATGACCATTCCTCCAACGAGCGTAGCAGCACATAAGGGGAATACACCCAAGCTTTTGCGCCGAATGTTTTTCGAATTTCTTTCTTGCCCAAGACACGCAGTTCGGCCAGAGGTTTAGCCTCCCGCAAAATCCAGCACTCCGGGCGTTCGGTCGGACGTGGGCCACGTGGATGCCGCCATAAGCGGCCGATACGTTGAAGCAGCATGTCGGTAGGGGCGAGTTCCGTAACCAACAAGTCCGCATCTAAATCGACGCTTTGCTCTACTACCTGGGTCGATACGAGAATGCATCCCGATGGCCGCAGCCCCTTGGCTTCGCCATCCTTACCCAAGGCATCCATCCAGTACTCTTCCAGCTCTTCCCGTCGGAAATGCGGAAAGCGGGAATGCAGCAATCCCAAAGCCGGGGCATCGGCATCTTGTTGAGCCAAAATCTCGAACTCGGCATAGATCATTTGAGCGCTGGCAACCGTGTCGCAAATCCACAGCACGCACGCGCCCTGGCTCGCCTTATCCCACACAGCGCGCCGGGCATCTTTGGATTCCATGAAGTCGATATGGACGGAACTGTCTTTCGGCGGCTCTACCGGGCGTGGCTTAATGAATGCTCCGCCGGACTGTCGTCCGGAAATTAATGGGTAAGCCGTAGCTTCTTCGGATGACTCGGACCCGTCCAACAGTGCCGCACGGCGTTCCGGAGTTAGCGTGGCGGATAAGAGAATAACGGTGCAGCCCAAATCTTCCAAGGTCTTGCATAGCACTCGGATCAATGTGCCGGTATAGAAATCATAGGAATGAATCTCGTCCAAAATGACGACTTTGCCCGCCAAACCGAAGCGCCGAACAAAGAAATGTTTGGCAGCAACTACCGAGAGTAAGGCTTGATCCACTGTGCCCACGCCAAATGGTGCGAGGATCGCACGCTTGGCGGAGGCGAACCAATCACGGGCGGCTCGGGCGTCTTCTGTTGGCTTTCCGGATGCGGTCGCCGAAGGTTCTGGTTGGTTGACTCCATCCATCAACCAGGAATTGGCATGAATCAGGCGAGTCGTTGGGTTTTTTTGGCAAATGACACCGATGAATTCGTTGACCCGAAGATGAATGCGGTTGCTGGTGGCTTGGGTCGGGAGCGCGAAGTAAATTCCGTTTGCCTTGCCTTCGGTCAGCAAACGATAGGCGCAGGCTAAGGCAGCCTCAGTCTTGCCCATGCCCATAGGGGCTTCGATGACATAGACGCCGGGTTCGGTGATGGCTTCCAGAGCCTTGCTTTGCAAGTCATTCGGCGGAAAACAGAATAGTTGGTCGAAGCTGAAGCCAGCCTTCGTTGTGGGACGGGCAAAGCCGATTCTTTCCACGGCCTTCCGTGCCCGTTCCCGGCTTTCTGCGGGTGAGAAGTTCTGGTCCGCCTCCGGCGGGAAATTGGTTTCATCCGAACCGATCCAGTCGGCGACCGAGATTAAGCCGGCCAGCCACCAGAGATGCGGAGAATCCGGGCCGATTTCGGTATCCGGCAATTCTCCAAGCGCTTCTATTAGCTGATGCGCTACTTGCCTACGCTTCTTTTCCCACTCAGCATCGGTTGAAGCATTATTGTCGTTCGACATACCGGCTGTCGCCTGCAAACCACGATCAGTGGGACGATGTAAGCGGCCATGATGAGCGCCCACGGATACCGCCCAATAAATTGCGCTTTTTCGTTTTATGCCGGTTTCGAACAGCAGGTTTTGCACGGTGAACTGGCTTACCTTCGAGTGGTCCTTTTCCAGGTTTTGCCAACCCTGAGCGGTGCTGATTTGGGTCAAGCCATTCCGTTCAAGCCAAGCTGGACACTTGCACTGAAAGCCTTGGGAAATCTTGCCGATGTCATGCAGCGCGGCCATGATGGCGGCCACTTGGCGATTGAGCTTGAAATCTGCGAGAAAAGATGGCCTATGAGAAGCAATGAAGTGGGCTACATGGCCAACATTGAGTGCGTGGTGAAACACGCCGATGCCTGGGCCCTTATCTTCCGTGGTTTTTGCCCAAAACTCGATTTGGTCAAGATTAAGCATGGATTTCCCCCGGCAAATTCACACAATGCCAACCTGGGCAATGCTCCTGTTTCGGCGGCAGAGCCGGGCGCTCTTCCCCCAATATTTCCAATACCCTTTTTCCATGTCTTATCCCCCACTAACCGAAAACAGCGAAATCGCTTCTTATGGTTCTCTTAGATCGGTGAATCCTGTGTGCTGATGTAGTCGAATCGATCCTCGAGGTCGTCGGCGGCATCAGCGGTCAAAAGAACGCGGTAAGCCATCACCCCCGTTCCTTGTTACGCAGCTGGTCTTGATTTAGTTCCTTATCAATCCGAGGCGGATTGGCGTATGAGGCTTGCACTGCCGCCACATCGATGCAGTGATAGGACAGACGGCAACAATTCACCCGATCGGCGGAGTCGGATCGAACTCTTGCCCAATACTTCCAAGAAACATGATCAGCGGCCATCTCTTATCTCCCATGCGATGTAAACCTTATAGCATAGGCAGTAGCTCACCAGGTGAGCCTGTAAGGATGACTATATGCCGGAAAGGGCCGAAATTCTTGTAACTGAATCTTTACATCATGTATCGGACGAGATTCCGGGAGGGGGGATTGGGAGGCGAGTGTCTGATGTTGTTTGTCAAGGATATTGATTTTATTGATATTTTCTGATTTATGAGTAACGGTAAGCCCAGAGGGAAGAGGGTGTCTACACAAATCGTCATCTCGGCATCGCGAACGATGCGGCTCGTGCCGGACAATCCCTGCCCGGCACCCTTCGGGCGGACTACTGTGCACCAGTTCGCCGGGAGCGAACCGGAACGTGCGAAGCACGGCCCGAAGGGCGAGTCTCAGGGATGAGACGAGTAAATCGGCTATCCTGTCGATTTGTCACTGCGTTCAGCACATCCTACGAGCTGGGATAGGCGCTAAGCTATCTGCCGCGCCTTCCGATGGCCATCGATGGAAACCGCTCGGGGCGGATGCTCGTCCTCGTTGCACGGGCTAAGGTAGCCAAATCGTTGGGCGTGACGACCGGCCTCCTATCGGGGGTCGAGCCGTAGTAGCGCCGACTCCCGGGCAGTATTCGCGAAAGTCCTCCGGCGATCAGCAAGGTGACAACGCACGCACAGCAGCTTCTGTAAGTCAGGTTGTAGGTTCCAATCCTCTGCCATGCCGCCCACGCGTCGAGTATCGCATCCTCGTCGAACGCGCCGGCAAACGTGTAATCCTGCGGCAGCCGGTTGCCTTCGCTGGCGCAGTCGACGCGAAACACTTCCGCGCCGCCGGGAACGGTGGATTCCCCGATGAGTATCTGATACGCGGCCTCCGAGGTAGCGACCGACCCGCTTCTGGGCCACCAGCTGATGTAAGTCGAGCCGCACGTCATCGCGCCGTGACCGACGTTCCCGCCGCTGCCGATGACGCCCGTGCCGGGCCAGACATGGACTGTAACCAAGGTTTTTCTCCTTTCGAGTAGAGGGACGTTGAACCGTTACCATGCGTCAAGAAAGTAAAGCCCTATTCGAGTCGCCCTCCCCCCAACCCTCTCCCAGAGGGAGAGGGAGCCGTTGCCGCTCTACTTTCTTGGCTATTGGTAATTGTAAGCAAGGAGCCCGGATTCTGCTTCGAGGCCGTGAAAGAATTCCCCCTCTTGATAGCATGGCGGCCCGCCCGGACGACTGCGTGGGGCCGGACAATCCGGTGCGTGCGGTCGACGCTTAGTGGACAGGTGGGTTCCAAAGCCCATCGACAGATGGATAGGGGGCTCTTGTGGCTTTACTTTCTTGACCCGGTGCGTGACAAGCGCCGCCGTTCAGGGCGGGGAAGGATAGCGCGGACGGCGCAGCCGTCCTTGTCTTTGGGTTTCAGTGTGGGGTTTGCTGCTGCTCGATGTACTGGCGCACGATGGAAATCGGCGCGCCGCCGCAGCTTGAAGCGAAATAGGACGGCGACCACAGCACGCCTTTCCAGTAGCGCTTCTGGATGTCGGGCCGTTCCTTCCGCAGCAGGCGACTGGAGACGCCTTTGAGGCTGTTCACGAGATTGGAGACAGCCACCTTGGGCGGGTATTCCACAAGCAGGTGAACGTGATCGTCCTCGCCGTCCATCTCGATCAGTTGCGCCTCGAAGTCGGCGCAGACCTTGGCGAAGATCGTGCGCAGCCGGTTGATGGCGTCGCCATCGAATACCCTGCGGCGATATTTCGCCACAAAGACCAAGTGGACGTGCATTTTGAAAACGCAGTGCCGTCCATGCCTTATATCGTTGTCATTGTTCATAGACCAAACTATACTATGCGCATGCAACGCCTCAAAGCCTTCACATTCGAACTACGCCCGACCGGCGAGCAGCAGCGCCAGATGCGCCGCTTCGCTGGCTCGTGCCGGTTCGTCTACAACAAGGCGCTGGCGTTGCAGAAAGAGCGCTACGAGCGCGGAGAGAAGAAGCTGGGCTACGCCGGGCTATGCAAGCTGCTCACCGAGTGGCGCAACAGCGATGAAACGGCGTGGTTGGCGGATGCGCCAGTGCATCCGCTGCAACAGACTCTCAAGGATTTGGAGCGGGCCTACAGCAACTTCTTCGCCAAGCGGGCCGACTTTCCACGTTTCAAGAAGAAAGGCCAGCGCGACAGCTTCCGCTACCCCGACCCGAAACAGATCAAGCTCGATCAGGGCAACAGTCGCATCTTCCTGCCCAAGCTCGGCCGGCTGCGCTATCGCAATAGCCGGGATGTGCTGGGTACGGTGAAGAACGTCACCGTCAGCCTGTCGGGCGGTAAGTGGTTCGTGTCGATCCAGACCGAGCGCGAGGTCGAGCAGCCCATCCCGCAGGGTGGCGCGGTCGGCATCGACATGGGGCTGGCCCGGTTCGCTACGCTCTCGGATGGCACGTTCTACGCGCCGCCCAACAGCTTCAAGCGGCATGAGACACGCTTGCGCAAGGCACAGCAAGCACTATCCCGCAAAGTGAAGTTCAGCAACAACTGGAAGAAGGCGAAAGCCCGCGTCCAGCGCATTCATTCCCGCATCGGCAACGCCCGCCGCGACTTCCTGCACAAGACCTCGACCGCGATCAGCCAAAACCACGCGATGGTGTGTATCGAGGATTTGCAGGTACGGAACATGTCCAGGTCAGCGGCAGGTACTACCGAACAACCGGGACGAAACGTTCGGGCCAAGTCTGGCCTGAACAAGTCCATCCTCGATCAAGGCTGGTTCGAGTTCCGCCGCCAACTGGATTACAAGCTGGCGTGGCAAGGCGGCTGGCTGGTTGCAGTGCCGCCACAGAACACGAGCCGTACCTGTCCGTGCTGCGGCCATGTGTCTGCCGACAACCGGCAGACGCAAGCCCGATTTGCGTGTGTGGAATGTGGCTTCGAGGAAAACGCCGATGTGGTCGGCGCGATCAATGTGCTAAGGGCGGGACACGCCCGGTTCGCCTGTGAAGTGAGCGATGCAGTAGGGTCGCCAGCAGCAGGAACCCACCGAAGCGACTCAGGGGCGGCTCAATGCCGCCCCTGAGCGCCGTAGGAATCTCCGGCCTTCAGGCCGGGGAGGATGTCAACTTAATCAGCTACCACCCGCAGAGCGGGTGGTTTGATGAAGGCCCCCTGAGGGGGCCGAAAAACGGATGAAAGGGCCTAAAGACCCTGGATGTACAGTTGCTCGATGCGCCTCTCCTCAGCTTCCTGATGACGGATATAGGCTCGAATCACTTGCTCATCCAATCCCACAGTGCTGACGCAATACCCCTTGGCCCAGAAATGTAGCCCCGTGAAGTTTCGCTTCTGTCCCAAGAATTCCCGATGGATACGGACCGCGGATTTCCCTTTCAGAAAGCCCACCGTATAGGCCACGCTGAACTTCGGCGGAATACTCAAGCACGGATGAATGTGATCCGGCATCGCGTGCCCTTCCACCAACTCGATGCCCACTTGGCGGCACAACTCGCGGAAAATCCCCCCGACCCGTCGCCGCAACGTTCCATAGATTGCCCGGCGCCGGTATTTGGGCACAAACACAACATGGTACTTGCAGTACCATTTGACGTGAGATTGGCTCTGCCATTCTCGGATGATGACCTCCTTCCAATTGCAGTTGTAGGAGGGAGGTCATCGACCATCCAAGGGCGCTCGCCGGAACGGAAGAGCCTTGCGGAGTCCACCGCCAGAGGCGGTGGCTTACCTAATCGAGTTACTTGGGCGATCACATAAGATCGGCATGCTCAGCCATGCAACCCGCCCAGCGCTTCCTTAAGCGCGTCCTCCACCTGTTCCAGCCAGATGAATTGCAGTTTTTCCTTGGCCTCGGCGGGTATTTCCTCCAGTTCCTTTTGATTGCGCGCCGGCAGCAGTACGCGGGTAATGCCGGCGGCGAGGGCGGCGAGCACTTTTTCCTTGATGCCGCCCACCGGCAGTACCAGGCCGCGCAGGCTGATTTCGCCGGTCATGGCGGTGTCGTTGCGCACCGCCTTTTGGGTGAGCAGGGAGACCAGGGCGACGAAGATGGCGACGCCGGCGCTGGGGCCGTCTTTGGGCGTGGCTCCGGCGGGGACGTGGATGTGGATGTCGCTTTTCTCGAATACCTCGGGTTGGATGCCGAGCTCGGCGCAGCGGGCCTTGGCGAGACTCAGGGCGGCTTGGGCGCTTTCCTTCATGACGTCGCCCAGTTGCCCGGTCAGCGTCAGTTTGCCGGTGCCGGGGGCGCGGCTGGCTTCGATGAAAAGAATATCGCCGCCCACCGGGGTCCAGGCGAGGCCGGTAGCGACGCCGGGTACGCTGGTGCGCATCGCGACTTCGCTTTCGAAACGCCGCGGGCCGAGAATGCCCGGGAGGAGGTCGGGCGTTACCGTCAGGCGCTCGATTTCGCCTTCGGCGATGCGGACGGCGGTATGGCGGAACACCGCGCCGATTTCCCGTTCCAGGTTTCTTACGCCGGCTTCGCGAGTGTAGTCGCGGATGATGGCGGTGAGCGCCTCGTCGGTGATCTCGCATTGGTCGGGGTCCAGGCCGCAGGCTTCGGCCTGCTTGGAAACGAGATAGCGCCGGGCGATCTGAAGTTTTTCTTCGGTCGTGTAGCCGGGCAGGTGGATCACTTCCATGCGGTCACGCAAGGGACCGGGAACGGTGTCGAGCATGTTCGCCGTGCTGATGAACATGACCCGGCTGAGGTCGAATGGAACCGCGAGATAGTTGTCGCGGAAGGTGCTGTTCTGCTCGGGGTCGAGCACTTCCAGCAGCGCCGCGGACGGGTCGCCGTGAAAGCTGGCGCCGAGCTTGTCGATTTCGTCCAGCATCATGACGCAGTTGCGTGCGCCGGCCTTGCGTATCGCCTGGATGATGTTGCCGGGCAGGGCGCCGATGTAGGTGCGCCTGTGGCCGCGGATTTCGGCTTCGTCGTGAACGCCGCCCAGGCTGACCCGCACGAATTTGCGGCCGGTGGCGCGGGCGATGCTTTGGCCCAGGGAGGTCTTGCCGACGCCTGGCGGCCCCACGAAGCAGAGGATGGGGCTTTTTCCGGCCGGATTCAGCTTGCGTACCGCGAGATATTCGAGAATTCGCTTCTTAATCTTTTCGAGGCCGTAGTGATCTTCATCCAGTACCCGCCGCGCCTCGGCGACGTCCAGGCGATCCTCGGTCTCGACCGACCAGGGCAGTTCGACCAGCCATTCCAGATACCCGCGCACCATGGAATGCTCGGCGCTCGCTTCGGGCATCCGTTCCAGCCGTTTCAGCTCCTTCATCGCCTGGCTTTCGGCTTCTTCGGGCATTTTCGCCTTGGCGATGGCTTCGTACAGCTCGCCGATTTCTTCGGTGCGTTCGTCGGTTTCACCCAGTTGTTTTTGAATTGTCTTGAGCTGTTCCCGCAGCAGGAATTCGCGCTGCCGCTCGTCCATGGTCTGCCTGGTCTGATCGCTGATTTCCTTGGAAATGCGCAGGACTTGAATGCGATGGCGGATAAGGTTCGAGATTTTGTCGAGCCGCGCCTGGGGGGCGAATGTTTCGAGGATCTCCTGCTTTTCGGCGATCGCCAAATCCATGAACGAAGCCACCAGATCGGCCAGCATGGGGGCGGATGAAACCTGCTGGACCGCGTTCAGGAGTTCCGGCGGAGCCTGCGGGAGCAGGGTCAGGGTTTCGCTCACCTGATCTTTCAGTTGCAGCAGGCGGGCTTCAATCTCCGGGGTTTGAGTCTCTTGTTCCTTGATCGGTTCGATACGGGCCGCAAGGAAGGGATACCCCTTTAGAAATTCGAGGATGCGGAAGCGTTGTTCACCCTGGCAGACGATGTTGTGCGAGCCTTCCGGTCCGGTCACGTAGCGCAGGATGGCGGCGCGGGTGCCGACCGTGTACAACTCGTCCGGTTCGGGTACGTCCACTTTGACGTCCCGCTGCAGCAGGATTCCGACCGACGTGTCGAGGCGCAGCGCGTACTGGGCGGCGGCGATGGAGGGTTCCCGCCCGACGCTGATCGGCACGATGACTCCCGGAAAAAGTACGATATTCCGCACCGGGATGATCGCGATGGCATCCGGAGGCAGGGTCGTGGCGGACTCGGAGTGTTTGTCTGATCGTTGTTCGGTTTTCATGGCGGCATTCAATCCGACTTAAAAAGAGAAATGGTCAGACAGCCGTTTGCGTAAATCGGCTCCCCGGGACGCAGGCGCCAGGGCGGTAGTTTGATGCGCCGCTCGAAGCGGCCGTAAGGAATTTCCAGACGATGGATGACGGTGGTGTCGGAAGTGATGTTCAGGGTTCGTCTGCCGGATATGACCAGCATGTCCTCGGCGATGGCGACGTCGATGGTGTCCGGCGGTACGCCCGGCAGAACGGCGGTGATGTTGATCGCATCGCTGGTTTCGATGACGTCGACCGGGGGTTCCCAGGCCGGCCGCGAGGCGACCAGACGATGCACTTGGAAGAAGCGCCGGTGAAGACGCTCCGCCTGTTCCAACAGTTCGCAGGCTTGCGCCCACATCCAGGTTGTCGGACCTTGCGACATGGCATTAATCTCGCATTAGCGCGCTTGAAGCCGTACATGGCGAAAGCCGACGCGACGCTACGGAATCGGTTGCGGATATCCATATCCGAATGCTGAACTCCCTAAAGAAACTCCCGTATCGGTAAAACCATCGGGAGATGGGATCTTGGTCTCGCCGCCTTCCCAACGCAAACGGTTATCCACGGAAGCTCTGATTAAGTCTCCAATTCGGAGAAGCGACCTGTGCAACCGATCGATCCAACAGGTCCTTATCCAACCGTCTCCCGGAGGGAGAGGGCTTATTCAGAGCTTCCCTGATCGGATCCATCCCAACCGGCTGCTTCAGTCGCGACCTTCCATGTACTCCATACGTAATTGGACGTTTCTGGCGTCGCGAAATTCATTGATGTCGAGCCGGTAGACGGCGCGGAGGTGTCGGCAGGCCAGCCAGTCGGAGGGTTCGTCGACGAAAAAGGCGATACCGTCGATGAATTTTTCGGAGTTGGGGATTTTGAGGACTAATTTGAGATGGCGGTCGCCGACGATGCGGCTTTGCGTCACCTCGAATTCGCCGTCGAACAGGGGTTCGGGAAAGCCTTGGCCCCACGGTCCCGCCTGGCGCAGCAACTCGGCGATGTCCAGATCCAGTTCGTGGGCTTCGAGGGGGCCGTCGCTGTGTATGGCATGGTCGAGGTCCAGGTCGGCCACATGAAGGGCCACTTCTTCCTCGAACAGCTCGGTAAAATGCGGCAAATCGTCCCGGTGAAGGCTCAGGCCGGCGGCCATGGCGTGTCCGCCGAACTTTCGCAGCAGGTTCGGATAGCGCGTGGCGATGTCGCTCAGGACGTCGCGGATATGCACGCCCGGAATGGAGCGCGCCGAGCCTTTGATTTCATCGCCGTCGGTGCGGGCGAAAGCGATGACCGGCCGATTCAGGCGGTCCTTGATGCGGGAGGCGAGTATGCCGACCACGCCCTGATGCCAGGAGTCGTCGAACAAACAGAGTGCCGCCTTCGTCGCCAAGGAAGCATCGAGGTCTTCGAGATGGGCGAGGGCGTCGAGTTTCATCTGCTCCTCGATTTCGCGCCGATCCCGGTTCAGCTGGTCGAGCCGGACCGCCATGGCGCGGGCGGCGTCGGCATCGTCGGTCAGCAGGCACTCGATGCCCAAGGTCATGTCTTCGAGCCGTCCGGCGGCGTTGAGCCGGGGCGCCACGGCGAAGCCGAGGTCGGCTGCCGTGATGATGCGTGAATTGCGCCCGGAAACTTCCAGCAAGGCCAGCAATCCGGCGTGGGCTTGTCCGGAGCGGATCCGCTGAAGTCCCTGATGAACCAGGATGCGGTTGACGTGATCCAGCGTCACCACATCGGCGACCGTGCCCAAAGCCACCAAGTCCAGGAGTTGCGCGAGATTCGGCTCTTGCAGCCCGTTTTGGGAGAAATGGCCCGAATTTCGCAAGCGGATCCGCACGGCCGAAAGCACGTAAAACATCACGCCGACGCCGGCCAGATATTTGCTCGGAAACCGATCTCCGGCCAGGTTCGGATTGACGATGGCGTCCGCGCCGGGAAGCTCCGATCCCGGCAGGTGATGGTCGGTGATGAAGACCAGCATGCCGCGGGCTTTCGCCGCCGCCGTGCCTTCCAGGCTGGAGATGCCGTTGTCGACGGTCAGCAGTATGTCGGGGGCGCTTTGGGCGGCCAGGTCGACGATCTCCGGAGTCAGTCCGTAACCGTATTCGAAGCGGTTGGGGACGAGATAGGAGACCCGTTCGGCGCCGAGCAGCCTGAGGCCCCGGACCGCCACGGCGCAGCCGGTGGCGCCGTCGGTGTCGTAATCGGCGATGACCAGAATGCTCTTATTTTGCCGAATGGCTTCCGCCAACTGATCGGCCATACCTTCCATGCCGCTCAACAGCCATGGCGAGGGTAGTTTCGCCAGGGAGCGGTCCAGTTCGTCGGCGACGGTCAGACGGCGCGCGGTGTAAATGCGTTGCAGCAGCGGCGGGAGATGGGAAAACTCGGGAGCGGCGAGCCGATCGGAGGCGCGGGGGATAATTTTCTTTTTGACCGGATAATAAGGCATTGGGCGGCGAATGGGTCTGTGGAGAGACGTCGTAGCTCGGACATTCCTTTCCGACACGCCGTCGGCAAAGGTTGGCCGATCTACTCGACCCTACCGAGTCAAGCCCGCGATGAGCGGAACGTAATGATCGATCAACAAAGCTGAAAAAATCCCGACCAGGTAAACCAGCGAGTAGCCGAAAGTCCTCATGGCCACCTTGTTGTCCGCCTCTTTCTTGAGACGGACCGCGTAATACAGAAATCCGACGCCGAGCCCCACGGCCGCTCCAAGATATAGAAAACCGCTCATGCCCGTGAGATAGGGGAAGAGGCTGACGATGAGCAGCAGTATGGTGTAAAGGAGAATGTGCAGTTGCGTCACTTCCACGCCGTGAGTGACGGGCAGCATGGGAATGTTTACCTTGGCGTAATCGTCCCGCTTGGCGATCGCGTAAGCCCAGAAGTGGGGCGGGGTCCAGGTGAAGATTAGAAGAAACAGCAGCAGGGCGTAAGGATGCACCTCGCCGGTCACCGCGCACCAGCCGAGTACCGGTGGAGCGGCGCCGGCGGCTCCGCCGATCACGATGTTCTGCGGCGTCGCGCGTTTCAGATAGACGGTATAAATGAAGGCGTAGCCGATTAGCGAAAGGAAGGTCAGAAATGCCGTGAGCACGTTGACGAACAGGATCAGGATCGCCATCGAAAGCACGCCCAGGACGGCGGCGAACACGACCACCTGGCTCGGCTGAACGTGGCCGGAAGGCAGGGGCCGGTTTTGCGTGCGCGCCATTTCGGCGTCGGCGCGGCG
This sequence comes from Methylocaldum marinum, assembly GCF_003584645.1. Classification (GTDB taxonomy): domain Bacteria; phylum Pseudomonadota; class Gammaproteobacteria; order Methylococcales; family Methylococcaceae; genus Methylocaldum; species Methylocaldum marinum. The sequence goes on from NZ_AP017928.1 coordinate 4,943,003, forward strand.
GTCCAGGTAATGGTTGAGAGCGGCGGCGGAAGCGGCGGCCAGGCCTATTCCCAGGCTTGCCCAGATTGAAACGGCCAAGGGAGGCATTCCCGGAACGGCCAAAAACATGCCGATCACGGCGGTGAACACGATGTGGCCGACTACCTTGAGCTTGCACAGGGCGAGATAGGTTCTCCAGGAAACGGCATTCGTGGATTCGATATCAGTCGTCGAGTTCATCGTTTCGCTACGGTCTTCGTTTACAATACCGGCTGGTTCGGCAACCTGCCGTCAATCCCCATCACTTTTAGGAGAGCGTCAAATGCAGTTTCGCGGACTCCGTCTGGCCCTGCTGGTTCTACCGCTGTCGCTTCACGCTGCTGAGCCTGCAGTTCACGAGTTCCGGCTGGATAACGGGTTGAAGCTTTTGGTCCAGGAAGACCACCGCGCGCCGGCAGTCGTTTCGCAGGTTTGGTACAAAGTGGGCGCAAGTTATGAATATGGCGGTATTACCGGCATTTCGCACATGCTCGAACACATGATGTTCAAGGGCACCGAGAAACATCCACCGGGTGAATTCTCCCGTATTATCGCAGCAAACGGGGGCCGAGAAAACGCCTTCACCGGACAAGATTACACCGCTTATTTCCAAACCCTGGAAAAAAGCAGGCTTCCCGTGAGCTTCGAACTGGAAGCGGACCGCATGCGGAATCTGATTTTGTCCGACAAGGAATTCGAAAAAGAACAGCAAGTCGTACTGGAGGAGCGCCGGCTGCGCACCGACGATCAGCCGCGCGCCAAGATGGAAGAGCATTTTCAGGCGGTCGCCTATACTAATAGCCCGTACAAGAATCCGGTCATAGGCTGGCCGGACGATGTCAGCGGGCTGACGGTGGGGGATCTCAAGTATTGGTACGGACTCTGGTACGCGCCGAACAATGCGACCGTCGTTGTCGTGGGCGATGTCGATCCGCAAGAGGTTTATGCGCTTGCCAGGAAGCACTTCGGACCGTTGAAACCCAGTCATTTGCCGGAAATCAAGCCGAGAGGCGAAGTCGAGCAATTGGGCGCGCGCCGTATGATTGTTCACTTGCCGGCCAAGCTGCCGTATCTGGTGATGGGCTATAAGACGCCGGCCCTGCGAACGATGGGCGAGGAGGACTGGGAGGCTTATGCTTTGGAAGTCGCCGCGGGGATCCTGGATGGCGGCAATAGCGCCCGACTGGCGAGCCGCTTGGTACGCGGAAAGCAGGTGGCGGCATCCGCCGGAGCCGGTTACAACCTTTATTCGCGTTTATCCAATCTGTTTTCCCTGGAAGGGACGCCCGCCCAGGGCAAAACCTTGCAGGCGCTGGAGAAAGCGTTTGTCGAGGAGATTCGCCGTCTTCAGGAAGAACCGGTTGCCGCCGCGGAATTGGACCGGGTCAAGGCGCAGGTGCTGGCTCACCACGTTTATGAGAGGGATTCCATGTTTTATCAGGCTATGCAGCTCGGTATGACCGAAACCGTCGGTCTCGGCTGGAAAACCATTAGGGAATATGTGGACAAGGTCAATGCCGTGACGGCCGAGCAGGTTCAAAAGGTGGCCCAGAAATATTTTGTCGATGATTATCTTAGTGTGGCCTACCTGGAGCCGCTGCCCATGCCCGAAGGCGCAAAGGCACCGGAGGAATCCGCACCCATGGGGGGCGAACATGTCCGTTAAGCGCTTGTCTCGATGGCTCGTCTTTTTGTTTTTGATGGTCAGCGCGCCGGTTTACGCGGTGCCTGAAATTCAGCACTGGGTCTCGCCGCAGGGCGGCCGGGTCTATTTCGTGCCGACCGAGGGCCTGCCGCTGCTCGACGTCCAGGTCGTCTTCGACGCCGGCAGCGCGCGTGACGGTGAGCAGTTCGGCCTGGCGGCTCTCACTTCCGGCATGCTCGATACCGGCGCGGGAGATTGGGATGCCGACGCCATCGCCCAGCGTCTCGAGAACATCGGAGCGTCCTTGAGCACCGGCGTTTCCCGTGATTCGGCCTGGTTGTCCCTGCGTAGCCTGACTCACCCCGAAAAGCTCGCCGTCGCATTGGAAACCGCCCGCGAGATCCTGTCTCGTCCCCGCTTCGACAAAAACGACTTCGAGCGGGAGAAAAACCGTACGCTCCTCGGGATCAAGCAGCGCGGCGAGGATCCGGGCGAACTCGTGGAAATCGCATTCTTCCAGGCATTGTACGGTAACCATCCTTACGCCCATCCGCAGGAGGGTTTTGCCGAGACCGTGGCACCCTTGACCCGCGAGGACCTGGTCGATTTCCACAAACGCTACTATGTGGCGAGCAATGCCATCGTCGTGATCGTGGGCGAGGCGAAACGGGCGGAGGCGGAGACCATCGCCGAGAAATTGCTGTCCGGGCTGCAGAAGGGGGCCGCTCCTGCCGTGCTGTCGGCGCCTGCTCCGCTGCAGTCGACCGAGATTATCAAACAGCACTTTCCGTCGGAGCAGACCCATGTCCGCGCCGGCGTTCTCGGAATGACCGCCACCGATCCCGACTATTTCCCACTGTATGTGGGCAATCACGTCCTGGGCGGCAGTGGCCTGGTTTCCCGCATCAGCAAGGAGGTTAGGGAAAAACGCGGACTTTCCTACAGTGCCTATAGCTATTTCATGCCGCTTCGGGAGCTGGGGCCGTTCCAGATGGGGCTACAGACGCGTAACGATCAGGCCGAGGAAGCGTTGCGCGTGGCACTCGATGCCATCAGGAATTTCGCCGCCAACGGTCCGACCGAAGAAGAATTGGAAGCGGCCAAGAAAAACATCCTGGGCGGCTTCGTCCTGCGCTTGGACAGCAATCGGAAGCTTGCCCAACAGGTCGCTATCATCGCGCTTTACAACCGCCCCCTGGATTATCTTGCCACGTTTACCGAGAAGGTGAAGGCCGTTACACGTGAGGATATCAAGCGTGCTTTCCGGACCCGCATCGATCCGGGCAAGATTCGGACCGTGCTGGTCGGCGGCGGGGCGAAGTGAAGAATGAGATCCGCGTCATCGGCGGACGCTTCCGCAGCCGCAAGCTCAGGTTTCCGGATGCGCCCGGACTCCGGCCGACGCCGGACCGGGTCCGGGAAACCCTGTTCAACTGGCTGAGAAACGACATCGAAGGCGCCCGCTGCCTCGATCTATACGCCGGCAGCGGCGCGCTGGGGTTTGAGGCGGCGTCGCGCGGCGCCTCCAAGGTCGTGCAGGTGGAACAGGATGCGGCGGTGTGCAGGGCACTGGAACGGAACCGTGCGCTTTTGAACGCCGAGGCGGTGGAAATCGTCCAAGTGGAAGTCCGCCGTTTCCTGGCGGGCGAGGGGCAGCCGTTCGACCTGGTTTTTCTTGATCCGCCTTTCCGCCAAGGACTGGTGGTTCCGTGCTGCGGGGCGCTGGAGGAGAACGGTTGGTTGTCGTCCAGCGCCAAGATCTATCTGGAAGCCGAGCGCGAATTTCGGCTCGATGGTCTTCCGCTAAACTGGCGGCCTTTGCGGGGCGGCAAAGCCGGCGAAGTCGGCTACCATTTATGCGAGCGCACATTTTTCCGGTGAAATCTCATGATCATGACCGCGATCTATCCCGGAACGTTCGACCCCATCACCAACGGTCATGTCGATTTGGTGACCCGCGCCGCCCGTATCTTCGATCGTGTGGTCGTTGCCGTGGCGGAAAACAAGAACAAGACGCCCTTGTTCAATCTGGACGAGCGGGTGCAACTGGCGCGATCCTCGCTCCGGGAGCTTGGGAACGTTGAAGTGCTGGGTTTCGATACCTTGCTGGTGAACTGCGCGAAAAAATGCGGCGCTACCGTGATTCTGCGTGGGCTGCGCGCGGTGTCGGATTTTGAATTCGAATTTCAGCTGGCCGGCATGAATCGCCACCTTTGCGCGGAACTGGAGACGATGTTTTTGACGCCTAGCGAAAAGTACGCGTTCATCTCCTCTTCGGTGATTCGCGAGATCGCGAAGCTCGGCGGGGATGTGTCGAGTTTCGTGCCGGAACTGGTGCGGGAGGCTTTAGTCACAAAGTACGCGAGTATTCGGTGAGATTGTTATGGCTCTGATTATTACCGACGAGTGCATCAACTGCGACGTCTGCGAACCGGAATGCCCGAACGGCGCCATTTCGCAGGGAGAGGAAATTTATGAAATCAATCCGGCGCTTTGTACGGAATGCGTCGGTCATTTCGACACCCCGCAGTGCATGGAAGTGTGCCCGGTGGACTGCATTCGGAAGGATCCGGATTATTCCGAAGACCGCGATTCCCTGTACGAAAAGTACCTGGCTTTGTCGAAGGGATAAGGCGAAACGGGAATCCGATGCGGGGCGGCATAAAGCTGTCCCTCATTCTCGATTTGCGGAGGTCGGTAATGTCTACCCGGCTCATCGCCGGCGGAGGATTGCCGGCCTGCGCCAGGGCGTTTTCATCTCGCTCGTACGGCAGAACAGGCTTGGCGGAAGTCGTTGGCACGTTCGTTTCGCGTGAGCTGATTCAAGTATTTGTGGGCCGGAAATCCTTTTCCGGCGGGTTTTAGGATCGCCTATCCGCGTGTCTCGCCATCTGCCGCAGCTTGGCCACGGCAAGACGGTTGATGTCTTCGGCTTTTCGCCCGGTCAATAGTTCCAGGGTTTGATCCACGGTGTTCACGGCATGAACGGCGAAGGCTCGGTGGCGGACGGCTTCGATCACATCTTCGTTCAGCATCAGGTTACGGATGTTGGCCTTCGGGATGAGGACGCCCTGCCGTCCGGTCAGCCCTCGTGCCCTGCACAGGCGAAAGAAACCCTCGATTTTTTCGTTGATCCCCCCGACCGCCTGGACCTCGCCGTATTGATTGATCGAGCCGGTAACGGCGAAGGCCTGCGCCAGCGGAATGCCGGTGAGCGCGGAAATCAGGGCGCAGACTTCGGCGAGGGCGGCGCTGTCGCCGTCCACGTAACCATACGACTGCTCCAGCGCAATGTTGGCGGAAATGGCCAGGGGAAACTCCGATGCATATTTGTGGCCCAGATACCCCGACAGGATCATGATCCCTTTGGAGTGTATGGCCTGGCCCAGTTCGGCCTCGCGTTCGATGTCGACGATGCCGAGGTCGCCGGGATAAATGGTGGCGGTAATGCGGGCCGGTATGCCGAAGCGTCCGTCGCCGATTTCCAAAATGGTGAGGCCGTTGATTCTACCGGTTGAATCGCCGTCGGTGTTGATCAGGATGGTGTCGTTGAGCATGTCCTCCAACAGACGCCGGCTGACCCGTCCGAGGCGTTCTTCTTTCGCGGCCAGGGCCTTTTGGATATGCCGCTCGGTGATCGTTTCGTCCTCCCCGCGGAAATGCTCCGCTTCGGCAACCAGTTCGAACACGTCGTGGACGCGTGCGGAAAGGTGCTCCCGGTGTTCGGCTTCCCGTGCGCTGAATTCGATCAGGCGGGCAACGGCGGCCGCCGATAGGGGTTTGTACCCGTCAGCCTCGGCATGGGTCTTGATCAGTCGTGCGAAATCGACTACCGATGCGGGGGTGAGGGGGATATTGTCGTCGAATTCCGCGAGTACTCTAAACAGTTCGGTGAATTCGGGATCCATCGACTGGAGCACGTAGTACAGTTCGCGAGAACCGACCAGAACGAGTTTGACCGACAGCGGAATGACCTCCGGGTCGAGTGTCGGCGCGACAGCCGGCTGCTCTTCGGCGGGAAGCTCGATCTTGATGTGGCGGGATTTGAGTGTTCGCTTCAGGGTCGGCCAGACGTGAGGCTCGGCGATCATTTTCTCGGCCTCGACGACCAGGTAGCCGCCATTGGCGAGGTGCATCGCGCCCGGGTAAATCAAGCGGTAATGCGTGGTCAAGGTTCCTTGCTCGCTGACGTATTCGAGGCGGCCGAACAGGTTGGGGTGCGTGGGGTTCGCCTCGTAGACCACGGGTGCGCCCGCATCGGGGCTATGGCTGACCAATAGACGGGGTGCATAGTGCGCTATCAGAATCTCGCGTTTCGTCGATTCCTCGTGTGGTTCATGGCCGTGGTCCTCGGCCAGATGCTCGGCGACCACCCGCGTCAAACTGCGGCGCAGGTCCGCTAAATATTGGAGCACCGCGGGCAACTCGGCATATTTCTGGTACAAGCCGGACAAGAGGGGCTCTATGGCTTCGTCGATCGTCGATTCATCGAGCTGCCGCTGCCGGTTGATGCTTTCGCGCTTCCATTGAGGCATTTCCGAGAGCAGCTCATTAAGGTAATCCTCCAGTTCCCGGACATGGCTGTGGAAACCGGCTTTCTCGCTATCCGGCAAGGCGGCGAAGTCATCTTCGTCGGCGGGCTTGCCATTGACCAAAGGACTGAACACCACGCTGTCGCCGTTTCGGAATAGGGCGATCTTGCGGTCTTTCGCGCGCCTTTCGACCTTGTCTATCGCCTGATCGTAGCGTTGCTTGACCTCCCGCTCGATGTCCGTTTTGCGCCTTTGATAAGCGGGATTTTCGAACGCCGCGGGGAAGGTCGCGAGCAGATTGTCCACCAGCGTTTCGATATCGGCGAGCAAGGTTTTCCCCCGGCCCGGCGGAATCTGCAAAGCTAAAGGCTTGCGCGGGTCGTCAAAATTGTTGATATAGGCCCAATCGCCGGAAGAGGCCCGTTCCTGCGCGCGTGCCCTGAGGTAATGGGTCACCAGGGAAAGGCGTCCGGTTCCCGCTTCGCCCATCACATAAATGTTGTAGCCCGGTCTTTCCATGGCAACGCCGAAGGCAATGGCCGAGTGTGCCCGGTCCTGTCCCAGCATGCCGCGAAAGGGTTCCAGATCCTCGGTAGTCTCGAAGGGCAGTTCCTCGGGCCGAACGCGCGCTCTGAGCGCCGCGGGAGGAAGCCCGGGCTTTCCGTGAAAGTTGGTCATCGGCGATGTGGAGATGAAGGGCGTTTCGTTGCTATTTCAAGGGTATGATTCGAGCGGCGGTCCCTGACACGCTGCGCGTTTTGTCATCCATTTGCTTCAGCGCGCGGGGGAATTCGCTCTGTATGCGAGGCATGATATCCAGCGATGCCAGATTGTAATAAACCGCGTCATAAACGACCGGCTGGTTCAGGGCGCTACGGTCGGAAGCCCGAAAATTCTGCCAGGCGAGGACGATACTGCTGCGGGAAACGGCACCATCCAAAAAGAGGATTTCTTCCGGATCGATCACGGCCAGATATTGCATGCTCCGGATGGGAACGAACAGCGCTTTTTCTCCGCTTCGATACAGCAGGGTTTTCGACCGGTTATAAACGGCGGCGGCCAAACTGCGTCTTTCCCGCCTGATCTCGCGCGTACGATAAAAGATTTCTTTCGTATACATTTCGCCGACCTTACTTTCTGTTCGGCTTACGCTAACGCTTAGGCGCGCTGGTTTCAATCATCTGGATAACAAAGTGTGAGTTTGCTATATTCCGGAAGCAGACTTGTCAAGAAAGCCGGGATGTAAGCACTGCTGGCGTCCCACTTCTTCTAGCACGGAATTTGTGGAAAACCCGGCATGTCGAGTCCAGCTCTCACTCTCCGTTCCAAGTGCCAGCGTGAACGCGTCCGGACGAGGTCAGTCCAAGTCAAGAACCACAAAAGACCATCTCATCAGTACCGTTACCCTTTGAATTTGGAGAATAACTATGACGATAAAGGTTGCAATCAATGGATATGGCCGTATTGGGCGGAATGTCCTGCGGGCTTTATACGAGTCGCATCGAACGGGAGAGATTCAAATCGTAGCGATTAACGACCTAGGCGATGCCAATACCAATGCGCATCTGACCAAGTACGATACGGTTCATGGACGATTTCCGGGAGAAATCGCGGTGGACGGAGACGCCATGGTCGTCAACGGAGACCGGATACGTGTGTTTGCCGAGCGCGATCCCGCCAAGTTGCCCTGGCGAGATCTCGGAGTCGATGCGGTCCACGAATGCACCGGTATCTTTACGTCCAAGGCCAAGGCTTCGGTCCATCTCGAAGCCGGCGCGAAAAAGGTCATCATTTCCGCCCCCGGCGGAGAAGACGTGGACGCTACCGTCGTTTACGGCGTCAATCACGACAAATTGAAGAGCAGCGATGTGGTGATTTCGAACGCATCGTGCACCACCAATTGCCTGGCGCCTCTGGTCAAGCCCCTGCACGACGCGGTCGGGGTGACCTACGGCTTGATGACCACCATTCATTCCTACACCAACGATCAGGTGCTGACCGACGTTTACCACAAGGATCTGCGCCGCGCCCGAGCCGCCACGCAATCGATGATTCCCACCAAGACCGGTGCCGCCGCGGCGGTCGGATTGGTGTTGCCCGAATTGGCCGGTCGCTTGGACGGCTTTGCGATTCGAGTTCCGACCATCAACGTTTCGCTGGTCGATCTCACTTTCGTCGCCTCGCGCAAGACCAGCAAGGACGAGATTCACGATATCATGCGCAAGGCTTCGGAGGGTCCGTTGCAGGGCGTTCTCGGCTATAACGACCTGCCTTTGGTATCCATGGATTTCAATCACGATGCCCGCTCCTCGGTTTACGAGGCCACTCTCACCAAGGTCATGCAGGGCAATTTGGTCAAGGTACTGGCCTGGTACGACAACGAGTGGGGCTTCTCCAATCGTATGTTGGATGTCACGGTCGCTTTGATGGAAGCAAGCTGAACAGGAACGATAGTTTCAATGAGACGAACCAAGATCGTAGCGACTCTGGGACCGGCAACGGACGACCCTGCCATTTTGGAGCGAGCCATTAGAGCGGGCGTCGATGTCGTCCGGCTCAATTTCTCTCATGGCGATGCCGAAACACATAAAAAGCGCGCGGAGGCGGTAAAGGCGATCAGCCGCGGGCTGGACCGGCATGTCGGCATTCTGGTCGATTTGCAGGGACCCAAAATCCGCATCGCGCGCTTCAGTGGGGACGGAAAAGTTCATCTTCGGGAAAACGCGCGCTTCGATCTCGATACCTCTTTCCCTCCCGACCAGGGCGACGAAAACCAGGTCGGGTGCCTTTATTCCGATCTCCCCAAGGATGTGAAGCCGGGTGACGTTCTGTTGCTGGACGACGGTCGCATCGAACTGGGCGTCGACCGGATAGAAGGCACGCGGATCGTCTGCCGGGTGGTCCTCGGGGGCGAACTGTCCAACCACAAGGGCATCAACAAGCAGGGTGGCGGTTTATCCGCCGCCGCCTTGACCGACAAGGACAAGGCGGACATCCGGACGGCCGCCGAAATCGATGCCGATTACCTCGCCGTATCCTTTCCCAGGTCCGCGGCGGACATCCGGGAAGCGCGGGACTTGCTGCGCGCCGCAGGAGGAGAGGCGGGGATCGTGGCCAAGATCGAGCGCGCCGAGGCCCTGGAGCCGGGCGTGATCGAGTCCATCGTCGATGCGTCGGACGCCATCATGGTGGCGCGCGGCGATCTCGGGGTGGAAATCGGCGACGCCCAGTTGCCGTGGGTGCAGAAAGACCTGATCAAGCTGGCGCGAAGCCGGGATCGTGCGGTCATTACCGCGACGCAAATGATGGAGTCCATGATCCACAGCCCAATGCCGACGCGCGCGGAGGTGTTCGACGTGGCCAACGCGGTGATCGACGGTACCGATGCCGTCATGCTTTCCGCCGAAACCGCCAGCGGCAAATTTCCGGACAAGGCGATCGCGGCGATGGCCAGGATCTGCAAGGAGGCCGAGCTGCACCCGCGGCTCCGGCAATCCACTCACCGCATCGACGAGACGTTCGACTACATCGACGAGGCTATCGCGATGGCCGCGATGTATATCGCCAATCATTTGCCGGTTAAGGCGATCGGCGCGCAGACCGAATCGGGCTCGACCCCGCTGTGGATGTCGCGCATCAGTTCCGGCATCCCGATTTACGCCTTGACCCGGCACGAAAAAACCTGCCGCAAAGTGACACTTTACCGCGGCGTTTATCCCATCAGCTTCTACAGCACGACTTCCGACCACGCGGTGCTGAACCGGGAGATCATCAACGAATTCCTGAGCCGCGATCTGGTCAAGCCGGGTGACCTGGTCATCCTCACCAAAGGTGATCTTACCGGCGTGCGCGGCGGAACCAACGCCCTGAAGATCGCCCGAGTCGGGGCCGTTTAACGGCGGGCCGCCGTTCGGGGCTGTCGGCTCCTGCCTTTTTCGCCATGAAGGAGAAAACATGAACGGCGATTATTTGACGCGCTTTCTCATCCACGAACAGCGCAAGAGCCCGAACGCCACGGGCGAGTTCACCATGTTGCTCAGCGATATCGCGACTGCCTGCAAAGCCATTGCGCACGAGGTGAATCGCGGCGCGCTAGCCGGCAATCTCGGAATCGCGGGTTCGGAAAACATCCAGGGTGAAGCACAGAAGAAACTGGATGTGATCGCCAATGATCTTTTCATCAGATCGCTGGAGTGGACCGGACACCTGGCGGCGATGGCGTCCGAGGAAAACGACGAAATCATCCCGATCCCGCCGGCTCATGCCAAAGGAAAATACCTGATTTGCTTCGATCCCCTGGACGGGTCCTCCAATATCGATATCAACCTGACGGTGGGTACGATTTTCTCCATTCTTCGCGCGCCGGAAGGGCGGGACAACCCGACCGAGGCCGACTTTCTCCAGCCCGGCACCCAGCAGGTGGCAGCGGGTTTCTGTACCTACGGACCGACGACCCTGATGGTTTTGACGACCGGAAACGGGGTAAACGGTTTTACCCTGGACCGGGATGTCGGAGAGTTCGTTTTGACCCACCCCAATATGCGGATTCCCGAGGAAACCAGCGAATTTGCCGTCAATATGTCGAATCAGCGCTACTGGGAAGAGCCGGTCAGGCGTTATATCGACGAATGCCTGAAAGGCAAGGACGGCGGCCGGGAGAAGAATTTCAACATGCGCTGGGTGGCGTCCATGGTTGCGGAGGTTTACCGCATTCTGACGCGGGGCGGCATTTTCATGTATCCCTATGACACCCGTGACGTCAACAAACCGGGAAGACTGCGTTTGATGTACGAAGCCAATCCGATGAGCTTCATTGTGGAGCAGGCGGGCGGGGCAAGTTCCACCGGCCGCCGGCGGATTTTGGACATCGAGCCTAACGGCATCCACCAGCGCGTTCCCGTGATTTTGGGATCAAAGGCGGAAGTCGAGCGGGTGGTGTCTTATCACCGATGAATTCAGAAACGGCAATCGGGTTAACTGGCGTTGCGCTGTGTTAGCAGAAACCGATCAATCAAAACGGCTGTGATGACCACCACGCGCTACATGTGCGACGATCGAACTGGTACGCATTGGCAACTTGGCGCGGTACCACGCGCGCTGCATCGGATTGCATTAGTCGGAAGGAGATAGCAGCCGCCAGCGCTTGATTGGCGGTGTACTCGATCAAATAGCGGCTTTGTTGGCCGAGGCGCTGACCATAATAGGCAGCGTCAGCTTCTTCTGTCGAAACCGAGAGAGTGTGACCGCGAGCGCGGCCGACGTACAGACACTCACGTCGCCGCCTTTGGGTGAGTAGCTGATCGCCAGGTTCCGGGGATTTCCGTGACATGCATTCTTACTAACCATCCTCAGTCCTGAAACCGCACGGCAATTCTTTCAGGCTCCCGGATTTTTGTGGGTATTGCAAGGCCAAATCGCGCTGCTCATCGAGCCGGGAACGGAACCGCCCCGGCTCACTGTGCAGTTAGCCCAATTACTGCTCAGCGAGCACTGACATGAGCACGTGGCGGTATTCTTGGCGTTGACCGAAGAGATCGCTGTAGCTTTTGGGGGTACACTTTGTACTTTGTGCGTCGAACACGGAGTCACTTTTGAGAGCTGCACCGAAACGGCGCTTGCCGCGCGGCTGAAAACTGAGTTGGGCTTAATCAAGTATCATCACAAGATGTAGGGGAGGTTTAATTCGTGTCGTCACTCAACCTTGGCCTTTCTGAAAAGGACGATGTTCAGGCCTTTATCGAAGCGTTAGAAAATGCTCGTCCGAACGAATTCACCGGATTTACAGCGACATTTGCGGAAGGCAACGAGACTGCATGGGGCCGTTTCATAAAGGGCGCCTATAACCTCCGATCACATGGTGGATTGGCATTTTTCAGTTGACCATGCAAATGGGGATATGGGGACATCGCTACCGGTCTATGGCGAGCACGCGCGCCAGTGTCTTATGGCAGCTCAGTCAACCGCTTCGGGATGAGGCGTGGGCGGGATTGAAAGGCGAAGCTATGCCCCTGTTCTCAGACATCGTCAGATACAATCTGAAACATAGGAAAGCAGATATTGTCGGGAGACTGGTTGGCGGGGGATTCACTCACTACGCAAGCATGGGCGGGCGTCTTGGTAACAAGCGTCTTTCCAAGTTTGAGAAATTCGCCGTAGGTGCTACCAACTTAGGCATTGCTAGCTACGGCGCAGCGATCAAAGCGATCACCAAGGGGCCCAAAACCCTCGAAGCGGTAATTCAGTCTGTTTTGACAGGGCGTCCGGAACACTTGCCTGATGGCTACCGCCGCGATAGCGGCGTACCACTCACCGAGGGGAAAACAGACTTCTGGAAAATGTCGAAGCAGGGCTTTCGGAAGTGATGTCACTAACTCAAGTGGGACCAGGTCCTACCCAATCAAGGAGTTTTGTTCACGACCGGAAAACATTAATCTGAAGGGCGTTTGTAGATGAACAGATTCATCAAATGGCTGATCGATAGTGCTCGAGGCCTTTTGGCTGATATGCTGGGGCAGATAATAGCATTCTTCATGTTTATTGCTGCGGGCCTTGCTTGGTTGTACTTTGCAACAGACTACGCTGTCATTCCGGTTTTTATCGTTGTAGTTGTGCTGGGAGGATACATTTATGGGCTGGTTGAGGGAAAAAAAGGCGAAAACACGGAAACGAAACAAGATTGAATGTATTCAGCCGGTCCAATAACAGCCTCAACCGGACCAGCTACTCCCCTTCATCGGAGCTGATGATTCCGACGCCCAGCGTGAACTCGTCGCGATACTGAATATGCGAAGGCCAAAGTCGCAGGCCCTGAGATCGTGTTTGAAATCAAAAACAAAGATTAGCCGTCGGGCCAACGGGTTCGTCGGCAAAGGATTGCCGACCTACGAAGGTTTGAGTCGATCTACCCTGGCCGAACGCTCCAACGGCTTCCGCTCCGCAGTCACACGCCCCGACCAAACGCTTTCGTCGGCAAGGGATTGCCGACCTACGACCGGGCCGCTGTAGGTCGCGAATTCCTTCGCGACATTTCGCCGCCCGGCCTGTGGCTTGCATTTTGATTTTCAAGACGGTAGCTACGAAGGCTTGAGTCGATCCATCCTGGCCGAAGACGCCAAGGACTTCCGCTCCGCAGACGGTACGGCCATGGCAACCACTAGCCTTGATCCCCGAACTCGCCCCGTTTATGCACGAACCGTAAATTCCCCCGCTCAATTCATGCCCGCGCCGGGTATCATAGTGTTTTTGGAAGGGAAGCGAGACTGATTGCGGCGCGCAAACAGCACTCCGTACAGACGCTTTTCGGTCAAGGTTGCGGTCCTGGATTTTCCTGAGGCGGCGGACTCTGGACTTTTGGGAGTCCGTGCGGCTGCAGCAGGCCGAAGCTGTAGGCCAGAAGCAATAAAATGAACAAGGCGATGGACAATCCGATACGGATCGTCAAGGCTTTGACCGTGCGGGGAGAGCGGGTGCGGTCTTTGACCAGATATACCAAGGCCGTCCCGAGGCTTCCGATGATGATCAGCAGGAGCAAGATGATGAGGACTTTCACGAATAGAGTGTCTTGTTGTTTGAGGTGGCTTGGTGACCGGATCTTTCACTCAGAGGTGACGATTGCGTGATTATAGCTTCAAACCGGGGCTGACCGCTTCGCTGATAACGAGCCTGGCCATTTCCCTGTTCATTTTGCTAGGGCTTTGGCAACTGCATCGAGCAGACGAAAAGAAAGGCTTGATGGCATTGCATCAGCAGCGGATGCAAGACGAGCCGTTGACTCTGGGGGCCGAGGAACCGAACCTGGAAGATATTCGATACCGCCGAGTCATCGTTTCCGGCGAATACGATGTGGAGCATCAGTTTCTGCTGGACAATCAAGTCCACCGGCAGAGTCCCGGGTATCAGGTCTTGACGCCCTTGCGAATTGCGGGAGTCGAGACCGCGGTTCTGGTGAACCGCGGCTGGATACCTTTGGGCGCAAGCCGGGACGAACGGCCGGATCTGGAGATTCGTCACCGGAACGTGCAAGTCACAGGCACGGTGGAGCGGTTTCCGGGCGTCGGTTTAAAACTGGAGGGCGCGGAAACACCCGGGCCCGGCTGGCCGGCCGTAGTTCAGCTCGTGGACCCGGCGCGCATCGGCGAGCGGCTTGGCTATGCGGTCCTTCCCTATCAGGTTCTGGCGGATGAGACGGTTGCGGAAGCTTACATCCGGGATTGGAAGCAGGCCCGGCTCGACCCCGGGAAAAACCAGGGGTATGCGCTGCAATGGTTTCTGTTCGCTTTAGTCGCCCTGGTGTTGTATGTTCGCCACGGCATCAAATCATCCTAATTCCCGATTTTTTTAATTCATTCTTCCCATGTCCGTTCCAAACAACTCCTTGTGGCGAAATCGCGCCCTGATCATTTTTATCGCACTGATCGCCATTATTCCTTTCGGGCTGGCGTGGTACTACGCCAAGAATCCCCAGTTGATCACCAAGCGCAGCAATTACGGCAGCCTGATCCAGCCTCCGACTCCTATCGATTACGGTGAGCTGCTTGCGCACCCCGTCGGCGGAAATGAGCTCTTGTCGGAGATCAAGGGGCGCTGGGTGATGCTGCACCTGATTTCGGACAAGTGTGCCGAGCGCTGCGCCGAGACGCTGCATAAGACCAAGCAGATCCGGCTCATGCTGAACAAGGAGATTCCGCGGGTGCGCCGTTTAATGCTGGTGGCGGACGACACGGCCGTCACCGATCTCGCTGCCGTGCTGAATGACGATGAAACTCTCCTGGTGGCCCTGTCCGGCGAGGCTCTGCCGAAGAAATTGGCGGCGGCGCTCGGAAAGCCTATCGCCGATGATATGGTGATTCTCCTGGATCCGTTCGGGAACGCGGCGCTGTGGTATGACTCCGGTTTCGATCCCTACGGCATGCTCAAGGATTTGAAACATCTCCTTCGCGCGTCGCAGATCGGTTGAATCGGATGCCGGCGCTTTTAGGGCATTTTTCGATTCGGCGCAGGGCTCGAGGCTGCCGTGGATCGGGAATTATTTCCCGCCGTGACGGGGCGAGCAGCCGTCTGCGTCGGCTAGGGATTGCCGACCTTTGCGGGAGCGGGAGCTCCGATCGTTGCGGAGCAGCGCGCTCGAACCTCGATACGACAATAACAAAGTAGGACTATGTTCAGAAACTTAACGCTTTTTTCCCTGATACTGGCCTTCTGCGTCATGGCGATGGGTGCCTACGTCCGTATTTCGGGCGCGGGACTCGGATGTCCGGACTGGCCCGGCTGCTACGGCAAGATGATCGTGGAACAGCCCGAAACCGCGGAGGCCTTGCGGCAGGCGCCGTTCGATGCGGCCAAGGCGTGGAAGGAAATGATTCACCGCTATCTGGCCGGGGGTTTGGGGGTTTCCGTACTGGTACTGGCGGGCCTGGTGTTCCGGGTGCGCGAGAACCGGGGCAGGGCGATCGCATTGACTTATGCCACGCTCGCCCTGGTTGTGGGGCAGGCGCTGCTCGGCATGTGGACCGTGAAGTTCCGGGTCATGCCCGTGATCGTCACGGCCCACCTGCTGGCCGGGGTGCTCACGCTGGCCTTGCTGTACTGGCTGTTTTTCACGGTCAGACCGCAGACGCCGCCGGTCGGAGACGCGCCGTGGTTGCGCCGATTTAGCGCGCTTGCCTTGCTTTTGCTGTTTGCCCAGATTTTTCTGGGCGGTTGGACGTCGTCCAATTACGCCGCGCTGTCCTGCCCGGACTTCCCCACGTGCATGGGCGCGTATTGGCCGGATGCGGATTACGCCGAGGGTTTCAGGCTTTGGCGGGGGATCGGTCCGGATTACCAGCGAGGCGTACTGCCTCCGGATGCGCGTGTTGCCATTCATTGGGCGCACCGAATCGGAGCCGTCGCTGTGTTTCTGGTTCTCAGCGTGCTGGCTTTTGCGATTACTTCGAATCGCAAGGTTCCTCGCCTGAGCAAGCCCGGCGTGCTGCTGAGCTTTTTGCTGCTGGCGGAGATCAGCCTTGGAATCGCGACGGTTCTGCTGCGCTTGCCGCTCGCCGCGGCGGTCGCGCACCACGCGGTCGCCGCGCTGCTTTGGCTGAATCTGGTCCATGTTTATTTGTACCTCCGTGAGCCGCGCCGCACCGAGGCGGAAGCGCCCGCGCGCGAGGAAGCCGTGGAGCGTGCCGGTGCCGCTTTGCCTGCCGAGGTCCCGCCGCCGGTCGTTCCGCAGATTCCCGCCGTAGAGGTGCCGGTGCGGCCCACGCCGGAAGGCATGTTCGTCCGGCTTAAAAGCCAGTTGGGCAAAACCCGTAGCGGGCTCACCGGCTTTCTCGGGTCGCTGGCGCTAGGCAAGAAAGCCATCGATCAGGACGTTCTGGAAGATATCGAGTCCCAGCTTCTCATGGCCGACGTCGGCGTAGCGGCGACTCAGGATATCATTCGGCATCTGACGGAAAGCCTGGAGCGGCATCAATTGGAGGAAGCAGGAAGCTTGTCGGCCAGCCTCCGCGATTATCTGTACGACGTCCTGCGGCCGGTCAGCTTTCCGCTGGACATTCCGGCCGAAACTCGGCCGTTCGTGATCCTGGTCGTGGGCGTGAACGGCGTGGGCAAGACCACGACCATCGGCAAGCTCGCGAAACGCCTTCAAAACCAGGGCCACAGCGTCATGCTGGCGGCCGGCGATACTTTCCGGGCCGCTGCGGTCGAACAGTTGCAGACCTGGGGCGAGCGGAATAACGTCCAGGTCGTCGCCCAGCATACCGGGGCCGATTCGGCTTCGGTCATCTACGACGCGGTGCAGGCGGCTCAGGCGCGGGGCGTCGACGTGCTGATCGCCGATACGGCGGGCCGCCTCCATACCAAATCGAATCTCATGGAGGAGCTGAGCAAGATCAAGCGCATCATGGGCAGGCTGGACGAAACCGCGCCGCACGAAGTGCTCCTGGTGCTCGACGCCGGCACCGGACAGAACGCGATTTCACAAGCCAAACTGTTCAACGAGGCGGTCGGCCTGACGGGCATCGCGCTCACCAAGCTCGACGGCACCGCCAAGGGCGGCGTCATTTTCGCCCTGGCCAAGCAGTTCGGGCTGCCGATACGATTCATCGGGATCGGTGAGGGCATCGACGATTTGCAGGATTTCGATGCGCGGAAATTCGTCGACGCGCTATTCGCCGAATAATGCCGCCGCACGCTAGCGGGGTGATCCGACCGGCCGCGGCTTTTCTTCGTAAAGACCGGTCAGCCTCCGACGGAACTCGTTGGTGATTTCACTGGACTTGGCCCGGTCGTGCACTACGCGGGGGGTGAGCAGAACCACGAGTTCGGTCCGGGTTTGAGATGTGGTGGTCGTACCGAACAAGCTGCCTATAACGGGCAGCTTGTATAGGAAGGGAATCCCGCTTTTGTTTTTCGTCGTCCGGTCGCTGATCAGACCCCCGAGGACGATGGTGTCGTCGTCCTTGACGGTCACACTGCTCTTGATTTGCCGCTGGAAAATAACCGGCGAACTGATGCCTGTTACCGTCTGATCGCTGAGGTTGTCGACAGCCTGCTCGATGTCCAGGGTCACCAGTCCGCCGGCATTGACCCGCGGCCGGATGTTCAGAAGTACGCCGGTATCGCGATATTGGATCGTAGCGGTGCTGATCGGCACGCCCCCGCCGGTCAGCGGCGTCGATTGGGAGGTCTGGATCGGCACCTGATCACCCACTTTGATGGTGGCTTCTTGATTATTGAGTACCATCAGCGACGGCGACGACAGCACGTTGACCTTGTTCTCGCTGGCCAAGGCCCTGAGCAGGATTCGGATATCCCTCGCGCTGTTGACGAAGGCGTAGGCAAAACCTCCGCCCGTGGCCGCGGCTGCCGTGGTAAGCGCATTGCTTGTCAATTCGGCTGCCCCCGGAGTCGTGCTGCCTTGTGCATATGCGCCGCTACCTTGATTGAACAGCCACTGAAGTCCGTACTGTAGCTGTCCGGTCAGGGTCAGCTCGACGATCGAGGCATCGATCAGTACCTGTAACGGCACCCGATCCAACTCTTTGATCACCGCCTCGATCTCTTTGTATTCCTGGGCTTTGGCGATGATGATCAAGGCGTTGTTCGATGCATCTGCAACGATGCGCATTCCGCCGACCTCCGCGACCGTGGCGCCGCGCGCCTGCCGGCCACTGCTGATGCCGCGTCCTCTGGCGCCCGTGCCTAGTCCGGTGCCGGTGCCGATCCCGGTCCCGGTCCCGCTGCCGAGTCCGGTCCCGGTGCCCAACCCGCCGGTTTGGCGGGTGCTGCTCGTTGAGGTACCCCCGAACCTGTCGTTGCCGGTAGTGGAGCCGAGCCCGCGACCGGATCTCGATGTTCCGGTCCCGCCGAACGAGGTTCCGTTCTGATCGCCGAAGCCCCCGTCGGCGGCACCGAATCCGCCGATTTCGGTACCCGCCATTCCGGGGCTCAGGGAAGGTCCGCGTCGCTGCTGCGCCCGTCCCTCGCCAAAAATTCCGCTCAAGGTCTCCGCCAATTCAACGGCGTCCACGTTCTGCACCCGGTAAACATGAATCCCGCCCACTCGGGTCGTGCTGTAGCGGTCGAGTCGCTCCACCCACATTTCGACTTCGTCCAAATAGCTCGGTTGGGGCGTCACCGCCAGGATGGCGTTGAGCCGTTCGATAGGCAATAACCGAACGACACCCGCCAGAGGCCCTTTGGTCGTATCGCCGAAAACCTTATCCAGCTCTTCCGCTATCGTTGCGGGTTCGACGTTGCGAAGCGGGTAAAGTCCGACCGACATGCCGCGCATGAAATCCACGTCGAAAAGTCGGATGGTATCCAGCACGCCCTCAAGTTCCTCGCCGGTGCCCGCCAGTACCAGAATATTCCGGGCTTCGTCGGCGCGGATGACGGACTTGGGCGGCATCATGGGTTCTATGACTTTTTGCATTTCCTGCGCGCCCACGTAACGCAAGGGCACGACGCGCAGCTGGTAGCCCGCCGGGATCGACTGGCCGGCGATTCCGAGCCGGGCTCCCGGAGCATTGATCGCCGCGGTGGCCTCCGGCTCAATGCGGTACAGTCCTTTTTCCTTGATCAATACGGCGCCGTTTATCTTGAGCAGCATTTCCAGGGTGGGTACGAGTTCGGCGTCGCTCAAGGGGCGGGCGGTTTGAAGGCTTACCTTGCCGGCCACCTTGGGGCTCAGGACGTAGTTGACCCTCAGCATGTCGCCCAGTATGACCTTGGCCACTTCGCCCAAATCGGCGTCGTCGAAATTGAGCGTGTATTTTCCTTCTTTCGAGGGCACCTTTTCGGCGCGCGCTCCGGGTGCTATCAGGTTCCCGGTGGCAGGGTAGAATTCGGGAGGCCTGACCGCCTGTGCCTCGAGCGGTTCGGTTTGTATCGGAGCAGGCTCCCCCTCGGTCTTGTGGGTATCGATAGCCAAGTTCGCCGGCAAGGGCTGCTTTGTCATAGCGGGTCCCAAGTAATCGCATCCCGAAAATCCCAAGGCAGCCACTAACGGTGCAACTACGAATCGACTTGTTGTTCTGTACATGGACTCTTAATTGTTTTGATTGCTGGATGGCCGCTCGAAAAACCGACATCCCGATACTTTTCGAGCAAAAAAGCAAAAACTTTCTTTTTATTTTCCCAGTTCGACGCGGTGCGTTAGCCGATGGCGGCGACCCGGCGCCCCATGTCGAGTGCCGAACAAGGGCCGGCCGAATGCTCCAGGGAAGGACAGCTACTCTTAAGGAAGCTCTGATTAAGTCCTTCGACAGGCCTGTCCTGAGCGGGGTCGGAGGGTATGAACGGAATCCACTTATTCAGAGCTTCCTTAATGGCCGTAAGCTGAGTTACCGTGCGTAAAGAAAGTAAAGTCCCATTCGAATCGCCCTCACCCCAACCCTCTCCCAGAGGGAGAGGGGGCTCTTGTGGCTTCACTTTCTTGACCATTAGTAAGCGAAAACGGGGGAGTTTTGCGCCTTGCATCGCAGCTCCGTGAATGGGCATTTACGACATCCTCGTACGAGACTCCGTATTCTAATCGCTGTAGTTTACTAATCCACGTTTGCCTCGTCTTCGACGGCTTCCTCTTCTTCCACGATCTCGGGTTCCTCTTCCGGCTCTTCCTCGGGCGGCGGCGGAGACTGACGTACCGGCGGCTTCGGCGGCGGCTGCCGTCGAGGCGCCTGGTGAGGGGGTGTGTGCGTCGCCTGAGCCGGGGCAGTCTTGGGTTTCGGTTTGAGCAGCATCAGTTCGCGTTGCTCAGCATCACGCTGCAGCGTCACTCTATCCGGTGCGAATTCGACCAGCGTCCAACCATCGATCGTGCCGTTCTTTTTCAAGCGCTTATATTTGCCCTTGGCGTCGACCACGAGCGCGGTCTTGTCGTTCGGCGTAAACGCAACGCCCATTAGTTTAACGTTCAAGGGCGTATCCGGTGCGGCGGTCGTCGTTGCTTCGCCAACCTCGACTCCGGGTCGGCGGCTTGCCATGAATAACGGACGCTCGACGATGGTTTCGTATTCCTGGATTTCGGGTAGCTCGAAATCTTCGGTTTCGACCGGCTCGGCCGATTGCGGATTTGCCGCCTTTTCCGAAGAAGCCGCCACGGTTGACCGCTTGTTTTTCAATATCGCCGATTCGACGGCGACGCCGATGAGCAGCAAGCCGGCAACGGTGGCCAGAATCAGGCTCAGCAAATTGTCACGGGTCCATCGGCTCATGGCTTAGTTACCCTGCATGTAGCCGACGACATCGAAATCCACGCTCAATTTGTCGATCGGCTGGGATTGCTTGAGGATCGGATTGCGCGGCATCCGAATCGGCCGAATATTGAGATTTTCCACGAACAGCACGGGTTTCGAGGTTTCGATGCTGTGCAAGACATCGCGCAATACGTCGGTACTGCCGTTCACGCGTATTTTTACCGCTATCCGGGTGAAATTCTCTTCTTTCCGTTCCGGGATCACCTGGGTGCTGGTCAGTTCGCCGCCAGCCTGGCTTACGATTTCCTTGACGGTGGATTGCAGTTCGGCGGAAGCCAAAGCGCCGGTGTCGCGTGCGATAAAGCGTTCGTCCTGCTGCCCGGCGGCCTTGATTTGCTCCAGTTTAGCCAGAAGATCGTCCTTCTCCGCGGCGATTTTCTGGTAGCGCTGCAAGCGGAACCGCAAATCGTCGACAGCATCGCTATACTCGCGTCCCAGGTCGACCAGCGGAGCGATCGCCACCAGATAAAGGAGTGCGATGACACCGAAGAGAATTCCAAGTGCCAGTAGTCGAGGTTTATTCAGATGTAGTCGGTTTTTCAGAGAACCTCCCGTTGACGACCTCGCTGGCGATTTGGAAACGTTCCAGTCCGCTCGCCATGTCTTTTGTAACGGGCGAAACGAAACTGGTATTTTGAAAAAAAGGCGACGCCTCGATCAGTCCGATCAAGGCCGAAGCGGACGGCGACTGTCCCTGCATGACCAATCGATGGTCCCGGTACTGCAAACCATTCAGCCAGGTATGGTCGGGCATGACGTCGGTCAGTTCCCTGAGCATATCGATCAGCGCCGGCTCGGTACGTTTTTTTTGCTGGAGAAATCTCGTCTGGTGCACCAGGGTCTCCAATTCCTGGCGCAAGGATTCGACTTCCTTTGCCACCTTGCTGACTTTTTTCACCTCCAGTTCCAGCTCCGATACCAGCGATTTGTTGGCCCAGATCGGCAGTATGCCCAGCGTGACCAGAAGCGACACGATCAATGCGGCCAACGTCCAATTGATTCTATTGGGCCAAGGATTTCGCGGCGGCCGGTATTGCTCGGGCATTAAATCGTAGGCCCCGAGCGGGGAATCGCCTGCTGCGTCAACCAGGTCGGGCCGCCAGCCCCATACCGCCAGTTCTTCCAGCAAGGCGTCCAACTTGCTGCGCGGCGCCAGTACCAGTTCCACCTTGATCTGACGGCTTGCCGGCAGGCGCTCCAACAATCGTGCCGAGGAATAGACTTGCTCGCTCTTGAACGGTGTCAGGCGATCCATCTCGAATGCCACCACCTGGTTCAGATTTTCTTCGGCCGCCGACGGAAGCTTCAAGGTTTTCCGCAGCGACTGATCGGGCGTCAAGCGCAGAACAATTTTTGCTTCGGCCAGTTCGGGCGTGTGTTCCAGGAGGCGGTCACGCTTTTGGCTGCCGCTATCGTCCAGGGTGAAATAACCGAGCGCATGGTCTCCTTCATCTCCACGGTAAACCGCGCTGACACCGTCTTCGTCCTTGGTCAGCATCAGATACTCGCTGGTCGTGCCGAGAAGTTTTCGCAATCTCGCCGGTACGAGAAAGGATAATTCGTCCTGCCACCAGCGGAAGAACTTTGCAGCGTCGAGATGGATCGGCGTATCGAGTTTCAGCATGCGTGCGGCCATGGGTACGCAAGTCGGACGGCGGGTCGCGACAATGATGAGCGGTGCGGGCTTAGGGCAGCGGGCGAGCGAACGTCCGCCCGGGGAAACTGCGTCGTGGCCGGGGCAGCCGGGCGCGCAGAGATTTGCTCCGAATGATGCTGCGGATCATGACCGGGACGGTTGGAACCCATTGGATTTTCAAGTGCATATAAGCGGACAGGAGCCGTTCTGTGGATCATGGATTGAATGTTACGCCGATTGCTTGAGGTTTCCATCTCAGAAAAACGAAGGGCGTCGTCGCAGGGCGCCCCGCTTCCCGTCGAACGACGGCCATGGTGGGCGGTTCCGAATGGTTCTGCGACAGCGGACGCGCGTAAATCGTGTAAACCGAATTCCCGAACGAGTGGAACCGGATTCCCGGAACCGCGGGGATCGGAGGAGGGGGAGCATTTCCGGTCGCAGTTTCGCGGGCGGCGATATAGCTGTCCACCGCCTGGACGTCTCCGTCGGTCAAAGCCAACAAGACGGTTCTCGATGCCTTTGCCGGATTGATCCCGTCGACATTGTTGTAAAGCGTGAAATAAGGTTCGAAATTTCGATAAAGCGACGGGGTCATACCGAAAACACCGCGGAGTTCCTCCAGGACGAGAAAATTGCGGTTTTGGGGCGACTGCGCGAGGCCGGCTGCTCGATAATCGGCGGCTTCCGCCCCGCTCAGGCGCTTCAGGTCGTCGTTGTCGCGCCAGTCGAAAATGGCGTCGCTCAATGTCACCGCCTGGTCTTCGTCCCGGGTGAGCTTGGCCAAGAAAGTCCGCAGCGTGGATTCCTGGGCGGCATTGAGATCGATTTTTCCCGCTTCGTCATAAATGCGTACTTCCACGGGGATTCCGCCCAGCCTCAATCGATAGGGCGTGCCGTCGGCGCGCCAACGGTCCGCAGCATTCGGCAAAGAGAGCATGAACATGGCGTAATGGATGCCGCCGTCTGCCAGGGCAACGGCCCGAGCGCGTTCGCGGGCATTGGTCACCAGCGAGGTTTCCCGTTGGGTCGACAAGGCGAAACTGCCCGCCATGATGGTCATCAAGGCCAGAATCCAGAGCACCAGGATAAGAGCAACGCCGTGCTGTTCCGCACTTCGGGGATATGCCATAGGGGTCATCGACGGGTTTTTAGAGCTACGACCAAAGCAGGCCAGGGTTCTTCATCCTCCGGTTCGATCTGCACTTGAATCAGCAATGGAAGCTGAGGCTGTTGCCATTCGGACACCCAGCCCTCGCCGACGGTTTGAGCGCCCTGGAGACTCTCCGGCAGGTAGGAAAACTTGATCCCGGCCAGATTTTCAAGGAGTACGACGTCTTCGATCGCCTCCGCCGGGGCGGCGGACGCGATCGAATTCGGGTTCGAGACATAAGGCCGCATGGCAACCTTCAGATCGTAATGGTTCCCGTTTTCGGCGACATAGAGTCTGAAGCGATAAAGACCACCCATTCGGACTTGTTGCGGCATGGTTGCAACATATTCGATCCAATTTTCCCCGCCTCTTAATGAGGTACCCACGCCCTGGGGGTCTTCCATGTCGACCAGCGGCAAAGCGCCGCCGATATGGCTGCGCAAGAAATTCTCCACGAGAAAAAGCCGACTTGCCCGTGCCAACTTGTCCTCGCCGCTATCCCAACTGTTTACGCCGATGCGCAGGCTCCCGAGCAGCAGGAGCATCATGACTCCGAGCAGCGTCGTGGCTATCAGAACCTCGATGAGCGTAAAGCCGGCGTTGTTGCGAAAAGAACCCAGGCGCGTCTCGTGACGCTTTCCACGCATCCGCTCACGGAGACCTGAACGCGGCTCATTCCGGGGGCGGCGTGCCGGCAAGTTCCTTCCAAGAACGTTAGAACGGCTTTGCTGTCGAGTTTCGCTGGTCATCGGAAGCCGGAAATTCCCGTTCGGGTGGACAGCAGTCTGAGGGTCGTGAGCTCGTAGGTGCGCGATTCGTCGCCTTCCTCCCATTGAACCCTGAGGTCGACCTGGTACGGAACAAGGGGCAAGTTTTCGGCGAATTGAATCGGATCTTCGCCCTGGTAGGGATTGACGCTCATGGTCCAATGAAAAGTCTCGTCGACATCGCCGCTCGTCTCGCCCGGCTGCAAAGGGATTTCCCCGTCGGCTGCCGCAAGCAGCGATTCGGCGATCACCGCGGCACGGGCGTATTGGTCGGCAACTCCGGAAATTCTGGCTGCACCGCCGAAGATGCGCAGCAGGACGCCCAAGGCCAGGGCCAACACCGCGAAAGCGACCAGGATTTCGAGCAGGGAGAAGCCGCTCTGGCGGAGCCGGCGTTCATTCCTCATGGGTGACGACCTCTCCGGTGAGCCAGTTGACATCTACCAGGCGTTTTCTTCCGGCCGCTTCCAGGGTGACGCGTCCGCCGGTCGAGGAACCGTCGGGGAAAAAGCGAATGCTGCCGATACCGTCTTCTCCAGCTTCCCTTTCCGCGGTGTAAAGGCTGATTGTGACGCTATCCGGCAATGAAAACACTTTTTGACGACCACTGACCCGATAGGCCTTGTGGTTTACGTCAAGCTCGAACGTGGCTTCGCGCGCACCGCTCAGCGCCTGGCCGCGGACGTACCGTAAGCCGGATGCGATGTCTCGCGAGGCGGCGGTGAGCTGCGCACGGTTCATAAGCGGGATGACGTTCGGCACGGCGACGGCTGTCAGCGCGGCTGCTATTGCCAGCGCCAACAGCATTTCCATAAGCGTGAATCCGGCTGATCGGACTGCCGCGGCGGGGGCAGCGCAAAACACGGTGGTCCGCGCCGGAATCCTGTGCGTGGTCGCCCGAGCAGGCATCTTCGGATTATGGCGTTTCCGATGCCGAAACGGCATCTCTCGAATCCTGCACGCGGCCAATTTCCAGGCCCGAGGCGTTCCAAGCACCCGATGTACTATTCCCAGCTAACGATGTCCTGATCTTCGCCTTCACCCCCCTCGGCAGCGTCTGCCCCCAGGGTGAAAAGATCGAATTTGCCGTGCTGGCCGGGTGAGGCGTATTGGTAAGGATTGTTCCAGGGGTCGACCGGAACCTTTTTCTTGCGCAGGTAAGGGCCGTTCCAAATCTTGGCATTACTCGGCTGTTCGATGAGCGCCGCGAGGCCCTCGTCGGTGGCCGGGTAGCGGCCCACATCCAATCGATACATATCCAGCGCGGAAGAAAGTTCCTCGATCTGCAGCCGGGCGGTCTTGGTTTTGGATTCTCCCAGGTGTTTGACGACCTGAGGTCCGACCAGGCCGGCCAACATGCCGATGATGGCCAGTACCACCAGGAGTTCGATCAGGGTAAAGCCGCGTTGAGTTCGGTTATGGCGTCTTTGTTTTTGCATAAGCTTACGAGTCGTAGATAAAACGGAAATTGACGATTCGACGGAAGTTGTGAAAACCACGTTAAAAAGCCAGGTCGTTGACGCTCAAGATCGCCATCAGGATCGAGATGATGATTCCGGCGATCATCAGGCCTAGGCCCACGATCAGGACGGGTTCCAGCAGAGCCAGCATGCGCTGGACGGAGATCTTGATTTCCTTGTCGTACGTGACCGCGACGCGTTCCAGCATCTCGGCCAGATGGCCCGACTCCTCGCCCAGCTTGATCATTTGCAAGGCCAAGGTGGGGAACAGGCCGCTTTCGATCAGCGGCGCCGACAGGCTGCCGCCGCTCTTCAGACTCTCCACGGCCACGCCGACACCGTCGACGACGACGCGATTGCCAAGCGTTTCCCGGACGATGGTCAGGGCCGCCAGCATCGAGACGCCGTTGGCGAGCAAGGTGGCCAGGGTACGGCTGAAGCTCGCGACTTCCAGCTTGCGGATCAGATCGCCGACCATGGGCAGGTTCAACAATCGAGCATCCCAAACCTGGCGACGCTCGGGGTCCGTGAACTGATAGCGAAAATAGCTGGCCACGCCCACGACCGCAATCAAGAAAGCCCACCAGTAGGACTGCAAGCCCTCGGCCACGCCGACCACGATTTGAGTCGGCACGGGAAGCTCCTTGCCGGCCGATTCGAACATTTCGGTGAACTGCGGCACCACGAAAGTCAACAGCAGCAGCAAGGACAAGACCGCCATCGTAACCAGGATCGCGGGATAAATCAGCGCCGTGGTAACCGTATCGCGGAGCTCCTTGGAGCGATCCAGGTAATCCGACAAGCGCTCCAGAACCAGTTCCAGCGCGCCGCCGGCTTCGCCGGCGCGAATCAGGTTGATATAGAACCGCGAGAAAACCCCGCCTTGGGCTTCCAGCGCGTCGGACAGCTGTGCGCCGCCTTTGACCGAGTCCAGCACTTTGCTGATTAGACCGTTCAGTGCCGGTTCGTTCGCAGTCAGTTCGAGCAGCACGGTCAGCGCCCGGTCGAGCGGCAGGCCGGCATGCAGCAGAGTCAACAGTTCGCGCGTGAACAATCCGACCTGTTTCTGGGAAATCCGGGTTTTGCTGCGCCGGAACCCCATCCACGCGAATGGCCGCGATTTCGCCGGCACCACCCGGATCGGCAGGAACCCCTCGTTTTGCAGGGCCATGATCAAAGTGGTTTCATCGGCGGCTTCGCGTTCCGCTTCCACCGTTTCGCCATCCCGATCCACGGCTTTATAGACGTAAAGAGCCATAATAATCAGCTATCCGAAGTGACGCGCAGAACTTCCTCAATCGTGGTCAGGCCCATGACGGCCTTGCGCAGACCGTCCTCGTACATGGTGTACATGCCTTCCTGCAAGGCCAGTTCCTCGATCTGTCGCGACTGCGCGTGACTCATCACCAGGCGGCGGATGGCGTCGCTAATGACCAGAAATTCCTGAATCGCAAGTCGTCCGCGATAGCCGGTCCCGTCGCATTGTTCGCAACCTTTGGGACGATGCAGGATAACCGGGCCGTCGGCGAACCTCGCCAATTTCATTTCTTCGACCACCTCGGGCATGGCAGGATAGGGCTCCCGGCAATTCGGACAGAGGCGGCGCACCAGGCGCTGGCCCAAAATGCCGTTCACGGTGGAGGTAATGAGGTAATCCTCCAGGCCCATGTCCATGAGCCGGGTTACGCCGCCCGCGGCATCGTTGGTGTGCAGGGTGGACAACACCAGGTGCCCGGTAAGCGCCGATTGCACGGCGATGCGGGCGGTTTCCAGATCGCGCATTTCGCCGATCATGATCACATCGGGGTCCTGCCGGACGATGGAGCGCAGGGCATTGGCGAAGGTCAGTCCGATCTGGGGCTTGACCTGGATCTGGTTGACGCCCTCCAGTTGGTATTCCACCGGGTCCTCGACGGTGATGATCTTGCGCTCGGGCGTATTGAGCTTGTGCAATGCCGTGTAGAGCGTGGTGCTTTTGCCGCTGCCGGTGGGGCCGGTGATCAGTATGATGCCGTGAGGCAGCGCCAGCACATCGAGGAATCGCTCGAGCATGGCTCCCTCGAAGCCGAGGGAGGAAAAGTCGAAGACGATGCTCTCCTTGTGCAAAAGACGGATGACCACGCTTTCGCCGTACATGGTGGGTACCGTGGAAACACGAAGATCCAGTTCCCGGCCTTGCACCTGAAGCTTGATGCGTCCATCCTGGGGAAGGCGGCGTTCGGCGATGTTGAGTTTGGCCATGATCTTGATGCGCGAAATCACGGCGGCGGTGGACCGCACCGGCGGTGCTTCCACCTCGCGCAACACGCCGTCGACGCGGAAGCGGACTTTCAGGCGTTGTTCGAACGGCTCGACGTGGATATCCGACGCCCGCGACTCCACCGCCCGCTGCATGATCAGGTTGACCATCCGGATCACCGGCGCTTCGGAGGCCAGGTCCTTGAGGTGTTCCACGTCGGCTTCGTCGATTTCCTCGTCGCTGCCGAAATCCGCGACGATCTGGCCCATGAGGGTCTTGCCGGAACCGAGTTGCTGTTCGAGCGCGCGGTCGATTTCCGAGGGCAGTCCCACCTGGGGCTTGACCGGTTTTTCGCAGGCCAGGGCAAGGGCGGCCAATAAATCGTGATCGAAGGGGTCGGCTACCGCCACCACGAATTCGTGCTCTTGTGCGGCGATGCCGACCACGTGGTTTTCCTTGAGAAAGCGGATGGCCACCGTGTCCGGAAGCGGAGAGGTGTCAGGATAGTCCGCGGGCGAAACCAACGGGAAGGATCCGACGTCGGCCAGTACTTCCGCGGTATCGCGTTCCGAGACCAGGCCTAGCCTCGCGAGTAGGGCGGGCAGCTTCGGTTCGTCGGCCTGCGCCGCCAAGCGTTTTGCGCGGTGGATTTCCGTTTCGCGGACTTTCCCGCGCTTGACGAGTTCCTCGGCAAAACGCTCATAGGGGTGTGCCTCCACGGATTGCGGGTAGATTGGAGGCGGATTCAGCTGTTGCGGTGCGATGGCCAAAGTCTTCTCTCGCATAAAGCAAAGCGCCTTAGACCTTATAAGATCCGGAAGTGCCGAACCGAAGGCGAAATATTTAGTTTATCAGTAGAAATCGAAGGGAATATTACACTAAATCATCAATTATCCAGTGGCTTATCGATGTTTCAGGACGCTGTTCTCGCTTGCCCGATCCGAGTTGCCGCCGAATTCGGCCCTGTTCGATACGAATATTGGACCATGCCGTAATCGGACTCGTTGCATATTGCGTTTTTTGCCATGGTCCGCGCGTCGCGGCATAGGAAGACACTGAAATTTCGGAATGTCGGGAAAACGAGCTGAAAAAGCGGCGCAGCGGGGCAGAAGGGATGCGATTTCCGCTGACCGCGGCGGACGTCGGTCATTGAATCGAGATACCCGCGCGCCGGCCGATACCGCGAAAAGGGTTGCCGGTCCTTTTCCGGCTCCATATTATTCCCGTTCAACTCGAGTGTTTGGATTTATCAATGAATTTACTCGCCTCGGAAGTTTTTGAGCGTTTCAGGCATCAGGGTTTGATCGTCGATCACCGCGGACCGGATATGGTCATTCACCGCTTGGCCCCCATCGATGACTGCGCTCCCGGAGATTTGGTGTTCGTGGATCATATGAAATATCTGCCCCAAGTCCATGAATCGAAACCTGCTGCGGTGGTCACCACCGAGGCGGTCGCCGCGGAATTGAACGATGCCGGGGTGTCTCTGCTGATCGCACCGAATGTGCGCCTGGCCATCGCCCTGCTCAAGCAGACCTACGGCGACCGCGACGTGCGGAACGTCGAGTGGCCGAGAGTCCACCCGTCGGCCGTGATTCACGAGAGCGTCGCGGTCCCGGAAGATGCGGTGATCGGTCCCGGGGTGGTCCTGGGCGCCGACGTCAGTCTCGGGTCCGGTGTCGTGATCATGGCGAATACGGTGGTGGAAAGGGGAGCAAGAATCGGCCGGGAGACGGTGATCCATCCGCGCTGCACCGTCGGTTACGAGTGCGAGATCGGCGCCAATGTGATTTTGAAGGCCGGTTGCGTCATCGGCTCGGAGGGCTTCGGGTTCGCCCAGGACGAACGCCGTCGCAATTACCGGATTCCCCACACCGGCAAGGTCATCGTCGAGGACCGGGTGGTGATCGGCGCCAATACCAATATCGACCGCGCCACCTACGGGGCCACCATCATACGCTCGGGAGCCGTGATCGATGCGCTTTGCCACATCGGGCACAACGTGGAAATCGGCGAGGACTGCATTCTCTGTGCTCACACCGGCATTTCCGGATCGACCCGGTTCGGCAAGAGGGTCATCGCGTCCGGTCAGACCGGCACTCTGGACCATATCACCGTGGCCGACGACGTGGTGCTGCTCCACCGCGCCGGTCTTCACAACAGCATCAAGCAGCCCGGCATGTACGCCGGCGGGCCGGCTCAGCCCTTGCAGCAATACCTGAAGAACATGGCGGTATTTCCCCGTCTGCACGAGATGTGGACGCGGTTGAAGAACCTGGAGAAAAAGATTGCCGATCTGGCCAGGGCAGAGTGACATGAAAATCGCCACTTGGAACGTCAACTCCCTGCGCGTACGTCTGCCCCATGTTTTGAACTGGCTCGGACAGGAACGGCCCGACGTGCTGGCCGTTCAAGAAACCAAGATGACCGATCCGGAGTTCCCGGTCGCGGAACTGGCGGAAGCCGGCTATCGGTCGGTTTACAGCGGGCAGAAGACCTATAACGGCGTCGCCGTACTCAGTAAGCTCGATCCATGTGATCCGATCACCGATCCCGCGGACTTCGACGATCCTCAGCGACGCATTCTGGCCGTCACGGTCGCCGACTGCCGGATTGTGAATCTCTATGTGCCGAACGGCGGGGAGGTAGGCTCCGACAAATATGCCTACAAGCTCAATTGGCTGGCCAAGATGCGCAACTGCCTGCGCCTCGAATTGGAGCGCCACCCGCGCTTGGTGGTTCTGGGCGATTTCAATATCGCGCCGGAGGACAGGGACGTGTACGATCCCGAGTCCTGGCGCGAAAAGATCTTGTGCAGCACGCCGGAGCGGGAGGCATTCCGCGCCTTGCTCGACCTCGGCTTGACCGATGCTTTCAGGCGTTTCGATCAGGCCGAGAAGAGCTATACCTGGTGGGATTACCGCCTCAATGCTTTCCGCCGCAACTTGGGGCTACGTATCGATCATATTCTGGTTAGCGCTCCACTCGCCGAGGATTGCCTGGCTTGCCGCATCGATGTCGAACCCAGAAAGCTCGAACGGCCCTCCGATCATGCGCCGGTGGTGGCGGAATTTCGGGCGTGAGCGGGGGCGGTGTTCGCTCCAAGGTCGACACCGAGACGGCTGCAATGGCAGTAATCCGTTGCCCCTTGCTTGACGGCGTTCGACCCGGAGTGCATCTTTTGATCGAAACTGGCGCGGCGTAAGGCGATCCAAATATTATGCTAAAAACCGCAGTTGACTACCGAAATGACCGCAATGCCCCATCAGCCGCCGCATTCCCTCACCCCAGCCCCTCTCCCAGAGGGAGAGGGGCTGGGGTGAGGGTCTAGCGCTTTTCAGGTTGTATCCAACTGCCGGATTTAGGATTATCGCTCACGCCGAACGAGAGGGACTCCGGATGACAGTTCCATGGAAAGGTGCGAACGTGCAATACAAACGAATGCTCGTCCTTCTGGCCACGCTCGTCCTAACCGGATGTGCGGTCAGTCCGGCGCAGCATCCGCAAGCCCTGCCCGCTTACCGTCTCTCCGAGAAGCTTTTCGAGCAGGGGCCGTATGGGCGAAACGGCATCGTGTGTACGCCGACCGCCGTCGTGGGACACCTTGTCGGCGGCGGGACAGCCCTTGCCGTTCTTCCGCTTTATTTGGTGGGTGGCCCCATCGATTATTTCATTACCCCTAAGCCTCGTTCGGAACATCCTCCGCCGATAGCATCGGCACTCAGCAATGTTTCCTGGTTTTTCGGCACTTTCGCCGGATTGATCGCAGGGACTCCTTTTTTGCCTTTTTCGTATCTCGCCGACCAGCGTCAGTGCGAACGAATTATCCTGTATTGAACGCCCGGGGCTGCTTCGCCAAGCCCTTTTCAGCCGTGTCCGGTTGAGCCGTTGGGCCGGGGGCGCCGGCAAAGGGGGGGCCGACCGACGAATGCACGAGTCGATTTACCCTTGCCGACGGCGCCAACGATTTCCGCCAAGCCTGTTTTTCCGTACGAGCGAGATGAAAACGGCTTTAGTCGAGGCGAATCCGTAGAAAATTTCCGATCTCCGTGACCCAAAGTATGCCGTCGCCGCGCGTTCCGGTGCGGCTGTTTTCGCGAATGATGCGGACGATTTCGTCCACCTTGTCGTCCGGGGCGACGATCTCCACTCGCACTTTGGGGGAAAAATCGGTCAATTCTTCCCGAATGCCGTGGCTGACCTCCGGTTCCTCGTGGTGGCTGCAACCCTCCACTCGGCTTACGCTCATCCCCGGAAATCCGCGCATTTGACGGAAGGCGTTTCTGAGCTTGCCCAAGCGCTGGGGCTGAATGATGGCTTTGATCTCTTTCATGGAATCTCCTCGTTCAAGCTTCGATGCGTTTTTCTTCGAACCATCGGTAAAGAGTAGGCAGCACGACCAGGGTGAGCAAGGTCGAGGTGATCAACCCGCCGATCACCACGATTGCCAGCGGGCGCTGGACTTCGGAGCCCGGTCCGGTGGCGAACAGAAAGGGCACCAGGCCCAGCATCGCGACGGTTGCAGTCATCATCACCGGCCGGAAACGCTGCTTGCAGCCTTCGACGATGGCGTCGTGCTGGCGGAGCCCATCGTCCCGCAGTCCTCGTATGTAAGAAACCAGCACCACGCCGTTCAGGACTGCAATGCCCCATAGGGTGATGAAACCGACCGACGCAGGCACCGAGAGATATTCGCCGGTGACGAACAACGAGAAAATGCCGCCCATGGAGGCGAACGGCAGCACCAGGATGATGAGAGCCGCGAACCGCAGTGAATTGAAGAGTAGAAACAATAGAAAGAAGATCGCCGCGATGGTGATGGGAATGATGACCATGAGCCGATTCATGGCGCGCTCCAGGTTCTCGAACTGTCCGCCCCAGACGATGTAATAACCTTCCGGGAGCTTCACTTTTTCGGTAACGGCCTTTTGCAGCTCGGCGACAAAGCCGCCTAAATCGCGGCCTCGGACGTTCGCGCCGATTACCAGGCGGCGCCGGGCGTATTCGCGGCTGATCTGCGCCGGTCCGTCCACGACTTCGACGATGGCCAAATCTTCCAGCGGCACCAGGGCGCCATTGGGCGATTTCAGCAGAATTTGGCCGATTGCCTGAGGATTGTTTCGGAATTTTTCGGGAAATCGGACTACCGCAGAAAACCGCCGCTCGCCTTCGTAGATCTCGGTGCTGACCCGGCCGCCGATGGCGGTCTCGATGATGTCGTTGATGTCGGCCACGTTGATGCCGTGGCGGGCGATGGCCTGGCGGTCGACATCGATCGTGAGATATTGCTGGCCGCTCACCCGTTCGACGCGGATGTCGGCAGCGCCTTCGATCGAGTTGAGTACCTTGATGATTTCGTCGGCCTTTTGCTTCAGCACTTCCAGCTCGTCGCCGAACAGCTTGATGGCAATGTCGGAGCGCACCCCGGTCACCATTTCGTCCACCCGGTCCGAGATCGGCTGCGCCATCACGATATTCACACCCGGCAGCACCTTGAGCTTCTCCCGGATGGCGTCCATGACATCGTTCTGATCCCAGCCGTCCGGAAGCTGATCCTGGGGCTTGAGCGTCACGATCGGCGTGGACTCGTTTTCCGGCTGTGGATCGGTGGGGCTTTCGCTCCGTCCCAGTTGCGAAACCGCTTTAGCCACCCCCGGCACTTCCATTGCCAAACGCATGGCTTCGCTCTCCAGGCGGATGGATTCGTCCAGCGACATGCTCGGGACCCGATTGATGCCGGGTACGATCGAACCTTCCTTCATCTCCGGGATGAAGGATGTACCCAGGAAGGGAAACAGCAACAGGCTGCTGACCAGCAAAGCCAGGGCGCTCGCCACCACCTTCAAAGGACTACCCAGCGCGAAGTGCAGCAACTTGAGGTAGGGGCGCTTCATGAATGCGATAATCGGCGTATCGTGATCGGCTCCGCCTTTGAGCAGATAGGAGCACAGTACCGGCGACAAGGTCAGCGATACGATCAGGGACACGAATAAGGCGATCGCGATGGTGTAGGCCAGCGGTGCGAACATCTTGCCTTCGAGTCCGGTCATCGTCATCAGCGGCAGGAATACCAGACAGATGATGCCTACTCCGAACAGCACCGGCGTTCCCACCTCGGCGGCGGCGCGCAACACGATCATGCTGCGGCTTTCGCCGGTTTCTTCGGCCTCGCCCAGATGGTGAAAGGCGTTTTCGACCACGACCACCGAGCCGTCCACCATGATGCCGATGGCGATGGCGAGTCCGCCGAGAGACATGAGATTGGCCGAGATGCCATAGTGGTTCATCATCATGAAGGTCACCAGCGGCGTGACGATCAGGGTCGCCACCACGATCAGGCTGGAGCGGATGTCTCCCAGGTACAGGAACAATACGATCACCACCAGGAAGATGCCTTCCATCAATACCTTGGTTACGGTGTGGATCGCCGCATCCACCAGGTCGGTGCGGTCGTAGAAGGGGACGATTTTTAGACCGCCGGGCAGCATTCCTTGTTCGTTGATCTCGACGACGCGCTCCTTGACCCGGCCGACGATCTCCTTGGCGTTGCCGCCGCGGAGCTGCATAACGATGCCGCCGACGGCTTCCGTAAAGCCGTTCTTGATCACGGCTCCCGAGCGTACCGCATGGCCGATGCGCACCTCGGCCACGTCATGGATGTAGACGGGGGTGCCCTCGATTTCCTTGAGAACGATATTGCCGATATCCTCGACATCGTGAATCAGACCGATGCCGCGGATGAGATATTGCTCGGCATATTGCGGCAGTTTGCCGCCGCCGCTGTTGGCATTATTGAGCGCCAGCGCGGTGTAGACGTCTTTCAGGGTCAGATCGTAATGACGCAAGCGGTTGGGATCGGGAAGAACCTGGTATTGGCGTTCCAGGCCGCCGATCGAGTTGATTTCGGCAACACCCGGGATGCCGCGGAGCAAGGGGCGCACGACCCAGTCCTGGACGGTTCTGCGCTCGGTCAGTTCTTCCTCGGTCAGCGCGCGTTCGCCGTCGTCGGCGCGCTCCAGGGTATATTGGTACACTTCGCCCAGTCCTGAGGAAACCGGTCCGAGCACGGGGGTGACGCCTTCCGGCAAGCGTTCCGCCGCTTCGATCATGCGCTCGAGCACCAGTTGCCGGGCGAAATAAACATCGGTTTCATCGTCGAAGACCAGGACAATCTGCGACAAGGCGTTGCGGTTCACCGAGCGCATCTCGACCAGGCCTGGAAGCCCCGTCATGGCGATTTCCAGCGGAACCGTCACGAATCGCTCGACTTCTTCCGCAGAGCTGCCGGGCACTTCGGCCGCCACTTGGACCTGGACGTTGGTCACGTCGGGAAAGGCGTCGACCGACAGGTGTTGCATCGCCGAAATGCCGAACGCCAGCAGACAGACCGCGACGATCAGAACCACCAGCCGCTGTTTCAGCGCGGCGCGGATTAAGCTTTCGATCATGGCTTACTCCAGTTCTTTGCGGATGCGTTCATTATTCAGATGGAACGCGCCATCGACGACGATCCGCTGTCCCTCGGTCAAGCCCGCGACGACTCGGCGGAGTCCGCCCAGGTCCGGGCCCAGCGATACCGGCGTCAATACGAACTGGTCTTCGGACGCACGCACGAAAACATAGTCCCGGTCGCCGGTTCTCACCACGGCTTTGGCCGGGATGTTGAGCGAACTGACTCGCGGTCTGTGAATGACCATGGTCGCGAGCATCTCGGGCTTGATCTTGCGTTCCGGATTCTTGAGTTCCATTCGCACGGTGACGGTGCGGGTCGACGGGTTGACCGTATCCGCCACGTAAATCACCTTGCCGGTGATTTTCTGGCCGGGAAGGGCCGGAATCTGCACCTCGGCCTCGCCGCCGGTTTCGACCAGATAGGCTTGCTGCTCAGGGGCTTCGGCGACAACCCAGACTTCCGACAGGTCGGCGATCGTGAACAAGTCGTCGGCGGGCTCGACAATCTGGCCTATGGAAATCTTCCGCTCGATGACCGTTCCCGACAGCGTGGCCGTGACCGGGATCACGGAATCGATCTGGCCGCTGTTCGACAGGCGCCGGATGGCGGCCTCGCTCATTCCCATCACCGCCAACTGGTCCTTGCCGGCGCGGAGTTCCACCTCGACTTCGGCGAGTTCGCTCTCGCGCTCGGTGAGTTCCGCACGGCTGATGACGTCGGCCTCCAGCAGTCGGCGCGCTCGCTCGACCGCCAGCCGGTGCAGATTCATCTGTGTTCTGGCTTTCAGGTAAGCGGCCTGAGCCATGCTCAGTTCGGTGCTGTTGATGCTTGCGAGGCGCTCGCCCTGGCGCACGTTCTGTCCGATGAAGGCGGCGACGTTGGTGACCCGGCCGGTGACACTCGGTCCGACCCGTGCGACCCGGTGTTCGTTCATCGTGATGCGCCCCGGCAAATGAAGGGTTTCGCCGATTTCCATGGTGGTGACGGGCTCGACTTTGAGTCGTTCGAGCAGCGATGGGGGGGCGGTGACGGCAATCTCGGCAGTGGTCTCCGCCTTCTCGGGGTTCTGTTGTCCGAACGCGGGCCAGACGCCGAGCGCTAGCCACGTAACAAGTATGGTTTTTTTCATAATGGCTGATCCTGAAAGTCCTGAGCCCGAAGCCGTTCGATTTCGAGCAGCGCGGCATTTTTGTCGAACAAGGCGTTGATGTAATCGACGCGGACCGCCTGAAAGGTTCGCTGGGCATCCAGATAGTCGAGGATGCCGCGTTCTCCCAGGCGATAGGCGGCTTCGGCGACTTTCAGCGCGGACTCCGCTTCGCGCAGGAGTCCGGATTCGAAAGTTTCGATTTGCTGGCTGGCGATGCGATAGGCGGTAATCGCGGAATCCAGTTCGTAGGTCAGGTTAAGCACCTGTTGATTCGCCAGGGCGTCTGCCCGCGCCCGATCGGCGGCGGCCCGTGCGATAGGGCCCTGGCGCTGATTCCACAACGGAAGCGGCACGATGAGGTCGAACCGCCATTGCTCCAAGTGCGGCTCGCTATAAATGCCGGCCTTGACGGTGGGTTGGGGATAACGCAGGGCCTGTTCCAGTTCGAGCTGGGACTTTGCCCTGTCGACTTCCGCACGCGCCTGTACCAGGGCCGGGTGACTCTCCAATATGCTGTCCCGAAGTTTGTCGAGATCGGGGGCAGGCGCCTCGGACGGCGGCAGCTCGCCGACGATTTCCACCTGGGGAGGCAGAGCGGCCCCGGTCACCGCGCGCAGGGCGGCTTTGGCCTGTATGATGCGCAATGCGGCGCTCTCCCTGTTCTTGGTGGCGCCGAGCAGCTCGGCCTCCGCCTTGACCAGTTCATAGCGGGAGGATTCGCCGACTTCGACCCGCAACCTGATCTTGTCGCGTATGGACGCCAGAAGCTCCCGATTGGCTTCCGTCATGCGCAGCAATTCCTGTTGCCGCAACACATTGTAAAACGCCTGCTTGGCTCGGGTCAGAACGTTCAGGCTGACGACCCGGTAGGATGCGCTGGCCGCTTCCACGCCGGCTTCACCGGCTTCGCGGCGGGGACGGCGGACGAATGGGAGTTCGATGGGTTGAGAGATGTCGACACCGCCCAACCCACCGCGCAAGACGCCCGAGTCCCGTGCCACGGATTCGCCCGCGCCCAACTGCACTTCGGGGTTGGGATAGGCCCTGGCTGTGATCAGATCGCCTTCCGCGCCCTGAATTTGGGCTCGGGCGGCAACCAGTTCGGGGTTGTTCTTTATGGTCAGGTCAATTACCTGGTTCAGTGTCAAAGGTTCGGCAGCCAAGGCTGATCGGAGCCCCGCCCATGCGAGTAGCCCCCAGAAAAAGAGACATTGCCGTCGGTGTGGAAACATTCATATCCTCGAGCTTTAAGTTTTGAACAGGCGCGAACACACAGCGGATCGGGTCCACCGTGCTTGTTCCGGCGGCAGCTCTGAGCCTGCCGCCGATCGAATCCGAATGAGCTGAGATTAGAGCCGACGCGGCGGCGGAACTGTCGGCTCGGAAATCCAGTCCGTTGCCGGGGGGGCGCTGGCCGCCGGACGCTTCACCAGATGACGCGGCAACGGATAACAACAGGAAGGAATCAGATATCGGTCCGGTGAATGACCGTCGTCGTCGTCCAAGGACGCTTGATGTTCGAGGCATAGCATCCGACCGTCATCGTGCGGACCGGATTCGCTCTTTTCGTGTTCGGCAAATTCTGCAATGGCGGTTGCCAGATAGGTAAAGTCGATGAGCGACTGAACGCGGTAAATGAGGACCAGAGCGCAAAAGAAGGCGATTAATAGGACCAGGCCGATGCGTTCCTTCCGAAAGGGCGAACCCCTTGCTGTGGATATCCAAAGTTGCATTATTTTTTGGAAAAGAGAACGAATCCGCTGCTGAGCAAGATGAGGAGACCGGGATTTTAGCCATGGTTCAGTTGGTTTACAAACTCGGCACTCCTGCCCGTGCCGTGAAAAACGGGGATAAGTCGAAAAAACGATGGTTAATAGTGTGTTTCCGGCAAGTTTCTGCGCACGGCGGCAGCAAACGGACTGTGCCGGCCGAGCGGTTTTTCGGCTTCAGGGCCTGTCGTCCGGAGCGTTTGCAATTGCGAGTTCCGGCTGTACCCCATCGCTGTGCAAAGGGGCGGTCTGACGCTCGTGCCGCCCCGCCAGGTCGACGAAAGCGAGGACAGTAACACGAGTCGCGGCCGGGGCGATCAAGCCCGGGCACAGGCCCAAACGTCCACCCTGGCGACGCCGGCACGGTGTAAGGCGGCGGCCATTTCTTTCACGGTCGCGCCGGTGGTGATGACATCGTCCAGAACAGCCACGTGCCGATGTTCGATTGCAGCGTCGATTGAGAAGGCGTTGCGCAGGTTTGTGCGGCGCTGTCTGGCCGGAAGCTCGGCTTGGGCCGGGGTGGCCCGGATGCGGCGGCAACTGTCGAGATCGAGTGAAATGTCGAGTCGGCGCGAAACCGTACGTGCGATTTCCACGGCCTGGTTGAAGCCGCGTTTACGGTAGCGGCCGGGATGAAGGGGAACAGGGACGATCGCGTCTGGCTTTTCCTGGATCGCAGCCAGCTTTTCCGCCATCAAACTACCCAGGAGCCGCCCGCAGGGATAACGGGCTCCGAATTTGAGTGAATGTATCAGATGACGAATGGGCTCTTCATAGCGAAACAAGGCGAACGCCGATTGGAAAATCGGAGGAGTCTTTTGGCAGGCCCCGCAGATCCGGGAAACGGTGGACTCGAGAGGCATGGCACAGCGTGGGCACGCGATCGTGTTGTAAGGCAGGGAGCTGATACAGTCCGGGCACAGGTCGAGTCCGTCGGCGCCCGGATCGCCACATAACAAACAGGTGGGTGGAAACAGCCAATTCTGTATAATGTTCGACCACTTGTTCACGTTTTTACGAGTTTGAAGTTGACAGCTTTCGGTCGCCGGTCCCGGCCACAGTCCAAGTCTTTTCCGGAGTAGCCATGAAAATAGCAGAAGAATTCCATTTGGATGCAGCCGCCCAAGCGTACGTTTCGTATGGTCGGCTGCGTCACGACTGGCGCCTGGAAGAGGTCGAGGCACTATTCGAATTGCCGTTCAACGATCTCCTTTATCGCGCGCAGACCGCGCACCGGCAAAATTTTGATCCGAATGAGGTTCAGATTAGCAGTCTCTTGAGCATCAAGACCGGCGCGTGCTCGGAAGACTGCGCCTACTGCCCGCAGAGCGCGCGCTACGATACCGATTTGAAGCGCGAGGACGTGATGCCTCTGGACGAGGTGCTGAAAGCGGCGCGCATCGCCAGAGAACAGGGCGCCACCCGCTTTTGCATGGGGGCCGCTTGGCGCAGCCCCAAAGACCGTGATGTCGAACGGGTTTGCGAGATGGTCGAGGGGGTAAAGGCGCTAGGCCTGGAAACCTGTGTGACGCTGGGCATGCTGACCGACGGTCAGACGCAGCGGCTCAAGGCCTCCGGGCTCGATTATTACAATCATAATCTGGATACTTCGGAAGAGTTTTATTCCAAGATCATTACCACCCGTACCTATCAGGATCGTCTCGATACGCTCGAGCGTGTACGCAGTGCCGGTATCAACGTTTGTTGCGGCGGAATCGTCGGTATGGGGGAAAGCGATCGGGACCGCGCGAAGCTGCTCCTGGAGTTGGCGAATCTGCCGAAGCATCCGGAGAGTGTGCCCATCAATATGCTGGTTCAGGTGGAAGGTACCCCCTTGGCGGGGCTCTCCAAACTGGATCCGTTCGTTTTCGTGCGCACCGTCGCCGTGGCCCGCATCCTCATGCCGAAGTCGCGAGTCCGTTTGTCCGCCGGGCGCACGGCCATGAGCGACGAAATCCAGGCCTTGTGTTTTCTCGCCGGGGCCAACTCCATTTTCTATGGCGAAAAGCTTTTGACCACGGAAAATCCGGCGGTTGACGGGGACAGGCGTCTTTTTCGGCGTCTGGGACTTCGGATGTCCGGATGCATCGATCAGGCATGAGCCTTTTCCACACAGAGCCGAATTTCTGAAACGTATGTGGCGCAATTGGCTGCACGGTCAGCTCGACGAGATCGAAAAGCAAGGGCTTTATCGCCGTCGCAAGGTGGTTGAAGGACCCCAAGGTCCGGAAGTGAACGCCGAGGGGAGGCGTTTGGTCAATTTCTGCAGCAACGATTATCTCGGGCTCGCGAATCATCCGGTCGTCGCCTATGCGTTCCGACAGGCGATCGGACGTTACGGCGCCGGAGCCGGCGCGGCTCATCTCGTGTGCGGCCACACACGCGCCCATCATGCCCTGGAGGAAGAATTGGCCGAGTTTACCGGCAGGGAACGCGCCTTACTGTTCTCCACCGGCTATATGGCCAATCTCGGCGTGATCTCCGCTCTAACCGGGCGTGGCGACGAGGTTTTCGAGGATAGGCTCAACCACGCTTCGCTGCTTGACGCCGCACTGCTCGCGGGTGCCCGGCTCAAGCGTTATCCCCACTGCGATTCTGCAGCGTTGAAGCGGGAATTGGACGTCTCCGGCGGAAAACGACGCTTAATTGCAAGCGACGGAGTTTTCAGCATGGACGGCGATCTCGCGCCGCTACCCGCTTTGGCGGCATCGGCCATGCAGCGCGGGGCTCTGCTGATGATCGACGATGCCCACGGCCTGGGGGTCATCGGCGAAGGCGGGCGCGGCAGTTCGGCGCTTTTCGGATTGGCCCAGGACGATGTTCCGGTGCTCGTGGGCACTCTCGGAAAGGCATTCGGTACATTCGGCGCGTTTGTTGCGGGCAGCGCCGATCTCATCGAATTTCTGATCCAGCGTGCTCGTACCTACGTTTACACGACGGCCTTGCCGCCGGCCGTGGCGGAAGCGACCCGAGCCAGCCTGCGTCTGGTCCGGGAAGAACCTTGGCGGCGCGATCGCGTGAGTTTCCTGGTGCAGCGTTTCCGGACGGGAGCCGCTCGGATCGGTCTGCAACTTTTGGAATCCGATACTCCCATTCAGCCGGTCGTGGTAGGCGACAACCGCAGCGCGGTGCGTGCAAGCGAAGTTTTGCTGGCGGCCGGCTTTTTGGTCGCCGCCATACGGCCACCCACCGTTCCCGTAGGCACGGCGCGCCTTCGTTTCACATTTACTGCACGGCATACCGAGGCTCAGGTGGACGGTCTGCTGGAGGCGCTAGACGGTCTGCCTCCCGAAATCTCCGGCCGAGACCGGCTGGAGAATCGATCCGCAAGCACCGGAACCCCTCCGATTTCCGCGGGTGTTTCGGGATGAGAACGCGGGGCATGTACCGAGAGTCCTTCGGTCGGGGGCCTGACCTCGTCATGGTGCACGGCTGGGGTATGCACAGCGGGATTTTGCGGGATTTTGCCGAAACCCTGTCCGAGGACTTCCGGATTACCCTGGTCGATCTTCCCGGGCATGGGCGCAGCGAAAACATCGTCGATTTTTCCGTGGTCAACCTGGCCGCTGCGCTGCTGGCGAACGCGCCGGAACGCGCCCATTGGCTGGGCTGGTCCCTGGGGACCTTGCCCGTCCTCGAGATTGCGGACCGGTTTCCCGGCCGCGCGAGAAGCGTGATGATCGTGGCCGGCACTGCGCGGTTCGTGTCCGATACGCAGGAAAGCGATTGGCCCGGCGTCGATCCCGGGCTGCTCACTCAGTTCGCCAATGCATTGGAAGAGAATTATGAAGGCACGGTCCGGCATTTTCTGGGACTGCAAACCTTCGGCATGGACAACGCGAGGCTGCTGGTCAAAAAGCTTACGGAGCGGTTGGCGGAATGCGATCCGCCGGATCGCGAGGCGCTGCACAGCGGACTGAATCTGCTCAGACAATCGGATTTGCGCGGCCCATGGCGACGATTAAGCGTTCCCGGCCTAATCATTCTTGGGGCGCGGGATCGTTTGGTGCCCAGCACTGCCGGTGCCTACATGCAGGCGCTTAACCCTCGAAGCGAATTGCACGTGATCGATGGGGCGGCACATCTGCCGTTTCTTACTCATTCTGCCGATACCGCTTCGTTCATCACCGATTTTGTTGCTCGACATGGCGGCCCCTGATCTTTTGCAAAGCGGCCGATATGGTTGCCTTCCGGACAAGCGGCTGATCGGACGCTCTTTCAGTGCAGCGGCAGAACGCTACGACGGAATCGCCGGGTTGCAACGCGCCGCGGGCGAGAAGCTGCTGTTCCGTCTGGCGGAAATGAGCCTGGCCCCGGAAAGAGTCGTCGATTTGGGTTCCGGAACCGGGTATCTCGCGACGCGTCTGATCGAGTTGTATCCGAATGCGGAACTCGTTGCCCTGGATATCGCCGAAGGCATGCTGCGCTTTGCCCGCTCGCGGTACGGCGCGTCGGGGGCGGGAAGAGCGGTGTGCGGCGATGCCGAGGCGATGCCTTTTCGGGACCGTACGATGGATCTGGTTTTTTCCAATGTGGCGATTCAATGGTGTTCCGCGCTCGGCCCGGCGTTCCGCGAAATCGGACGTGTTCTGAAGCCGGACGGCGTCGTGCTGTTCAGTACGTTCGGCACCGAGACGCTGAAGGAACTTCGATCGGCCTGGGCATCGGTGGACGATCACTCTCACGTCAATCAGTTCGGCGACACGGCTGCGGTGAAGGCGGCGCTGTATGACGTAGGGTTCGGGGAGGTTGAGGTTGCAGCCGAAGTCAATAGGCTGGAATATCGCTCGGTTTACGATTTGATGCGCGAGTTGAAAGCCCTTGGGGCTCATAACGTGACGCTCGGCAGACCGCGCCATCTCACCGGTAAAGGTAGATTACGGGAGATGATCGCGGCTTATGAGGAGCAAACGGACGGGAACGGCATAGAGGCCAGCTTCGAGCTCGTTTTTGGGTATGCCAAAGGTCCTGCGGAATGAGTTCGAAGGCGTGCGGCATCTTTGTGACGGGAACCGATACCGGGGTCGGAAAGACTATAGTAACCGTGGGTTTGATGCGGCTGTTGCAGAGCGCGGGATTTAAAGTGGCGGGCATGAAGCCGGTGGCGACCGGAGCCTTTTGGCAAGATGGCCGGTTGGTTAACGAGGATGCCTTGCGGCTACAGGCAAGCGCCTCTATTCGGCTCGACTACAATCAGGTTAATCCCTTCGTTTTCGAGCTGCCGGCGTCGCCTCATATCGCCGCCGGAAAGACCGGATGTGAAATCGACTTCCGGCGAATTCGGCAGGTTTACGAGGAGTTGGCCGAGGCTGTCGACTGGGTGCTGGTGGAAGGAGTTGGCGGCTGGGAAGTGCCTTTGAACGGACGGGAACGGGTGGCCGATCTGGTTCGTTTGCTCGATCTTCCCGTGCTGCTGATAGTCGGGTTGCGTCTCGGATGTTTGAATCACGCCTTCCTGACCCAGCGCGCCATCGCAAATTCGGGCGCACATTGTGTAGGCTGGATCGCCAACCACGCGGATGGGGATTTCTGGTGGTCTGCCGAAGCCATCGAGACTCTGGATCATGCGCTCGACTGGCCGCTGCTGGCCATCGTACCGTTTAGCAGCGAGAAAGAGTTTGTTGAGCGGGATATTTTCCCTACTGTCATAAAGGATAAAATCTTGCATGCACTGTATTCATAGTTTACATTCTCGCGGCTTAAGTTGCGCTAGTTGCAGGCCGGTTTCCTATCGTGTTTTTG
This sequence comes from Methylocaldum marinum, assembly GCF_003584645.1. GTDB lineage: Bacteria > Pseudomonadota > Gammaproteobacteria > Methylococcales > Methylococcaceae > Methylocaldum > Methylocaldum marinum. The sequence goes on from NZ_AP017928.1 coordinate 4,987,314, forward strand.
ATTCTCGTTGAGCCCGGATTTGAGAGGGGCATTCCTTGAAATGCGCTGGGGTCGGGAGTTCGAATGATCGAATCGGAACGGGATGCTAGGCCTGGCAGCCGGACATTCGTTCTGAGCCCGAACGCTTCCCTGAGCGGACGTCAGGCATCATATTTGATGCTTGGCATAGCCCTGGCGATGGCCATCATCGCAGGCGGCTTCGCATTAATGGGGGCATGGCTTGTGTTGCCGTTTTCCGGGGCAGAGTGGATTCTATTGGCTTATTGCTTCAAGCTTCGCCTTAGAAGCTGTAGGATTCGTGAAGTCATTACGATCACGGAGACTTCGGTTCAGTTGGAACGAGGTTATGGCGCACCGGAGCAGATCTACCGATTTCAGCGCGCGTGGGTAGCGCTTGATTGGGCCGAATCCCCGATCAAAGGGCACCCGAGTCGTTTGTCGTTTCGCTCTCATGGGAAAGAAATAGAAATTGGCCGGTTTCTGGCCGAACCCGAGCGCGCAGTGCTCGCGAGCGAATTGCGAAAAATTTTGTTTGATAGCAAGTGATTTAAATACAAAGCATTTCTATAGACTGAGGAGAGGGCTTCGTGAAAAAGATAAGACGACTGCTTGCTGGGTTCGGGCTAGGGGCATGGGGGGCGGCTCACGCCGACTATGCGCTCAATATGACGCCGGGCGTCACCGAGGTCAGCCGCGATATCTATGACCTCCATATGCTGATCCTGTGGATTTGCGTGGTGATAGGCGTGGGCGTGTATGGATTGATGATCTACTCCATCATGCATCATCGGAAATCGAAAGGCGTAGTTCCGGCGCAGTTTCATGAGAATACAAAACTCGAAATCGTTTGGACCGTCATACCTTTCCTCATTCTTTTAGGCATGGCTATTCCGGCGACCAGCGTCATGGTCAAAGCCTATGACACCAGTGGAGCGGACATGACCGTTAAGGTCACCGGCTATCAGTGGAAATGGCGCTATGAATATCTCGACGAAGGCATCGATTTCTTCAGTACGCTGGACGCCAAAAGCAACGAAGCTCGCCAACTGGGCGCCAGCATCAACCCGACCTCGGTTCCGAACTATCTGCTGGACGTCGATAATCCTTTGGTGGTCCCTGTCAACAAAAAGATCCGCTTCCTGTTTACCGGGGCCGATGTGATTCACTCCTGGTGGGTGCCCGCTCTCGGCTGGAAGAAGGACACCATTCCCGGCTTCGTGACCGACGCTTGGGCGAAGATCGAAAAACCCGGTACTTATCGAGGCCAATGTGCCGAACTCTGCGGTCGCGACCATGGTTTCATGCCCATTGTCGTAATAGCCAAGACCAACGAGGAGTATAAGCAATGGGTTGCCGAGCAGAAGGCCAAGGCGGAAGTGGTCAAGGCCGAAGCGACCAAGACCTTTTCAATGGATGAGCTGATGGCGAAAGGCCAGGAAGTTTATAACGCCAACTGCGCGGGCTGCCACCAGCCTAACGGCGAAGGCATCCCCGGAACGTTCCCGCCGATCAAGGGCAGCCCGGTTGCGACCGGGTCGATGGATGAGCATCTTAACGTCGTGTTGAAGGGCAAGGGAGACATGATGCCGGCGTTCGAAGACTCGCTCAATCCTGCGGACGTTGCCGCCGTAGTCACCTATCAGCGGAACGCCTTCGGCAATAACAAGGGCGACATGGTTCAGCCTTCCGAAATCAAGCTGCAATAATCGATTAACGTTAGATGAGGTGAAATGCTATGTCATCAGCAGTGGCAACTCATGATGAGCACCATGACCATGGCCCCGCGAAAGGGATCCTGAGATGGGTGTTCACTACCAATCACAAGGACATTGGAACCTTGTACATGACTACGGCTCTGATCATGTTCCTGGTCGGCGGCGCTATGGCATTGGTCATTCGTGCCGAGCTGTTCGCGCCAGGCATGCAGTTCGTGGATCCGATGTTCTTTAACCAAATGACTACGCTGCACGCCCTGGTCATGGTGTTCGGCGCAGTCATGCCAGCTTTCGCCGGCTTGGCAAACTGGATGATCCCGATCATGATCGGTGCGCCGGATATGGCCTTGCCCCGGATGAACAATTGGAGTTTCTGGCTTCTGCCCTTCGCCTTGATTCTCCTTGCGAGTACGCTCTTTATGGAAGGCGGTGCACCGGCAGCCGGCTGGACGCTTTACCCTCCTCTGGTTCTGCAGGGTGGCGCGCATCTGCCTTTCGCCATTTTCTCCGTTCATTTGCTGGGCATCTCGTCGATCATGGCGGCGATCAACATTATCGTCACCGCGTTCAATATGCGCGCACCCGGTATGACGCTGATGAAAATGCCGTTGTTCGTCTGGACCTGGGTCATTACAGCATTTCTCTTGATTGCCGTTATGCCGGTGTTTGCCGGTGCGGTGACCATGTTGTTGACCGACAAGTTCTTCGGCACGAGCTTCTTCAATGCGGCCGGCGGCGGTGACCCGGTTCTCTATCAGCACTTGTTCTGGTTCTTCGGGCATCCCGAGGTTTACATCATGATTCTGCCCTCGTTCGGGGTGATTTCCATGATTATCCCGACGTTTTCACGCAAACCGCTGTTTGGTTACAGTTCGATGGTTTATGCCACGGCCTCTATCGGTTTTCTGTCGTTCATCGTATGGGCTCACCATCAGTACACTGTCGGTATGCCGCTTGCGGGAGAACTCTATTTCACCTACGCAACGATGTTGATCGCCGTGCCTACCGGGGTGAAAGTGTTCAACTGGGTGTCCACGATGTGGAAAGGCGCGATGACGTTCGAAACCCCGATGCTGTTCGCAATCGCCTTCGTGGTATTGTTCACGATGGGAGGCTTTACCGGCTTGATGATGGCTATTTCTCCGGCTGACCTTCAGTATCACGATACCTACTTCATCGTTGCTCACTTCCACTATGTGTTGGTGCCGGGCGCGGTATTCGCACTCTTTGCGGCGACGTATTACTGGCTGCCCAAGTGGACTGGGTATATGTACGACGAACGTTTGGGCAAGCTGCATTTCTGGCTGTCCACCATCTCGGTCAATCTGTTGTTCTTCCCGCAGCACTTTTTGGGGCTGGCCGGCATGCCGCGCCGGATTCCCGATTATGCGACCCAGTTTGCGGAATTCAACGCTTGGTCTAGCGTAGGCGCTTTCGTTTTCGGTTTCTCGCAGCTGATCTTCGTTTACGTGATTATCAAGGCCATCCGTGGTGGCGAGAAAGCGACCGACGAGGTTTGGGAAGGCGCACACGAACACGGCTTGGAATGGACGTTGCCGTCTCCGCCCCCGTACCATACTTGGACGACCGCACCCGAGATCAAATAGAGATCGGAGTGGTCTATGCCCTGTCGATGATGTCGTAAAGTACACCCGCTCCCTCCGGGAGCGGGATAGTGCAAAGAATGTTCGTCATACGTGGTTGTTTTGTATGCCCTAATTCCAGGCTTCTGCTTCTCCCAGTGGAAGGGGCGCCCTGGCGCTTCCAGGAGACCGATGGCGACTGGATAAGGAACAAAACGACTTTTTCGACATCTTCTGATAGGTGAGGATCACAATTTGTCGCTATGGATATTCGAAGAAAGAACGTACTGTTGGCGATTGTCATCGCGGTAATCGCTTTGATGCTCTATATCGGTTCGATCGTCAAATTAATTACTACTTCATCCGGTCAGTGAATAATTCAGAGAGCAGAAAGGTCAACAAACGATTGATCTGGTCGATCGTGTTGGTAGCGGTCGGGATGTTCGGGTTCGGTTTCGCCATGGTGCCGCTGTATAACGTGTTCTGCGAAGTGACGGGACTCAATGGGAAAGTCAAAACGGAGGCGGTCGCAGACGCCGAGTATGTCGTCGATGAATCTCGAGAATTGACAATCGAATTCATCACCTCGGTCAATGAGAATATGCCTCTAGCGTTCCGTGCCGAAAAGAACAAGATGAAGATACATCCGGGGCGGTACTACACGGTTAAATTCTATGCGGAGAATACGACCGATAAGAAAATGGTCGGGCGTGCCATTCCCAGCGTAGCTCCCGGCGTGGCTACGGAATATTTGAGCAAGGCCGAGTGCTTTTGCTTTTCCGAACAAGAATTCGAACCGCACAAGTTGAGGGAAATGCCGGTTCGATTCGTGATCGACCCGTCGATACCGGAAATCGTGAAAGATCTGACGCTCTCCTACACGTTTTTCGATATCACCGATAAGAAGCAGAATTGACGAGATAAAGATCAACAATTTCAAAAGCAGGGGAATGTAATGGCAACGAAAGACGCATACTATCTACCGCACAAAGCGAGTTGGCCGATCGTGGGCTCGATCGGGTTGACGACTTTGCTTGTGGGGTTCGCAAATTATCTTAACGGCGCGAGCATCGGCGGGACCTTGATGGTGCTGGGGGCGGGCATCATGATCTTCATGCTGGCCGGTTGGTTCGGTTCGGTGATCAGCGAAAGCGTTGCCGGATTGTATAACCACCAGGTTGATGTTTCCTTTCGAATGGGGATGATTTGGTTCATCACCTCGGAAGTATTCTTCTTTGCCGCCTTTTTCGGAGCGCTTTTTTACGCACGCATTTACTCGGTGCCGTGGCTGGGGGGAGAGGGCAGCTTCTCTGCCGGCGCGACGGGCGCCTTGTGGGAGGGATTCCAGGCGATGTGGCCGACCAACGGGCCAGGTCGTGTAGGCGGCGAATTCGAGGCCATGGGCGCCTGGGGTGTTCCCGCGATCAATACACTGATTCTTCTGAGCAGTGGCGGAACCGTCACTTGGGCGCATTGGGGATTGTTGGCGAACAATCGCGGGCAGTTGATCAAGGGGCTGGTCGCCACGGTCGCACTAGGATTTCTGTTCGTGTTTCTGCAAGGGGTCGAGTATCACGAGGCCTATTCCGAAATGGGACTTACCCTGGGTTCCGGAATCTATGGGTCGACATTCTTCATGCTGACCGGCTTCCATGGTCTGCATGTCACCATCGGTGCAATCATACTGACGGTGGTGTTGTTCCGGAGTATGCGCGGACACTTCAATCCGGAACATCACTTTGCTTTTGAAGCAGCGGCTTGGTATTGGCACTTTGTCGACGTGGTGTGGCTGGGCCTCTTTATTTTTGTCTATTGGCTGTAATTTGCGGCCGCTGCTCAGTAAAAAAGGGCGCTACTGGCCGGAGTAGCGCCCTTTTTGAATTCGCTACCGAGCGCGGTATTCCGAAGGGTCATTGTCTAGTCGTGGGCGGCGGTAGTTTGATTTCATTGGCAAACAGGCCGCCGATATCGACGCGATCGAAACGATAGCGGCGGTTGCAGAATTCACAGCCGACCTCAACCGAATCTTCATGTTCCAATACCGATTCGATTTCCTTGAGCCCTAAGCTGATTAGCACGGATTCGATGCGTTCCCGCGAGCATCCGCAGCGAAATGAGATCGGTTCTGAATCGAAAAGCCGTACTCTTTCTTCGTTAAAGAGTCGATAAAGCAATTCTTGACTGGGCAAATTCAATAATTCCGGCCCGGTAACCGTATTCGCCAAGTATTCGACGCGGGTCCAATCATCGTGTTCGAGCCGCCTGGCGGGCAGTTCCTGGATGAGTAATCCCGCGGCTCGTTGATCGTCGGCCGCGAGCCAAAGGCGGGTTGCGAGTTGTTCCGATCGCGAGAAATAGGTCTGTATTGCTCCGGCGAGGTTATCTCCCTCGAGGTCCACGATACCCTGATAAGGATTGGAATCCTCATTCCGGATTGTCAAGACCAACTGGCCCGCCCCGTATATGTCCGACAGCTTTTCTCCGATGATGTCTCCGCGCCAGTGTGCGAGCCCGCGGATGGTCCGCTGGTGTGTGGCCTGTGCTACCAAGGTGTGCAGCGGCCCCTCGCCTTGGGCTTGAAGGATCAACGATCCCTTGAACTTGATCGTGGCAGAGAGTAAAAGCACGGCTGCAAGTGCTTGCCCGAGTTGGCTCGACACGGATGGCGGATAAGGATGCCGCTCGAGTACGGTTTGCCAGCTCGCGTCAAGTCGAACCAGTTCGCCCCTTATCCCGATATCTTCAAACAAGAACCTTTGAAAACTGTCAAATTCATTCATCGTTTAATCAGATTATGTGACGGAAGGTTATTTTTACCGTTTGCTTCGACGGCGCCGCTGTCGGCGTAGCCGTTTGATCTTCAACGCTTTCGACTGGTGTCATGTATGGGAAGGCAGGTGGAAATCAGTGGGTTCTAAAATACATGACACTGTAGTATTAATAGGTGGAGTCCTTAGTCTACAGAGTTTTGCTCAAGAGATTCATACGCCATCAGATGGACACGGCATAGAAGAGTAAATTTCATGTTTACGAAAAAGCTTTCGCTTCCTGATGCGGCTTCCGCGCTTCCCGGCCGGCTTCAAAAAATGCCGGTCCCGGAGTTGCATTTTGTCAACGGGAATAAAATGGAGTCGCCATATCCGGAACAATCCGAAGCTGCGGTCTTCGGCCTCGGCTGCTTTTGGGGCGCCGAGCGGAAGTTCTGGCAGATGTCAGGTGTATATATAACGGCAGTGGGATACTCGGGCGGGTTTACGCCCAATCCTACCTATGAGGAGGTGTGTAGCGGGATGACTGGTCACGCCGAGGTGGTGCGTGTGGTTTATGAGCCCGATAAAATTCGTTTCCAGGAGCTGCTGAAGATCTTTTGGGAATCCCACAATCCCACGCAAGGCATGCGACAAGGCAACGATATCGGTACCCAGTATCGCTCGGTCATTTTTACGTACACGCCGCGGCAGAAGCAGTTGGCTGTAGGGTCGCGGGAGGCTTATCAAGCGGTTCTGAGCCAAAAAGGTTATGGGAAAATAACCACCGAAATCTTCGACGCTCCCGAATTCTACTATGCGGAGCCCTATCACCAGCAATATCTCGCAAAGAATCCCGGCGGGTATTGCGGACTCGGCGGCACGGGGATTGGTTGCCCGACTGAGTTCGGCGCAGAATTGGAAATCGACACTGATTGATTGTATATAACCCCTCCGGCAGCCATCCGGAGTCCTTACGAAATTGTCAGGTTTACATGAAAAGAATTCTATTGGCTATTTTTATCGGCTTAGGCCTTTCCGCCTGCGCGACTTCGCCCTTGGGGCGCACTCAGTTCATGATGATGCCGGAGGATCAGATGGCGGTCATGGGAGCGCAGGCCTTTGTCAACATGAAGCAAAAGTTGCCCATTGATCAAAGCCCCCAAACGAACCAGTATGTCGTCTGCGTAGCGGAATCGATCGTCAAGGAGATTGGGGGCAACGGCGGACAGTGGGAGGTTAAGGTGTTTCAGGACGATTCGCCCAACGCCTTTGCGCTTCCGGGTGGCAAAATCGGCGTACACTCCGGCATCTTGCGAGTCGCTCGAAATCAGGACCAGCTGGCGGCGGTCATAGCGCATGAGGTCGCGCATGTGCTTTCGCGCCATTCCAACGAACGGGCTTCCCAGCAGCTCGCCATGCAGCAAGGGCTAAACGTCATTCAGGCGATAACCAATCCGACCACTCAAACCGGACAAATGATGATGGGGGTATTGGGTTTAGGCGCCCAATACGGGGTCCTCATGCCGTACGGCCGTTTGCAGGAAAGCGAAGCCGATGTGGTTGGTCTGGAATTGATGGCCAGAGCGGGCTTCGATCCTCAGCAGAGTATTGATCTGTGGCTGAATATGGAACAGGCGGGCGGCGGCCAACCGATAGAGTTTCTTTCTACTCATCCATCCCACGCAACTCGTATGCAGGAACTGAAACAGCATATGCCGAAAGCCTTGGAACTGCACCGAAGCGCCCAAGCACTCGGCAAAACCCCACGTTGTGGAGCGTGATCCGTTCCTGGGTGAGTTATGTCGCGACTGCTCAATAAAAGAAAGGTGCAGGGAGAGAAATCCCTGCACGTCAAGAGGAGGATTGTGAGCACAATAATGTGCGTCTGGTCTCCGCTAGGAGTGGCTCCTAACAAGTGTTGACAAGTCTAGCAACAACCGCCTGTTCGCGTAATGTGGCAAATTGTCGCGTGATCGGAAGCTTTAGGTAAATTGAGGAAACAATGCTCCGGAAATTAAAAAAGGCAGAAGACCCCGTCTTCTGCCTCATTGAGGAGGTTGTAGCGCACAGCTACAGATAGCATCTGATCGTCGGTTCTCGCCGACTCGCCGCTTCCTTCAGGCGCCAGAAACCACCATTTAATGGTAGCAGTCAAATTCGTAATCAAATGTGTGACAAATTGTCGCAATTGTCCGACGCGATCGACCGATTACAATCCGCTCCATGAACTCGAACCCGCTCATGAACATTCCCACGCCCGTCGATACGGAAACCGACGGTCGCCAAAACCTTCGCTGGTTGTTCGTACTGCGCAATCTCATGATCTTGGGCGAAGCGCTCCTCATCCTGATCAGCCGTTACGGTCTGGAGATACCGCTTCACGACGTACCCCTCTGGGGCATCATGACTGCTCTCGGTGGTTTCAACTGGTGGACATGGTTAAGGCTCAGCAATCCACGGCCGGTTGCCGAGGTGGAGTTGTTCCTGCAGCTTTCATTTGATGTTCTGGCCATTACGGCGATTCTTTACTTTACCGGCGGCGCGACCAATCCCATGGCCTGGTTCTTTCTGCTGCCGCTGATCATCGCGGCTACCGTGCTGCCGCAGTTTTATACCTGGTATATGGTGATCTTCACTTCCGGTTGCTACACCATACTCATCGGTTTTTACCAGCCACTCCCCGATATTCAACCCGCGACCCTGCACGGGGACGCCCCGCCCGCCGTCCAGGCCCTGATGGAGGACCACGACATAGAGCTGCATGCATTCGGCATGTGGTTCGGATTTGTGTTCAGTGCCGTACTCGTGGCCTATTTCGTGGTCGAGATGGCGAAAACATTGAGAGAACGTGAACGCCGCCTGGCCGAGGCTAGAGAGCAGGCTCTGCGGAACGAACGCGTGGTGGCGCTGGGAACGCTGGCAGCCGGAGCAGCGCACGAGATGGGCACGCCTCTGGGAACCATGGCGATCCTGATTCACGAAATCGAAAGCGAATGTGAAGGTGCCAAGCAAGATGACTTGTTGGAAAAAATGAAGATTTTGCGGGACCAAGTTGCCCGCTGCAAAAACGCCCTTTCGGTCATGTCGGCGTCGGCTGGTACAATCCGGGCCGAATCGGGTCGAGTGATGCCCTTGACGAACTATTTGGAGGAAACGATCGAGAGCTGGCGAAAACAGCGGCTCAATGCTGAATTGGGATACGAAAAGATCGGCCCCTTGCCTCCGCCGTACATTCTGGCCGAGGACACTCTGACCCATGCCTTGGTTAATATTCTCAACAATGCCGCCGATGTGTCGCCGCGCGGGATAAATCTTCGTGCCCGCTGGAGCTTGGAGCGTGCGACCTTGGAGATTTTGGACCAAGGGCCGGGGATTGCCCCGACTCTTTCGCAACGTCTAGGGAAAACACCCATCACGACCAAGGAGCATGGTTTAGGCGTGGGGCTTTTCTTGGCATTTGCGACTATAGAACGCTTGGGCGGTCGAATAGAGATGCTGCCTCGTGCCGAAGGAGGCACCTGTACCCGCATCGAACTTCCATTGCTGCGTCCGAGTCAAGGCCTATGAACAGCCAGAAATCTTTACCCGATACCCCTCGTCCAAGTTTGTTACTCGTCGACGACGATCCTACGTTTTGCGGTGTCTTGAAACAGGCTCTAGAGAAGCGCGGATTCGAAGTGCATGCCGCCCAAGATCTCGAAACCGGTGCTGCTTTGGCCGAGCAAATCGTGCCCGAATACGCAGTAATCGATTTGCGTGTCGGGCACGACTCCGGGCTGGTCTTGGTCAAACGCCTCCATAGTCTCGACGCCAACACCCGCATCGTTGTTTTGACGGGGTATGCCAGCATTGCCACAGCTGTCGAAGCCATAAAACTGGGTGCGATCCAATATCTCACCAAGCCCGCTGACGCCGACGAAATTGTCGCCGCGCTGCACAAGGATCAAGGCGATGTCTCCGTTGAAATCAAGGAGAAGCCGCTGTCCGTTCGCCGTCTGGAATGGGAACATTTACAAAAGGTTTTGATTGAGCATGGTGGCAACATCTCTGCAGCGGCAAGGGCCCTCGGAATGCATCGCAGGACCTTGCAGCGCAAGCTCGATAAGCGTCCGGTAAAGGAGTAAAGTCCCCAAATCGATAGAGCCCGTTCGCTGGAATACCGGAGGGCGAGCGAGGGGCTTGCCGTACGAGTACAATTTTAGCCAAGGCAGCCCCTTGCCTGTCTCGGAATGTGGAGCTCGTACGCATAGAGTACCCGTTTTTCATTAGGATATTCATCCACCCGTCGTTTCATCGACTTGACCTTGGCCGCACGGGATCGTAGGGTTTTGTGTAAAGAGCCAGGATACCCCCTATGAGAGCGCCAATATGCGGAAATTTCCGCGGGCGCGCCTTATGGATCGTAGGTTGACTCTATTTCGGTTGATCAATGGTGAACTTGGAAGCCCGGTGTTTGGAAGCCCGGTGTTTGGAAGCGTTCCTGCGCAACCGGCGTCAACTTGCCGCAGCAGAACATTAACGGAAAGGTAAAAGGAACCCCGGATGCGTTCCGTGCACCCAGGGTATCGCCTGCTTGGTTGGCTATCAAGTCACGTCCTAATGCTGGACTCGGCGGTCCATACTTCCTTGTCGGCGACTTGATGAGTGTCGCAGAAAATGCGCTTCGAACTAAGTCAGCCAAAGCTGAAAATGGTGTAAGCTTTGGCTTACGCGTGATATGCCGCATCTAAAGAGTATTAATTGGGCTTAGCAAGAACGGCTGCGCGTTATATCATTTAAGGCCGATTCACTCAGAAGATCTCATACCGTCCATGATTAGCCGAACCGCCGATGTTGGCCGTAATACACTGGAAACCCAGGTGCGAGTTTGCCTTAATCTGGATGGAACCGGCACGGGTGTTTTCGAGACCGGCGTTCCTTTCCTCGATCACATGCTGGATCAGGTGGCCCGGCACGGTTTAATCGATCTCGAAATACGAGCGAAAGGCGATCTCCATATCGACGCACATCATACGGTGGAGGACATCGGCATCACACTTGGCCAAGCGGTGGAGCAGGCTTTGAGCAGCAAGAAGGGAATACGGCGGTATGGTCACGCCTATGTTCCCTTGGATGAAGCTTTGTCGCGTGTTGTGATTGATTTTTCCGGGCGGCCCGGTTTATCTTACGACGTGGATTTTCCGCGTGCGCGGATAGGCGAATTCGATGTTGATTTATTCCTCGAGTTCTTTCGGGGGTTTGTCAACCACGCCAAAGTCACTTTACATATCGATAATCTTAAGGGACAGAATGCCCATCATATTGCCGAAACCGTTTTCAAGGCTTTCGGTCGTGCCATGAGAATGGCCATAGAACCGGACCCCAGGATGCAGGATGTCGTCCCGTCGACCAAAGGCATAATTTAGGAACCTATACGGAATTCTCGCTCTACCGCCTTTAACCATGTCTTCCGTTGCTGTCATCGATTATGGAATGGGAAATCTGCATTCCATAGCCAAGGCGCTTCAACACGCCCACTCCGAATCCACGGTCATCGTTACCGACAATCCCAAAACAATTCTCGATTCCGACCGCGTCGTATTTCCCGGGGTCGGGGCAATCCGCGATTGCATGAATGCGTTGGCCGAAAGGGATCTCGTAACCGTCCTCACGAAAGCCGCGACTTCGAAACCGTTTTTGGGTATTTGCCTCGGCATGCAGGCTTTAGTCGATGAAAGCGAGGAAAATTGTGGGACCGCTTGTCTCGGGTTGATTCCCGGCCGGGTCGTTCGTTTTGCCGAAGGCATGACCGATGCTGCCGACCAGCCCTTGAAAATTCCTCATATGGGGTGGAACCGCGTCGCCCCGAAAGCTGAGCATCCGTTATGGCACGGTATCGTGCCCGGTAGTTGGTTTTATTTCGTCCACAGCTATTTCGCCCGACCGGCCGAGTCCCGGAATGTGGCGGCGACGACGGATTATCCGGAGCCTTTTGCTTCCGCTTTGGTACGAGAAAACCTGTTTGCCGTTCAGTTTCATCCTGAAAAGAGTCAAGAAGCCGGATTGCGGTTGTTGGCTAATTTTCTAAACTGGGACCCGGGGCGATAAGGCGCCGAGCATTCACTTTTTCCGTTGTTGAGGATTTTTCTATGCTTTTGATACCTGCTATCGATCTGAAAGATGGCAAGTGTGTCCGTTTGCGGCAAGGCCGCATGGAAGACGATACGGTTTTTTCCGACGACCCGGTGGCAATGGCGGGAAAGTGGGTGTCGGAAGGGGCGAAGCGTCTACATTTGGTGGATCTGGACGGTGCCTTTGCCGGTGTTCCGCGCAATGCGGAAGTCATCCATGCCATCCGGGAGGTTTATCCGGATGTGCAAATCCAGGTGGGGGGCGGGATTCGGGACGAAGAAACGATACAGGGATACTTGAACGCCGGTGTCGATTACGTCATCGTCGGTACCAAGGCGGTCAGCGCACCCCATTTCGTACGCGAGGTCGCGGCGGAGTTTCCGAACCACATCATCGTCGGTTTGGATGCAAAGGACGGTAAAGTGGCCATAGACGGCTGGTCGAAACTCTCTCATCATGACGTGATCGATCTTGCTCAAAAGTTCGAGGATGACGGTGTTGAAGCCATTGTTTACACCGATATCAGTCGGGACGGGATGATGGAAGGCGTCAACGTCGAGGCGACGGCAAGGCTTGCGCGCTCCATACGAATTCCGGTCATCGCTTCAGGAGGCATCCGGAGTATTCAGGACATCCATGCGTTGGGTAAGGTCGTCGGCGATGGGGTTGTCGGTGCTATTACCGGCCGGGCGATTTACGAGGGCACCCTCAATTTCGCCGAAGCGCGTAAAGTGGCGGAAGAATACTAACCTATGTTGGCCAAGCGCATTATCCCCTGCCTGGATGTGGACAACGGACGCGTGGTCAAGGGCGTCCGCTTTCTCGATATCAAGGATGCCGGAGATCCCGTCGAAATTGCCAGGCGCTACGACCGGGAAGGGGCGGACGAACTGGCGTTTCTCGATATCACAGCCAGTTCGGACAATCGGGACACGATGGTACACGTGGTCGAGCAGGTAGCGGGCGAAGTGTTCATTCCGCTCACGGTGGGTGGCGGGATTCGCACGCTGGACGACATCCGCCGCATGTTGAACGCCGGTGCGGACAAAGTCAGTATCAATACCGCCGCGGTCGCAAGGCCGGAATTCGTGCACGAGGCCGCGGAGCGTTTCGGCTCCCAATGCATCGTAGTGGCACTCGATGCCAAGCAGGTGTCCGAGAATCCCAAGCGATGGGAAATTTTTACCCACGGCGGACGCAAGCCGACCGGTCTCGATGCCATCGAATGGGCGCGCCGCATGGTGGACTACGGAGCCGGCGAAATTCTCTTGACCAGCATGGACCGGGACGGTACCAAGCAGGGCTTCGATTTGCACCTGACCCGTGCAATCAGCGAAGCCGTAACGGTACCGGTGATCGCCTCGGGCGGTGTCGGCAAGTTGCAGCACCTGGCTGACGGGATTTTGCGGGGTAAAGCCGATGCGGTGCTGGCCGCCAGCATTTTCCATTTCGCCGAATACACGATTCGCCAGGCCAAGGACCATCTGGCCGCGCAAGGTATCGAGGTACGGTTGTGACGGAGCCTACTTGGCTCGATGAAATTCGCTGGACTTCCGACGGGCTCGTTCCGGTCATAACTCAGGAATCGGGCTCGCGGCAGGTCCTCATGTTCGCCTGGATGAGCCGGGAAAGCTTGCGGCTGACTGCCGAGGAAGGCTACGCGGTGTACTGGTCGCGCTCTCGAAACCGGCTTTGGCGCAAGGGTGAGGAATCCGGAAATCGGCAGAAGGTTCTGGAAATTCGTTTGGATTGCGACGAAGATGTCATTTTGCTCGCGGTCGAACAGGCGGGGGGAATTGCCTGTCATACCGGTCGCCATCATTGTTTTTTCCGGGTGCTGCGGAATGGTTCCTGGGAAACGTCGGAGCCCGTTCTAAAATCTCCGGAAACCATGTACAAGCGCTGATATGGACGTATTGAAAGAACTGGCCAGGGTGCTCGAGGAACGGAAATCCCAGGATCCGCAGAAATCCTATGTGGCGAGTCTTTATGCAAAAGGACTCGACGCTATTTTGAAGAAGATCGGCGAAGAGGCCACCGAGACCGTGATGGCTGCCAAGGACGGAAATTCCGACAAGATCGTCTATGAAGTGGCCGACCTGTGGTTTCACAGTTTGGTGCTTCTAGCGCATCAAGGCCTGAGTCCCGATCAGGTTTTAGCCGAATTGCAGAGACGGTTCGGTCTCTCCGGGCTCGAAGAGAAAGCAGGCCGGAGCGAGAGGTCCGGCTAGGCCGGTGGTGTTCTCGGGTTTCAGTTTCGACGCTTTCCGTTGCAGGCAGGGTTTCACCGTCCCTCTAACCAACCCATCGGTTGCGACGCCGACCCGAAGATCGCACCATGGGAGGTCTAGATTTAAGCTTTGTCAAGGCGTTACGCCAAAGCGCAGATTTAGTGCCCAGGTTGCCGTGCTGCCCGCTAACAGAAATGCGATCATCGCCAGGCAGGCATTGCGACGATATCGTTTCGTCAGTTTGGCCTGTGGGATGACCGATAGGAGATAAGGCCGCCCATAACCCGGCTTTCGCATCAGGTTGGCCTCGGTTTGTTTGGTTCTCCCGTGCCAGGACGCCATGACCTCACGCTCGGCCTGTTGTCGAACCGTTTCCCATTCATCGGCGTTTATTTCGCCGTCGCCGTCCTTATCGAAGCGGCGAATAAGCTCGGAACGATCTCTTTTCCACAGGCTCAGCAGATCCGCCACCTCGGTACGGAAATCGGCGACGGTGGTGCCGCCTAGCGACAGGAATTGCCCGATTGCATAGAGCGGGTCGTTTATCTGAATGCGGCATTCGGTATAGCGATAAGGCCCGGACGAGAATAGAGAGTCCCAGAAGCCGGTCTGGTTCGGCGCATATCCGGGTCGTGCGAGTTTTCCGTGCCATTTGAGCCGAACCGATGGTGTGACCTCGGCGCCGTCGGGATCGACGATGCACCGTCCGGTATCGTCTTCCAGGTAGAAGATTGCCTCACTCACCCCGCGCTCGATCGTTCGCCAACGGCTCGTACTGCGGCCTGCTTGATAGTCCGTTTCCCGCTCTTCGACCTTATAGCTGTACCATACGCAAGGCACACCGCTCAGCGGAGCGTGTATCGGCTCGCCATCCATCATCCTGGCTCGGCCTTCGAGTTCAAGGTAACCCTGAGCGGCGGAGCGGACCTTGGCTGTTGGCGTGTCGGCGATCAGGCGTGCGCGATGCAGCCATCGAAATGCGAGATAGAAGGAGACGGCCGAGGTGAAAGCGGCACACCCTAACGCAAGCCAGAAATGGTGCGGCGGGGTTCGGAGAATAAGATCATGAAATGACACGGCTTTCGAGTCAGCTGAACAACGCCTTTAAATCCACGTCCCGCTTCTCACTGTCCGAGAATTCCAGCAACTCGAAGGGTTTAAAACTGAAAAGCCGAGCAATAATCAAATCGGGGAACTCTTCCAGACGGACATTGTTGTTGTTGACGCTTTCGTTGTAGAACTCGCGGCGGTCGGCGATGGCGTTCTCGAGCCCGGTAATCCGCGATTCCAGTGCCCGGAACGATGCATCCGCTTTCAGGTCGGGGTAACTTTCCGCTACCGCAAAGAGTTGCGTTAATCCCTGGCGTAACTGGCTTTCCGAGGCTCCGAGAGCGTGCAGGTTCGAAGATTCCCGTGCGGCAAATATTCCGGAGCGGGCCTGCATGATCTTGTCCAGCGTTTCCCGCTCGTGCTGCATGTACTGCTTGCATGTCTCGACAAGTTTCGGCAATTCGTCGTGACGTTGTTTGAGCAGTACGTCGATGTTCGACCAGGCTTTTGCGGTATCATGCTTCAAATTGACCAGCCGGTTGTAAATCAGAATGGTATACACGACCACGAACAGGATCGTGCCGGCCACAATGAAACCGCCTACGCTCATAACCGCTCCTCTTTAGTTATTGAAGTTGAATCGGGGCTGGAAGGAAGTATAGATGACGGCGGGGCTGGTAAATCGTTTGATCAATTGGAGTTTCGTAAGGTGGCGATCCAAGTTTATAACGGCATTGAGCCGAAATTGGGTGCGGGTGTTTATATTGCGGATAGTGCGCTGGTGATCGGCGACGTGACATTGGGAACCGATGTTTCGATTTGGCCCATGGTGGTTGCGCGGGGAGACGTACACCGCATCGAAATTGGCAACGAAACCAATATCCAGGATGGCTGCGTGCTGCACGTCACTCAAAGAAGCCGCTATAACGCGGCCGGAAATCCACTGATCGTCGGGCGGGGTGTCACCGTGGGCCATAGAGCCGTGCTGCACGGTTGCACGATCGGCGATCTGTGTCTGATCGGGATCGGCGCGGTGGTGATGGACGGCGCCGTCGTGGAAGACCGGATCATGATCGGCGCCGGAGCTTTGGTGCCGCCCGGCAAGCGCCTGGAAAGCGGTTTTCTTTATGTCGGATCGCCCGCAAAGCAGGCGCGCCCACTCAAGGATGTGGAATTGGAGTATCTGGGTTTCTCCAAGGATGGCTATGTGAACCTGAAAAATCAATATCTGCGCGATGCCGGCTTGCTGGACACGCGGCCTTAGCCGCGGCGCTCCCGATTCAGAAGATCGATCACCGGCGCGGTGTCCGGCCGAATTCCACGCCAGATGAAAAACGCCTCGGCCGCTTGCTCGACCAGCATGCCGATGCCGTCGACGCTGATATCGGCACCCATCTCTTGTCCCCAGCGGACAAAGGGTGTGGGCTCGACGCCATAGGCGAGGTCGTAGCAGCAGGCTCCCGTCCGGAGGATGTTGCCGGGCAGTTTCGGAAGTTCGCCGGTCAGACTGGCGGATGTAGCGTTCAAAACGAGGTCGAAAGCCTCCGCTCCGAGGTCCGATAAACCGCAACCGGTGATCGGGCCGAGACCGCAAAATTCTTCTGCAAGCCGAACGGCCTTTTCGGGTGTGCGGTTGGCGATCATCACGCGGGACGGGCCCTGCTCGAGTAGGGGACCGATGATGCCGCGGCTGGCGCCGCCTGCACCCAATAGCAAGACCCGCCGGCTTTCCAGGGTACGGCCGAGGTTGATTTTCAGGTCTCGTATCAAGCCGATGCCGTCTGTGTTGTCTCCGTATATCGTTCCATCCTGACACAGGGCCAAGGTATTGATGGCTTTGCTGCGTTCCGCGTCCTCGCTTCTGAGATCGGCGATTTTCCAGGCGAGTTCCTTGAGGGGCACGGTGCAATTCAGGCCTTTGCCGCCATTGGCAAAAAACTCGCGCACGCTAGTCTCGAAAGCGTCGGGTGTAACGTCTTGGGCGGTGTAATTCAGGCGCTCTCCGGTCTGTTCTGCGAATAGCGCGTGGATACAAGGTGATCGGGTATGGCCGATAGGATGGCCGAAGACGGCGTAGCGATCTGCGGGCGGCATGTGTTGTCAGGGCGGCGGAAATTTTTGATGGAGATGGGGTTGGGACCGGTCCTTGGATAGCTCGGAGGTATTGTCTGATGGCTTATTCGTGAAGCCATCCGGCGACGGCTGGCGCGTAATAGGTCAGGATGGCATCGGATCCTGCCCGCTTGAGTGCCAGCAGGGATTCCAGCACGGTCTTGCGTTCGTCCAGCCAGCCGTTCTGCGATGCAGCCTTGAGCATG
This sequence comes from Methylocaldum marinum, assembly GCF_003584645.1. Taxonomy (GTDB): domain Bacteria; phylum Pseudomonadota; class Gammaproteobacteria; order Methylococcales; family Methylococcaceae; genus Methylocaldum; species Methylocaldum marinum. The sequence goes on from NZ_AP017928.1 coordinate 5,005,072, forward strand.
GCATATTCCCCGCTGACTTGATAGGCCAAGGTCGGGACGCCGAAGCGGTCTTTCACTCTGCGAATGATGTCCAGATAAGGTAATCCCGGCTTGACCATGACCATGTCCGCGCCCTCCGCCAAATCGAGTTCGACCTCTCTCAAGGCTTCATCCGAATTGGCCGGATCCATCTGGTAAGTGTATTTGTCGCCGCTCCCCAAATTGGCTGCCGAACCCACGGCGTCCCGAAACGGGCCATAAAAGGAGGAAGCGTACTTCGCGGAATAGGCGAGGATCCTCGTGTGCACGAAGCCGTTTTGTTCCAAGACACCGCGGATTGCGCCGATGCGTCCGTCCATCATATCCGAAGGCGCCACGATGTCCGCTCCGGCTTCCGCGTGAGACAGGGCCTGTTTCACCAGTACTTCGACGGTCTCATCGTTGACCACGTAGCCGTCTCGATCTACAAGCCCATCCTGACCATGAATCGTGAAGGGGTCCAAGGCAACGTCCGTGATTAAACCGAGTTCTGGCAATCGCCGTTTCAATTCGCGTACGGCACGCTGCACCAAGCCTTCGGAATTATACGCTTCTCGAGCATCATCCGTTTTTTTGTCAGCCGCAATCACGGGGAAAAGCGCAATGGCGGGAATGCCCACCCGCAAAGCATTTTCGCTTTCGTGCAACAGCAGATCGATGCTCAGCCGTTCGACGCCGGGCATGGATGCGACAGGTTCCCGCCGATTTTCGCCTTCCAGAATGAAAAGAGGGTAAATCAAATCGTTAGCGGAAAGCTGTGTTTCCCGCATCAAGCGCCGGCTGAATTCATTCCGCCTCATTCGGCGCAAGCGAACATTGGGGTAAGAAATGCTATCATTTATCGACATGGTGGTCGGTCTTCGCATGGGACACAGAGAAACTCGGTAGTTTAGTGTATGCCGCCGGGTTATGATAAGAATATTAAAAAGTCAGCAGGAGTTTTTTAGATGAAATTTACTAAGTCTTCCTTCGCTCTGCCGAGTTGGGCCGTTGCACTGTCGTTGCTGCTGAGCTTTTGCGGGGCACCAGCTTGGGCGGAGGAAGGATTGCTCCCTCCGCAGCAGGTAATCCAGCAGAGTGCCGACGAATTGCAGGCTACGCTTCAAAAGCCGGAATACAAGAACGATTTCAAAAAAGCCACCCAGTTTGTTGACGGAATCATTGAGCCGCATGTCGATTTCGATCGTGTATCGATGTTGATTCTGGGAAAGTATTGGAAATCGGCTACCCCCGACCAAAGAGAGCGCTTCAAGAAGGAATTCCGGACTCTTCTCGTGCGCACCTACACCACCGCCTTCACCGAGTACGCCAGTTGGAAAATTCGCTACCTGCCGCTGCAAATGAAGCCCGCGGACAGAAAGGTTATGGTTCGCACCGAAATCCTCCAGGCCGGCGCTCAGCCCGTAGCAGTCAATTATCGAATGGTGTTTACCAAGAATGACTGGAAGGTGTACGACGTATTGATCGAGGGTATCAGCCTGCTTCAGAACTATCGTGCCAGCTTCACCGATGAGGTCGCCCGCACCGGCTCCCTCGACCAATTGATTTCGCACCTTGCCGAACGCAATGCTACGGCTATGAAAGAACCCATGGGGGTTGCCGATGGCGACAAGAGAGGGTCATAGCCACTCTCGGGGTTTTAGATAGTTCTTGTATAGATTATCTTCGGCGCTTCCTTCCTGCGGCTTCCAGTTGTATCGCCAATGCGCCACGGGTGGCAGAGACATTAGTATGGATTCCGTTCTGCCACCCGACTGCAGCCCGAATAAAGTCCCTCGGTCGTAAACCAGATTGAATTCGACGTATCGTCCTCGCCGGTAAAGCTGAAACTCTCGTTCCCGTTCGCCATAGGGGGCATCCTTCCTTTTCTGGACGATTGGTATGTAAGCTTTGATGTAATGGTCTCCGACGCTGCGCAAAAATTCGAAGCAGCGATCGAATCCCCACGCGTTGAGGTCGTCGAAAAACAAGCCACCCACGCCTCGGGTTTCATTGCGGTGCTTGAGGAAAAAGTATTCGTCGCACCAGCGTTTGAATCTGGGATAAACATCTTCGCCGAAAGGGAGGCAGGCGTTCCGGGCTATGGTATGCCAAAAAACTGCGTCTTCTTCGAAGGGGTAGTAGGGTGTCAGATCGAAGCCGCCGCCGAACCACCACACCGGCGCTTCGTCTTCCTTTTCTGCAAGAAAAAAGCGTACATTGGCATGGGAGGTCGGAATGTATGGGTTTAGGGGATGAATGACCAAGGATACGCCTACGGCTTGAAAGGTCCGACCCGCAAGTTCCGGCCGATGTGCCGTGGCGGAAGGCGGAAGATTTCGGCCGAAAACGTGGGAAAAATTGACGCCGCCCTGCTCGAAAGTTTTTCCGCCGGTCAAAACGCGTGTTCTTCCGCCGCCGCCGCAGTTGTGTTGCCAAAGATCCTCCATGAATCGCGCCTCCGGTTCCTCGTTTTCCAGAGCGAGGCAGATGCTTTCTTGGAGGTCTTGGAGATAGGCCTTAACTTGTAAGATATCGGGTGTATTCATTCGGCGATCTTCCCGTAAAAGTCGATTGTGGATGGGAATCTCCGGGATGTTTCTTTGGCTCGGGCGCTTGGCGGCGTCTTCTTATATAAACGTATGACGAGATTGTAGCACGGTAGCATAGAGATGTTATTGCCTCGAAAATGTTACGCGTTTCGCTCGCTGAAATGGCTGGCCGTAAGGTAGGAAATATCCTGAGAGTCTGGAGGGTATCGGGGGAGAATGCTTAATAGTCAATCGAGACTGAAGGTTTATTCAGGTTTGTTTTTGGCCTCCGGGTGGCCGCAATTGCGTACTTGGCTGGGGCGGCTGCCGAGTCAGCTGGAAACGGCTTTCGGTTCCGAGCGGCATGGCGACTGGCCGGTCTGGCAGGCCGCGCTTGACCGACTTCCTAGAATCGAGGCGTCCAAGGTCGATCTCAATGTCGATGCCATTTTCATCGACGGGGGATGCGGCGAAGTACACAGGAATCTTATTGAAGACCAGCTGCGCCGACTCCATCCCTGGCGGAAAGGCCCGTATACCATCCATGGCATTCATATCGATACCGAATGGCGCTCAGATCTCAAATGGCACAGGCTGAAGGATCACATTCAATCGCTCGAGGGCCGGACGGTGCTGGATGTCGGCTGCGGAAACGGGTATCACGCCTGGCGGATGCTCGGGTGCGGGGCCGAATTAGTCATCGGAATCGATCCGACGCTATTGAGTGTGGCGCAATTTATGGCGGTCAAGCATTTTGCCGGCGATTTCCCGGTCTACGTGCTTCCATTGGGTATAGAAGATGTTCCGCCCAATCTTCGAGCCTTCGATACCGTTTTCTCGATGGGGGTGTTTTACCATCGCCGTTCGCCTTTCGACCACCTACTGGAGCTCAAGGGTTGTCTCAGACCCGGCGGCGAACTGGTGCTCGAAACCTTGATCATCGAGGGTGAGCAAGGGCAGGTCTTAGTACCGGAAGGTCGCTATGCGCAAATGCGTAATGTATGGTTCATCCCTTCCTGTTCCACTTTGCTGTCGTGGCTCAGACGGTGCGGTTACCGTAACGTCCAGATCGTGGACGTGACCAAGACCACAAGCGAGGAGCAGCGTTCCACAGATTGGATGCGATTTCAGTCTCTTTCTGACTTTCTCGATCCGGTTAACCCGGAGCTGACGGTCGAGGGGCTGCCCGCGCCGGTGCGGGCGGTGTTTATTGCGGAGAGTCCTTAGGAGTGGAAACCTCCGCTGGGATAAAATGGTCCTATTATCCTTCGATTTTTCCTTTACAGATCCCTTCATGAAAACACCCCGCATCGGTTTCGTCAGCCTGGGCTGCCCCAAGGCGCTGGTAGATAGTGAACGCATTTTGACCAAGCTGCGTGCTGAAGGTTATAGCCTGGTTTCAACCTATAAGGATGCCGATCTCGTCGTCGTGAATACCTGCGGATTCATCGACGCTGCCGTGGAGGAATCGCTGGAGGCCGTAGGCGAGGCTCTGAAAGAGAACGGCAAGGTCGTGGTGACGGGTTGCCTGGGCGTTCGCGAGAACGAAATTCGCGAACGACACCCCCAGGTGCTGAAGATTACCGGCGCTCATGCTTACGAGGAGGTCGTCGAGGCGGTGCACGAGCATTTGCCGCCGCTTCACGATCCCTTTGTCGATCTGGTGCCGCCGGAGGGTATCAGGTTAACGCCCCGTCATTATGCTTACCTGAAGATTTCCGAAGGCTGCAATCATAGGTGCACCTTCTGCATCATTCCGAGTCTGCGCGGCGATTTGGCCAGCCGCCCAATCGGCGAGGTGATGGACGAGGCGGAGCGTCTGGTTTCAGCCGGCGTGAAGGAATTGCTCGTCGTATCGCAAGATACCAGTGCTTACGGCGTCGATTTGAAGTACCGAACCGGATTTTGGGGCGGGCGTCCGCTCAAGACCCGCTTTTATGACCTGGCCAAGGCCTTGGGAGAACTCGGAATTTGGGTGCGCATGCATTACGTCTACCCGTATCCGCATGTGGATGAAGTCGTTCCACTCATGGCCGAGGGGAAAATCCTCCCGTATCTCGATATACCGTTCCAACATGCCAGTACTCGGATTCTAAAGTCGATGAAGCGTCCGGTCGCCACAGAGGATGTCTTGGCCCGGATCGCTTTGTGGCGGAGCATCTGTCCGGAAATCGCGCTTCGCAGCACGTTTATCGTGGGATTTCCAGGGGAAACCGACGCTGATTTCGAGCAACTGCTTGAGTTTTTGCAAGCAGCGCGACTCGACCGAGTAGGCTGTTTTACCTATTCGCCCGTCAAGGGAGCGGCCGCCAACGAGTTGCCCAATCCGGTGCCCGAGTCTGTAAAAGAGGAACGCCTGGCACGGTTCATGGGGGTTCAGGCTCGAATCAGTGCTGATAGACTACAGTCCAAGATCGGGAAGCGGGAAACTATTTTGGTCGATGAAGTCGTGGATGAAGGGGCGGTCGCTCGAAGCCGAGCCGATGCGCCCGAGATCGATGGCCAGGTTTTTATCGACGGTGCGACCCATCTGAAAGTCGGCGACTGGGCCGAGGTGATTTTTGAAGACGCCGATGACCACGATCTATGGGCGGTTCCGGCAAGTTAGCCCGATTGTGGGCGACTATCCCGCACAGGATAGCCGCCCGGTTCTGTCCCTCGAGTCAGCCGTGATGATGTCCGCCGGGGCCGTGCACGTGCCCATGATTCAATTCATCGGTCGTGGCCTCGCGGACTTCCGTGATTTCGACTTCGAAATTCAACGTAAGCCCTGCCATCGGATGGTTTCCGTCCAGCACCACCTCGTCGTCGTCCACGCCGATTACCGTGAGCAGCTGAAGGCCTTCCGGAGACTGCGCTTGGAACTGCATGCCCGGCAGGATTTCCTGCCCCTCTTGAAAGGCGGTTTTCGGTACAGACTGAATGAGATCGTCGTCTCGCAAGCCATACGCTTCTTCCGGTGGGATGCTGACCTTGAGTTTGTCGCCCACGGTATGACCGGATAACGCATTCTCCAGGCCGGGAATGATGTTTCCCATTCCGTGAATGTAAGCCAAAGGACCTTGATCTCTGGAGCTGTCGAGGATGTCGCCGTCATCGCTGGTGAGGGTGTAGTGGATATGAACCACTTTGCGGGGTGAGACTTGCATGAGTGACCCTTGCTGTAACGGTGGTTGAAATTTCCATCATATCGAGTTTTCACTACGATAGACAGCGCTTTTCCGCTTAAGTTACGCGACAAAACGATAGGGCGGCTTTTGTGGCTTTTCGGCGGGCTTCGTTCTTTCCTTGAAGATGAGATACACGAAATAGCCCATGAGAGCCGTCAGCAGCCCGCATTTCACCCGAAGCAGAAAATCCAGTTTCGCTATCCACTGTGGATGTGAAAGGATGTATGTATTTATTTGGCTGAACCAGTTCTCGAGCATAAGCACAACTCCTGGAAATTTCCGGTGAGTGAACTTTATTCTTAGAATCAATCTTACTTGATTGAATCCGTAATGATTCAAAAACGGTGTCGCCGGAAGCATCCGGACACCACTTTGGCCCTACGGAAGCAGAACGAGGGTTCGGCGCATTGAGTGTGCCCGCAGCGTAGGGTAACATTCCGAATTCTCCTAGGTCTAACTCATAAGATACTCCTCTGCCAATCTTCAACTTCGTCAAAAGGTTGTTCAAATTGCCGCAGCCCAAGCCGGAGGCAGCGGTGACCGTCAGGATTTATCCGCGATCTGAACACATGATTTCGCGCTCGATGATCAGCGATAACGCGCTTAAGGTGCTTTATCGGCTGAAGAAATCGGGGTATCAGGCTTATTTGGTCGGCGGATGCGTACGCGATCTGCTGTTGGGGCGCGAGCCGAAGGATTTCGATGTGGTAACCAGTGCCCACCCGGAACAGATCAGAGCGATTTTCCGCAATTGCCGTTTGATCGGCCGGCGTTTTCGCCTTGCCCATGTGCATTTCGGCGAAGAAATTATCGAAGTGGCAACTTTTCGCGGGCTTGCTGGCGAGGACAGCCATGAAGGGCGTGTCATCGAGAATGGGCGCATACTGAGGGACAATGTATATGGAACCATCGAAGAAGACGCTTTCCGTCGGGATTTTACGGTCAACGCCCTGTATTACAACATCAACGATTTTTCGGTGGTGGATTACGTCGGCGGCATGGAGGACCATAAAGCCGGTATGCTGAGACTGATCGGCGATCCGGATCAGAGGTATCGGGAAGATCCGGTGCGGATGTTGCGGGCGCTGCGTTTCTCGGTCAAGCTCGGCTTTACCATTCATCCAAGCTGCGCCGAACCGATCAAGCGGTTTTCGAGCCTGCTCCAGGAAATTCCGCCTGCTCGCCTTTACGAGGAAGTTCTCAAGCTGTTCCTGTCCGGTTATGCGGTACAAACTTTCGAGCAGCTCCGGCATTACGGGCTGTTCGGGGTTCTGTTTCCCGAGACCGAGCGGTGTCTGGCGAAGGAACAGCAGGGATTTCCCCTGACATTCTTGGCCAAGGCCCTGGAGCGTACTGATCAAAGAGTACAGGACGGCAAACCGGTAGCGCCGTATTTTCTGTTCGCGGCCTTGTTGTGGGAGCCGGTGCGGACAGGAGCACAGGCCCGAATCGAGGCGGGGGAAAGCGATATCCTGGCCTATCAGGAAGCGGCGGGCGAGGTGGTCGCAGGCCAGGTTCGTCATACCGCCTTGCCTCGAACCGTCAGTTTGCCGGCGAGGGAAGTCTGGACCTTGCAACCGCGGTTTGAACGGATCGTCGGTTCGCGACCGTTTCGCTTGCTGAGTCACCCCCGTTTTCGGGCCGCTTACGATTTCCTGTTGCTGCGGGCCGAGGCCGGAGAGGCCGAGCCGTCACTCGCAGAGTGGTGGACTCGATTCCAGCAGGCCGATGAAGCCGAACGGCAAACCATGACCCGTCCGGGCCGGCGTCGCTCCGGCAGGTCGCGATCGCGTAAGCGCAAGTCACGAACCGCACCTCCCGCCAATGTGTCCGTCTAATCGTCCCGAACGATTCGACAGAGTCGTGGCCTATATCGGCCTAGGTGCCAATTTGGACAATCCCGTGGAGACCATCAAGTCGGCACGTTCTGCCATCAACGAGATCGCGGGTGTTCGGGAGCTGGCCTTTTCCAGCCTTTATCGCAGCGCACCCATGGGACCCACAGATCAGCCCGATTACGTCAACGCCGTGATGTCGGTCGAGACGACTTTAAATCCTCTCGAGTTGCTGCGCGCGCTTCAAGGCATAGAGACCGCCCACGGGCGAGTCCGCAAGGGCGAGCGCTGGGGGCCGCGTACGCTGGATCTGGATATATTGCTGTATGGGTACGAAATCCTGGAAGGCGAAGTGTTGACCGTGCCTCATGCCGGAATCGCAGAACGCGAGTTCGTGCTGTATCCTCTTATGGAGATTTCGCCCGAACTTGATATTCCCGGTATGGGTTTGCTGGCCGAGCTGGTTCGGACCTGTCCGAAACGAGGGCTGGAGGTGATCGAGGATGTCTGAGGAGGCGTGGGTCCCGACTGTTCCGGAGCTTTCGGCAATCAAAGGCTGCGATGAACAAATCGTTGCTCTTGCCGCTTATGATGTCGGATTTGGCGGAGTCTTGGGCGAACTCGGCGTCGATCTTGTTTTGGCCGGCGGCCATTCCGGTCAGGGCTTTAACGGCCATATTACGCTTCTGTCCGACAACACGCTTGGCATCACCCCCGGAAAGCGGACAAAGTTTTCCGGGGGATTTCTTCAAGGCGCTGATGAGATTCCGGCCGCTATCCGTAATTGTGCGGATGATGTGAGACCGGGTCGGCTCCCGGCATCGGGCCGGCGTTATGGGCGGGGCTTTCGGCGGACAATTCAAGGATCACCATGCTTGTCCTGGAATCCATAAGCGCTTTGCGCCAAACCCTGCGGGATTGGCGTTCGAAAGGCATTTCCGTGGCTTTCGTGCCGACCATGGGAAATCTGCATGCAGGGCACGTGCATCTCGTCCGTGAAGCGAAGCGGGTCGCCGACAGAGTGGTCGTCAGCGTGTTCGTGAATCCTACGCAATTCTCTCCGGGGGAGGATTTTGACGCCTATCCGCGAACGCCCGCCGAAGACGCGGAAAAGCTTCGCGGTGCGGAAACCGATCTGCTATTTATGCCTGCTGCGGCAGAACTTTATCCAAGGGGTTCGGATGCCGCGACCTTCGTTGAGGTGCCGGGGCTATCCGATGAGCTCTGTGGTCAATTCAGATCGGGGCATTTCCGAGGCGTTGCAACGGTCGTCAGCAAGTTCTTCAACCTGGTGCAGCCTGATGTCGCATTGTTCGGTGAAAAAGATTTTCAGCAGCTGATGATTATCCGCCGGGTGGTGGCGGATCTCGATTTTCCCGTACGAATCCACGCTGTCGCGACTGTCAGGGAGCCGAGCGGATTGGCGATGAGTTCGAGAAATGCGTATCTCACGGCGGAGCAGAAGGCGCAGGCGGCCCGCTTGTACCGCTGTCTTTGCCAGGCGGCCGAGGCGATTGGCCGAGGCGAGAGAGATTTCGAGCAAATCGAACGGCAGCAGGTCGAAGCTCTGCAGGCGGCGGGGTTTCGCGCCGATTATTTCAGCATCCGGCGGGAGTCAGATCTGGCTCCTGCAGGGCAGGACGATTCAGATCTCGTAATATTGGCGGCCGCCTGGCTGGGGAAAGCTCGCTTGATCGACAATATCCGGGTGACTCGATCCCGATGAAGCAGAACTCTGCGCGCCGCCCAGAGCGGTCTTGATGATATCGCTTCTGACGAACCGTCCGGCTTCGCTTCGGACGAATTGCTCGAACTCGCGTGCTACCGCCGACAGACGTTTGCCGGCCCGATGGACGATGTACCACTGGCGCATGATGGGAAATGATTCCGCGTCCAGAACAACCACGCGACCGTCTTCCAGCTCACGCTCCACGGTGTGTACGGAAACTATGCCGAGACCTAAGCCTTCTTCGACGCCCTGCTTGATGGCGCCGTTGGTATTCATTTCCATGCTGGCGGAAATTTGCACGCCTTTTTCCGATAGGAAGCGCTCCACGGCGTTGCGGGTCCCGGAGCCTTGCTCCCTCATGAGAAAGGTCTCGCGATTCAGTTCGGCCAAGGGGATGCTTTTTTGGCCCGCCAAGGGGTGACGGGTCGGGGCAATGATCACCAAAGGGTTGTCCATGAATGCCTCTGCGGTTAAGTCCTGGTCCTCCGGTGGTTGCCCCATCAAGACGATATCGGCCTCGTTGTCGTCCAGTTGCTGCAACAGGCCTTTACGGTTGGTGACTTTGAAACTGACTTTGACCTTTGGATAACGTTGGCAAAAATCAGCCAAGAGGCGAATGGCGAAATAATGGACCGTGCTGGCGACCGACACCGCCAGGCGGCCGCCTTCCGTCCCTTTCAGCTCTTCGATCAGCTGTTCCGCCTCCTCGAGTTGCAGGGAAATGGCGCGGCTCAGCCGATAGAGTTCCTCCCCGGCTCGGGTCAGGTAGATTTTTTTGCCCAGCCTCTCGAACAAAGGCAGGCCGACGACTTCCTCGAATTGCTTTATTTGCATCGAAACGGCAGGCTGGGTCAGATAAAGCTCTTCGGCCGCGCGGGTGAAGCTTAAGCGGCGCGCCACCCTCTCGAAGACTTTCAGTTGTCGAAGTGTAATGTTCATGTTTTCGCGCCAACACACGACCTATAAAGAATCATTTATTTTAAGAGTATGGACTTAATGGTTCTGCTTATGCAATATCCTCGGCCGGGTATCCGATTTTGATTTGGAGCATGCAACGAACGGTAGGGCAGCGCGTGGGTGTATGGCGTCTTATGCCCATGGGGCGCGCAGGCGAATGGCCATATGAGCGGCTTCGGGGGAATTGTTGACGGTGAGGCTGTTCGTCGCGGTAGGTTTTCCCTGTGTTGTGTTATTAGTGGCGTCTTCGGTGGCCGATTACGTCAGCTTGAATGGGGTTCGAAGTGAATTTTGGCTGGTCCCGCAATCCACGGATGCGCCAGTGCGGTTAAAATAATTAATAAGTGTGGAGGAAGCATCTCATGTCCAAGAAGCATCCAGTCATCGCTGTTACCGGTTCGTCGGGTGCTGGAACGACTACCGTTAAACAGGCGTTCGAGCATTTGTTCTTTCGGCTGAACATCGAGCCGGCGGTGGTGGAAGGAGACAGCTTTCACCGCTACGACCGCACCGAAATGCGTAGCCACATCAATAGAGCTCAAGCGGAGGGCCGGCATTTCAGTCACTTCGCCGTAGAGGCAAATTTGCTCGAAGAACTGGAAAATTTGTTCCGGCAATACAGTGAAACCGGCACAGGCAAGCGGCGCTACTACATCCATAACGAAGAAGAAGGCCTGCGTCTGGGGGGCTATAAACCGGGAACCTTCACACCATGGAGCGATATCTCCGAGGGTACGGATTTGCTCTTTTACGAAGGTCTGCATGGGGCGGTGAAGAACGAGTTCGTGGATATTCCCCGGTACGCGGATCTTTTGGTTGGCGTGGTCCCCATCGTCAATCTTGAATGGATTCAGAAGATCCACCGCGATACCGCCGAACGCGGTTATAAGCCGGAGGACGTCACCGACACGATTCTGCGCCGCATGTACGATTATGTGAACGTCATCACGCCTCAATTTTCTCAAACGGATATCAATTTCCAGCGGGTACCTCTGGTTGATACCTCGAATCCATTCATTGCACGGGACATCCCATCGCCGGACGAGAGTCTCGTCATCATCCGCTTCAAGAATCCGCGCAAATTCAACGTTGACTTCCAGAATCTTTTGGCGATGATCAAGGACTCATTCATGTCCCGCTACAATTCGATCGTAGTTCCCGGTGGCAAGATGGGGCTCGCCATGGAAATCATTTTCCGCCCCATTCTCGAACGGATGATGGAAGAGAAGGAAAAGGCCTGATCGACTGGAGCATTTTTTGGGAATGGCTGGTGTTGCGGAGGGCTGGACGCCAGTCCCTAATACTCCGCCAGACGTCAATCCCGACAGGTGAATCGAATACGCGTCAGCGAAAGTGCGTCAGAGCGGCCTTTTTCAAGGCCGCTGTAAATTTGCATACGCCAGCATCAGCCATTTGATGCCGGATTCGGCGAAATTCACCTGGACTCGGGCTTGACTGCCTTCACCTTCATACTGAAGGATCACGCCTTCCCCGAATTTCGCGTGGCGTACCCGCTGTCCCAGCTTGAAAACACCGCCATTGTCGTTGGTGCTTGGCGAAGTTTGCGAGAACGCTATAGGCCGGCCTGTGTTTCCGCGCATACGGACTTCCTGAAGATGCTCGGATGGAATCTCCCGCAGGAAACGCGAGGGTCGGGGATAGGTTTCTTTGCCGTACAGGCGGCGGGTTTCGGCATAAATGAGAAACAGCTTTCGCTTCGCGCGAGTGATGCCGACATAGCAAAGGCGGCGCTCTTCCTCCAGGCGGCTCGGCTCTTCCAGCGACTGCAAGCTCGGAAACAATCCTTCCTCGAGACCGACGATGAACACCAGGTCAAATTCCAGTCCCTTGGCTGCATGCAGGGTCATGAGTTGAACGCAGTCCTCGTACTCGTCGCTCTGATTCTCCCCGGCTTCCAAGGCAGCGTGGGAGAGAAACTGGTCGAGCTTAGAAAGCTCCGTATCCAGCTGCGGTTCATATTCGAACTGGCGTGCGGCGTTCACCAATTCATCCAGGTTCTCGACGCGTGCTTCGGCTTGTTCACCTTTTTCCTTTTCGTAATGGGCTCGAAGGCCGGAAGCGGGAACCACGTGCTGCACCTTTTCCCAAAGGGGAAGTTCGGCGGTGTCTAGGGTCAAGGTTTCGATCAGTTGCAGAAAACCCGATAAGGGCGACCGGGCGCGGGTGGGCACTGCAGCGTCGCGACAGAGCGTTTCCGCTGCCTGCCAGAGAGAGCACTTCTCTGCGCGGGCCAGGTCGCGGACCAGGTCGAGCGTCTTGGCACCGATGCCGCGTACCGGCGTATTGACGACGCGCTCGAACGAGGGATCGTCGTGGCGGTTTGAAATCAGGCGGAGATAAGCAAGAGCATCTTTGATCTCGGCCCGTTCGAAGAAGCGAAGTCCTCCGTAGACCCGATACGGGATGCCCATGGCCAGCAATTTTTCTTCGAACTGCCGTGATTGGGCGTTGGAGCGATAGAGAATTGCTGCATCTCGCCGGGCATTGCCCTCCTGAGTCCAATGCTTGATCCGCTCCGCCACGAAATAAGCTTCTTCTTGCTCGTTGAAGGCGGCGTAGACCGAAACCGGCTCGCCGATGCCGCCTTCGGTCCATAGGGTCTTTCCGAGTCTGCCTTCGTTGTGGGTGATGAGCGCGTTGGCGGCATTCAGAATACTGCTGGTAGAACGGTAGTTCTGTTCGAGCCGGATAAGCCGGTGACTTGGGTAATCCTTTTGGAATTTATGGAGATTCTCGATTTTCGCACCGCGCCAGCTATAGATAGACTGGTCATCATCGCCGACGACGAACAAGTTCTCGCGTTCCCGGGTCAAGAGTCGCAGCCAAGCGTATTGAATCCGGTTGGTGTCCTGGAACTCGTCGACCAATACATGATGAAAACGGCGCTGGTAGTGATCCAGCACCTCGGGCGTGTCGCGCAGGAATTCATGAGCGCGCAGCAGCAATTCGGCAAAATCCACCAATCCCGACCGCTCGCAGGTTTCCTCGTATGCCAGGTAAATACGCTGCATCTGTTTCTGAAATGGGTCATATGACTCCGCAAGATGGCGGGCGCGGCGTCCTTCTTCCTTGTGCGCGTTGATGAACCATTGCACTTGGCGGGGCGGCCAACGGGCTTCATCGAGGTCGAGCGTCTTGAGCAGGCGGCGGATGAGCCGATGCTGGTCGTCGGAGTCGAGGATTTGAAAGGCGCTCGGCAACCCCGCTTCCTTGGCATGGCGGCGTAACAGGCGGTGGGCTAGTCCGTGAAAGGTGCCGACCCACAAGCTTTGCGCGGGGATGTTCAGCAGATTTTCGATTCTGCTGCGCATTTCGCTCGCCGCTTTGTTGGTGAACGTTACTGCCAAAATACCATGGGGTGACGTGCCTTCCACCTGCATCAGCCAGGCGATGCGATGCACCAGAACGCGAGTCTTGCCGCTTCCGGCGCCGGCCAATACCAGGAGAGCAGGTGTCGATGAAGTGACGGCTTCTCGTTGAGCCGGATTCAGGGGGTCGATTATAGGGGTAATGTCCATGAGGCTATTTTAATGGAATCAGCTTGCGCGATTGATATGAAGCTTGCACAATCGCTCTCTCTTTGAGAGGAGGTTAGCGATGAATTTCGACATAAAAAAAATGACTAAACGCGAACTCAACGTCGGGCTTAAAGACCAGAAAGTCCGCTACGGCGTCGGTGTCGTGCTGGCGTTGATTTCGGTGTTTCTGGCAAATATCCCGCTGTTGCTCATGGGCGTTATTCTATTGGCTTCCGCTCGTCTTCGCTGGTGTCCGGTCTATTCCGGACTCGGGAGAAGTACGGTCGATCCGTCTGAAGAGCAAGCCGATTCCACCGGTTCTCAGACCGGTCATTAGACCGGCTTTCATCGACTGTACACCGTCGTCTCGGTCTCCGCCGGCGCAGGGAGGCGCCGAAACACACGCATCGATCTCTCTGTGCACACCCCCAAAGGAACGACATTCGGTCGCGCCTATTTCGACTCGCCATGTCGATGTTGCGCGCCATACCGTCTAATCGCCAAGTGTTATCGACTGCTCTGAAGTCGCCTGGTCGGCCAATCTTTTTTCTGGCCTCGCCGACATCCACTTTCTGTGCTGCCAAACGAATTACCCGGTCGCTCGACTAAGAGTTCATTTCGGTAAGCTTCCGGAAACCCTTCGGCCGGATTGGGACGAGCGGCCTATCGAGATGGGCACCAACAGATGCCTTATCAATAAGCGAAGATCGAAACTCCGTTGGTTCGGGCACAATAATTTCTTATAAGGAATCAATGTTTACATTATGCTGATTATTGTAAACCAGAAACGGTCCTATATGATGGAGCCGTAGTGATTCAAGTACCGGTTGAGATCCGTGGAGGTTTTGATGATTGCTATGACTTGGGTTGAGCTTTTGTTGACTGGTTTGTTCTTTGGCTCCGTTGCCTTCTCGATTGGTTTCTGCATCAGCAACTATGAAAAAATCGATGTCGATAAAGATGACCTCGGGCTTATAAAGAGGGCAGCGAAGTAAATGTCGCTTTTTCCCCGAGGTCTACTAAGGCCTGAGGTGATGTTTCCTGGTTCATCCATGGTTGGTTTCCGCAACCACTTTCCCGGGGGCGGCGCATTAGCGGTTTTGCCCCTCGGGAGTCCCCTTTCCGTTCCGAACCACTGATCCTTTCTCCCGAGTTCGCCGCTGCCGGCGAAACCGTTCAAATTTAAACTCATCAACAAATTTTTGGACAGGTAGGGTTGGTACCTGTTCGAACTAAGACCCTGTACTTTCGGCGATACATTTTTCGGCCCGTCGATGCATTCGCGGAGCGGAGTTCGTGCTTTGTCGAGCTCTGGACTCGGCTTCCATGAAGGGGACCAAGCTGCATTGGGCACCCGCTGTAAACAATACGATAAATTATTGAAATTAAATCGTAACACTCATTTTTGGAGGGCGCGGTTAGGAGGTGTTTTAACAAGTCGGTTGCGCGGAAAAATATCCAGAATCTTGCTTGACTTGGTCTCGGATGATTTCTATATTCCGCTGAAGTGGTAATAAGTGGAAAAAAATGGAGCTAAAGGGAAGCAGGGGGATTTTTTGTTTCGTGGCGTTAACTCCATTAATCTCGACGAGAAAGGCCGGCTGGTCATGCCTACCCGTTATCGAGCGGAGCTGCATGAGAGTTGCGATGGTCAGCTGGTGGTTACGGTCGGATTGGATAAATGCCTCATGCTCTACCCGCTTCCGGAGTTTGAAGAGATCGAGCGAAAGCTGGTTAAGCTTCCTTCCTTGAACAAACAGGCAAAACGTTTACAGCGCTTGTTGATTGGCCACGCCGCCGAGTGTGAGATGGACGGTCAGGGGCGGTTCCTGGTTCCCGAGCCCTTGAGGAAATTCGCTGAATTGGAAAAGCGCGTGGCACTGATCGGTCAGGGCAATAAATTCGAGATTTGGGACGAGGCAATCTGGAATGCCTCT
Source organism: Methylocaldum marinum (assembly GCF_003584645.1). GTDB lineage: Bacteria > Pseudomonadota > Gammaproteobacteria > Methylococcales > Methylococcaceae > Methylocaldum > Methylocaldum marinum. The sequence goes on from NZ_AP017928.1 coordinate 5,020,767, forward strand.
CGTGACGAGTGGATCGAGGAAGAGCGACAAGAGAGCTTGGAAGAACTTTCGCCCGAGTTGGGATCATTGGCCCTGTGAGTCTGGAAGATCGCATGCACAGGCCGGTCATGCTGCCCGAAGCGCTGGACGGTCTGGCGCTGACTGCCGACGGTTTGTATGTCGACTGCACGTTCGGGCGCGGCGGGCACAGTGCCGCGATTCTAGCAAAGCTAGGGCCTGAGGGGAGATTGTTGGCTTTGGACAAGGATCCCGACGCCGTGGCCTCACAGGCGGCAAAGCGCCTGACGTCGGATCTTCGATTCGCACTCGAGCATGGTAGTTTTGCAAATCTGGGCGAATACGTGGAACGCCGCGGGTGGCAAGGCCAAATTGCTGGGGTTTTGATGGATTTGGGCGTGTCTTCGCCTCAACTGGATGAGTCGGATAGAGGGTTCAGCTTTATGCGAAACGGTCCTCTGGATATGCGTATGGATACCACGCGAGGCATGACGGCAGCCGAATGGCTCGCAAGCGCGCCCGAGAGTGAAGTAGCCGATGTGCTTCGGGATTACGGCGAAGAGCGGTACGCCCGTCGTATCGCCCGGACGATCTGCGAGTGGCGATCTAAACGGCCGATTATATCCACTCGCGAGTTGGTCGAGATCATCGAAAGGGCCGTTCCTATGCGAGAAAGAGGTAAACATCCGGCAACGCGAAGTTTCCAGGCGATCCGTATTTTTATAAATAGAGAATTGGAGGAGCTCGAGCAGGGACTGCGGCAGGCCATGGAGGTGCTCAAGCCCGGTGGGCGGTTGGTAGTCATAGCCTTTCATTCTTTGGAGGATCGGATCGTGAAGCGATTTATGCGTGACGAGGAACGTGGCGCCGGTGCGGCACTTGCGCACTTTCCCGTGCACCGAACCGAACCGGGGAGGTTGAAGCGAATCGGTCGGGCCCGCATGCCGGGACCGGAAGAGGTTCGAAACAACCCGCGCGCCCGAAGTGCGGTTTTGCGCGTAGCGGAACGTATCCAGTGATGAGATTTTTGCTGATGCTGCTGGCGGTGGCCTTGGCCTCTGCTCTGGGCGTTGTGTATACGAAGTATAGATCGCGGATGCTGTTCGCCGAAGTTCAACGCCTCGAACAGGAGCTCAATGCCTATGACGAAGAATGGGGGCGGCTGCAACTCGAGCAAAATACCTGGGCCGAGCATAGCCGCATCGAAAGGCTGGCGCATGGCCGTTTGGGCATGTTGTTGCCTGCCAGGGAATCAATCATTTATATAAAACCTTAGACGTCGCGCCGAAAGATGTTGATTATCCAGCCCAGGCCGGTAAATGAGTCAGACTACCGCGGTCGCTGGTATGTTCTGCTGGTTATCATGCTGGTTGCCATGGCGGTTCTAATTGGACGAGCCGTTTACCTCCAGGTGTTGGATCGGCAATTTCTGAAGCATCAGGGAGATTTGCGTCACGTCGGCATCTTGCCTGTGCCGGCGCACCGTGGGCGGATTTTCGATCGTAACGGAGAGCTGCTGGCCATCAGCACGCCGGTCAAGTCGATTTGGGTCAATCCGAAAGAGTTTCGCGAGGCGCAGGTTCCCGCCGACCGGCGCAAGGTACTGGCAAGCCTTCTTGGTATCTCCCTGGAAGCACTGGACAAACACGTCGAGGGAAACCGAAACCGTAGCTTTGCTTATCTGAAGCGAAGGATCAACCCCGAGTTGGCCGATGAGGTGGCCGCCCTGGGTATCGCGGGCATATATGCAGACCGCGAATATCGTCGGTACTATCCTACCGGTGAAGTGGCCGCTCACCTGGTCGGCTACACCAATATCGACGACAAGGGGCAAGAGGCGATGGAACTGGCCTACGACGATTGGCTGAAGGGTGCGGAGGGCGCAAAGCGGATCATCCGTGACGGCAAGCGGCGTGTCATCGAAGATCTGGAAAACGTCAGTCTGCCGGTGCCCGGAAAGGACCTTGCTTTGAGCATCGATCAGCGCTTGCAGTATCTGGCCTATCGGGAACTCAAGAAGGCGGTGCTTTTGCACCGGGCGCGTTCTGCCTCGCTCGCTCTGTTGGACACTCGCACCGGAGAGGTGTTGGCGATCGCCAACCAGCCGTCTTACAACCCCAATAGCCGTAGCCAGATGAAGGGCAGCGCATCGCGCAATCGGGCGATCACCGACATATACGAACCCGGTTCGACGATGAAGCCGTTTGCGGTAGCCCTGGCGCTGGAGCTGGGATTGTACCGTCCCGATACCGTGATCGATACGACGCCGGGTACGATGCGGGTGGGACGCAACATCGTCAAAGACATCCATAACTATGGTGTCCTCGATGTTGCTCATGTTCTCCAAAAATCGAGCAATGTGGGCGTTACCAAGATCGCGCTGGACCTGCCTTCGAAAAAGTTCTGGGCGTTCTACAACAATCTCGGTTTCGGTCAGCCTTTGGAAACCGGCTTTCCCGGTGAGGCCAACGGCCGTCTTTCGGACTATCACGGCTGGAGTCCGTTCGAACAGGCAACCCTTTCTTTTGGTTATGGCATTTCCGCCTCGACGGTGCAACTGGCGAGAGCCTACTCGGCCTTGGCCAACGACGGCGTCATGCCGATGGTCAGCCTGGTCAAGCGCGACAAATTGCCCGAGTCGCATCGAATCATGTCGGCTCGGACCGCCATCAGAGTACGCCGGATGCTGGAGCGGGTCGTCTCCCGTGAAGGTACCGCGCTGAAGGCCGCCATTCCGGGATTCAGAGTCGCCGGCAAGACCGGGACGGTAAAGAAGAGCGACGTGGGCGGCTATTCATCTTCGCGTTACATTTCGGTATTCGCCGGATTGGCTCCGGTAAGCAAGCCGCGCCTGGTTATGGTGGTCATGGTCGATGAGCCGTCCGCAGGCGAGTACTACGGCGGTGCGGTGGCGGCGCCGGTCTTCTCGCGCGTTATGGAGGGGGCTTTGCGTTTGCTGAACATCGCTCCGGATCAGGAAGAGATCACACCTCTCCTCGCCGCGCAGCAGGACGAGCCGACATGATAGCCGTCGAAACACAGACTGCGGGGCACACGCTGGACACCCTATTGTCCGGGTTCGTCGAAACCCCCGCTTCTAGTCTGGTTAATGTCATGGGTCTTTGTCATGACAGCCGGCGCATCCGCCCGGGCGAGGGCTTCGTCGCTCTGGCCGGACACCGGTCGCACGGTATGCGTCATGCCGAACAGGCGATTCGGCAAGGTTGTTCGGCCATCATCTATGATCCGGCCGGGGGCGGAGATCTGCTGGCCCGAAATATTGCCGCATTGCCTTGTGTCAAGGTCGATTCCCTGGACCAAAAACTCGGATTCATTGCTGATCGCTTTTTCGGCGAGCCTTCCGCATTCCAGGACGTGATCGGCATCACCGGCACGAACGGCAAAACCTCATGCAGCCATTTTCTCGCCAATGCGCTTTCGGCCAAGGCTCCGGCCGCCGTCGTCGGGACTCTGGGTTGGGGTGTGCCCGGTGCGCTCGAGATGACGCAGCACACTACGCCGGACGCCATCGAAGTTCACGGTCTTCTGGCCCGCTTGCGCGAGCGGGGCATCAGAATCATCGCCATGGAAGCTTCGTCTCACGGTCAGGTGCAAGGCCGTCTCAATGGCGTGCGCTTCAAGGGGGCACTGTACACGAATTTTAGCCGCGATCATCTGGATTACCACGGCACGATGGAAGCCTATCTGGAGGCGAAGTTGCGTCTTTTGGCTTCGCCCGGGCTCGAATTCGTGGTTTTCAATGCCGACGATCCGATTGCCGACGTCATCTCAAGCCGGGCGCCGTTCCAACCGAGGCCGATAGGCTTTAGTGTGCATGGGCGTAATATCGTGCCGGATGCCACCGTTTCGGTAACGTCGATCCTTCAGGACTCGCGAGGGATTGCTTTTCGTGCCGTGTATCGGCAACAGGCGACCGATGTGTTTGCGCCGGTCTACGGCGATTTCAACGTCGAAAATCTGACCGCTTCATTGGCGGTCTTGCTCGGGTTGGGGTACGAACTGCCGGAAGCCGCGGAGTTGCTCAAGAATGTCCGGCCGGTGCCGGGACGCATGGAGCGATTTTCGGGGCTGGGGCGCACTGCCATTGTGGATTACGCCCATACCCCGGATGCCCTGGAAAGCGTTTTGCGCAGCCTTCGCCGGCATTGCGAAGGCAAATTATGGGTGGTTTTCGGATGCGGCGGAGACCGCGACCGCGGCAAACGTCCGCTGATGGGGGCGGTCGCGGAGAAACTGGCCGACGGCGTCGTATTGACCGATGACAATCCTCGCTCGGAGAATGGGGACGAAATTATCCGGGATATTCTGTCCGGTTGCCGCCGCGACAATACCGTTTCGATCCGCGATCGCCGCGCAGCCATAGCCTTTGCGCTGGAGCGGGCGGGCATGGGCGACATCGTGGTGGTGGCTGGAAAGGGCCACGAGCAAACTCAGGAGATTCGGGGCCAGAAATATCCTTTCTGCGATCGCGAAGTGGTCACGGAAATCCTTTCCGTGTTGGAGTGGCCGAGATGAAGGTGCGACTTTCCGATTTCTGCGGGATCGTCGGCGGTGAGCTGCGGGGCGATGACGTCGCGTTTGAAGACCTAGGCATCGACACTCGCTCTTTGAAACCCGGCGATCTTTATCTGGCAATCCGCGGAACTCGCTTCGACGGCAACGATTTCGTCGCTCAGGCAAAGTCGGCAGGCGCCTCCGCGGCGGTGGTCGAACGCTTCGCCGACTGCGATTTGCCGCAGGTACGGGTCGATGACGGACGCATGGCACTCGGGTGTTTTGCCGCGTCTTGGCGCGATCGCTGGACCGGGCGGCTCGTCGGTATCACCGGCAGCAACGGCAAGACCACTGTAAAGGAAATGACTGCGGCCATTCTCGGCGTTGCCGCGCCGGTGCTAAAAACACAGGGCAATCTCAATAACGATATCGGCGTTCCTTTGATGTTGCTGCGGTTGACGGACGAATACCGATTCGCGGCGATTGAAATGGGCGCTAACCACCCCGGTGAGATCGCGTATGTCGGCGGATTGGCGAAACCCGATGTCGCCGTGATTTCCAATGCCGGGGCAGCGCATTTGGAAGGTTTCGGCTCACTCGAGGGGGTGGCGTCCGCAAAAGGGGAACTGATTGCTTCGCTGAGTGCGGCCGGTACGGCGGTACTCAATGCCGACGATCGTTTTTTCGGTCGCTGGCGCGAAATGGCCCGTGGACGCCCCGTGGTTAGTTTCGGATTCTGCGCCGATGCCGCCGTGCGTGCCGACGCCGATTCGATAAGGATGGGGCTGAACGAGGGTAAGTTCCTCACCTCCTTCGATCTTTTGTATCGGGGGGAGCGCCATCCTTTGGCCCTTTCCCTGGCCGGCGATCATAACGTGGTCAACGCCTTGGCCGCGGCTGCCGCGGCCTGCGCTCTGGGTTTCGATATCGGCCGGATACGCACGGGGCTGTCCCGCGTGGCCCCGGTGCCGGGACGCGTGGAGCCTGTGAACGGGATTCGGGGATCCTTGCTGATCAACGATACCTATAACGCCAACCCCACTTCTTTTCGGGCCGCTTTGCATGTGCTACGGCAGCTGTCGGGTGATCGCTGGGTCGCCTTGGGCGCGTTCGGCGAGCTCGGCGAGGCGAGCGCCGAACTGCATGCCGAGATTGGCGGCCAGGCGAGGGCGATGGGCGTGACGCGGCTGTTTGCCGTGGGCCCGAACGCGGATCGGGCGGCGGAAGCTTTCGGCGACGGCGCTGTGTACTGCCGGGAGCAGGATGAATTGATTGAACTCATACGACAGCAGATTAACGAGAACGTTGTGTTATTGATTAAAGGTTCACGCACCCAGCGTATGGAGCGGGTGGTTGAGGCATTACGGCAGCGGAGCGATTTATGCTGCTGATACTCGCGGAGACGCTTCAGAAGTATTTCGACGCTTTTCGCGTCTTTCAATATCTGACCTTCCGAGGGATCCTCGGCGTCCTGACCGCCTTGATTATTTCATTCATCGTCGGCCCGATGATGATCCGGCACCTGAGTAAATATAAAGTCGGACAGAGTATCCGGAGCGACGGACCGCAGAGCCATTTTTCCAAGGCCGGAACGCCGACCATGGGCGGGGCGCTCATTCTTGTTTCGATAGCGATCAGCACCCTGCTGTGGGCCGATCTCAGCAATCGCTATGTTTGGGTTATTTTGCTGGTTACGATGGCCTTCGGCCTGGTCGGCTTCGTTGACGATTATAAAAAGCTGGTGTTGCGCAATAGCGACGGTCTTCGAGCGCGACACAAATATTTCTGGCAGTCCGTAGTCGGCATGGCGGCCGCAGTGTTTCTTTATAGCACGGCAACGGTCGCAACCGAAACACAGTTCATCGTGCCGTTCTTCAAGCAGGTCGTGTTGAATCTGGGTCTTGCCTATCCGATTCTGGCCTATTTCGTGATTGTGGGTTCGAGCAATGCGGTGAACCTGACCGACGGCCTCGACGGTCTCGCCATCATGCCGACGGTTCTGGTGGGCGGTGCCCTTGGCATTTTCGCTTACGCGTCGGGCAACGTGAACTTTGCGGAATACCTCGGTATTCCTTTTATACCCAAGGCCGGTGAATTGGTGGTCTTTTGCGGTTCCCTGGTAGGCGCCGGGCTCGGCTTTCTCTGGTTCAACGCTTATCCGGCGCAGGTTTTCATGGGCGATGTCGGTGCGCTGGCTTTGGGGGCAGCGCTTGGGACACTCGCCGTGCTGGTTCGGCAAGAGATCGTACTTATGGTCATGGGCGGCGTGTTCGTCATGGAGACCGTATCGGTGATGCTTCAGGTCATTTCGTTCAAGCTCACCGGTCGACGTATTTTTCGTATGGCACCTATTCATCATCATTTCGAGCTAAAGGGATGGCCGGAACCGCGTGTGATCGTCCGCTTTTGGATAATTACCGTGATTTTGGTCTTGATTGGACTCGCGACCTTGAAGTTGAGGTGAGAGATGGCAGCGAAAGCAGTGCTTTATTTCGATGCCGAAAATCCACTGGATAAACTCGGATTGGATCGGCGTTCCGCGCGCGTGCTGATTTTCGGATTGGGTAGGACAGGCCTTTCGGTAGCGCGTTTCCTGGCAAGCCAGGGCATCGAATTCGCGGTGACCGATACTCGGGAATGGCCTCCCAGCTTGGCTGAATTGCGAGAGGCTTTTCCAGATGCCGGAGTCTTCTTGGGCGGCCTTCACAGTGCGGCATTCTCTGCGGCCACCCATTTGATCGTCAGCCCGGGCGTACCCTTGGACCAACCTAAAATCAAGGAAGCTAAGCGGCGCAGGATACCGGTATTCGGAGATCTCGACCTTTTTGCATGTATCGCCAAGGCGCCGATCGTGGCCATTACCGGTGCGAATGGCAAGAGCACCGTAACGACGCTAGTGGGCTTGATGGCGGAAGCCGACGGCAAGAACGTGCGGGTGGGAGGAAATCTCGGCACGCCGATGCTGGATCTTTTGGACGATCAGGCGGAGCTTTACGTTCTGGAATTGTCCAGCTTTCAACTGGAGCGTTCTTCACTTCTGCAACCGGCGGCAGCGACGGTTCTCAACATCAGTCCCGACCATATGGATCGCTATTCGGATCTCCAGGCTTATGCCGACGCGAAACGGCGAATTTTCCGGGGGCAGGGGGTAATGATCCTCAACCGCGACGATCCGGTAGTCGCGGGAATGGCGGAGCCGGATAGACGCAGAGCGTGGTTCGGTCTCGGAGAGTCGGAAGTGGATTACGGCGTTTCCGTCGTCGACGGGGAAGGCTGGCTGAGCAGCCACGGCCAGCCGCTGTTACAGACCAGCAGAATCGGCATCCAGGGACGCCACAATGTTGCGAATGCCCTGGCTGCCGTCGCTCTGGGAGATGCGATGGGTTTGTCTCGCACAGCCATGATCAGCGCGCTCGAGCAGTTCGAGGGTCTGGCTCATCGTATGCAGACGGTGGCCGAAATCGACGGCGTTATATGGATCAACGATTCCAAGGCCACCAACGTGGGCGCATGCATGGCGGCCCTGGCCGGTCTGCGTAGCAAGACGGTACTGATTGCGGGAGGAGTCGGCAAGGGAGCGGAGTTCTCCGTGCTCCGGCCGGTGGTCGCCGAAAAAGTGCGGGCTGCGGTGCTGATGGGCAAAGACGCTCCATTGCTGGAGCAGGCACTGAGAGACATCGTGCCGACAGTGCGGGTCGAAAACATGCGCCAGGCCGTCCGGAAGGCTCGTTCCCTGGCACAATGCGGAGATTCAGTGCTACTGGCTCCGGCCTGTGCTAGCCTGGATCAATACCGGGACTATCAGGAAAGGGGGCAGGTGTTCACGGACGAAGTGATGGGGCTCTCGGCATGAGAGGGAAAGTGACCGTCCGCGGACGGGGGCTTGTATTGCATTGGAGAGCCCGGCGTTTTTATTTGGACACCGTCCTATTGACTGCGTCCTTGGGACTTTTGCTCCTCGGTTACGTTATGGTCGCGTCGGCGTCTTTACACTTGGGTGAAAAGCTCGCCGACGACAGTTTTTATTTCCCCAGGAACCAGTTGATCCACATCGCTCTCGGCCTTTTCTCCGGTTGCATCGTTGCATCCATAAAGCTGGAGGTATGGCAGAAATCGTCCTTAGGCCTGTTCCTGCTCGGGCTTGTTTTACTTGCCGTGGTTTTGATACCCGGTGTCGGCAAGACCGTGAACGGCAGTTCACGTTGGCTCAGTCTACTCGGTATAAGGATTCAGGTTTCCGAAGTCTTCAAGCTCATCGCCGTCATCTATACCGCCAGCTACATTCACCGACATCTACGCACGGTACGCAACTCGGTGCAAGGCATGATCCGCCCCCTGGCACTGTTGTCCATGGGCGGGCTATTGCTGCTGATGGAACCCGATTTCGGCGCGACCGCGGTTATCATGGCAACGGCGTTGGGCATGCTGTTTCTGGGCGGCGCAAGGCTATGGCAGTTCGGCATTCTGCTCGGCCTGATGGCCGCCGCCGCGGTCGGGCTGATCTTCAGCGCCGAATACCGGTTAAAGCGGTTATTCAGTTTTATGAATCCGTGGGAACATCCACTCGACACCGGCTTCCAGCTCACGCAAGCCCTGATCGCGTTTGGCCGCGGCGAATGGACCGGTGTGGGTTTGGGATCGAGTGTGCAAAAGCTGTTTTATCTGCCGGAGGCGCATACCGACTTTCTCTTTTCCATTATCGGCGAAGAGCTGGGATTGCTCGGTACCACCACTGTTGTCCTGCTTTTTATGTTGATCGTTTGGCGTGCTCTCGTGATCGGGCAACTGGCCGACCGGGCCGAGAACCGCTTTGGCGCTTTTGTTGCTTACGGTATCGGTATTTGGTTCGGCTTACAATCGTTCATCAATATGGGAGTGAATATGGGTATGTTGCCCACGAAGGGCCTGACTTTGCCGCTGATGAGTTACGGCGGCGGAAGCATGATCGTCATGTGTGCGGCATTGGGGCTGTTGTTCCGGATTCGGAGCGAGGCCTTGGATGCGTATGCCGCGGCGCCCAGGGTTAGGGCCAAATGGGCGCACGTGTGATGATCATGGCCGGTGGAACCGGCGGTCATGTATATCCTGCGTTGGCGGTGGCGAGGGAGTTATTGTCCGAAGGCCACGAAGTGGTTTGGATGGGCACTCGCTCCGGTTTGGAGGCGCGCGTCGTTCCGGCAGCCGATATTCCAGTGGAATGGTTGTCCGTATCGGGTTTGCGCGGAAAGGGCTGGCTGGCCAAAGTGACTTTTCCGTTCATGTTGACCAAAGCCTGTTTGCAGGCATGGAGCATTCTGAGGCGTGTCAGGCCGAACGTCGTACTTGGGATGGGAGGATTCGTTTCGGGACCGGGCGGGCTGATGGCGCGTCTGTCCGGGATCCCTCTGGTTCTTCATGAGCAGAACCGTATTCCGGGAACGACCAATCGGTGGCTAGCCGGCCGTGCGCAAGCGGTTTTGGAGGCATTCCCCGGTAGTTTTGCCGAGAAAGCAGGCGCTCGCTGCACCGGGAATCCGGTACGCCGGGAAATCGTTTCGCTAAAACGTGAAATCGGTGGCGGCTGGGACGAACCGCTCAAGATTTTGATTCTCGGTGGCAGCCAGGGCGCAAGAGCATTGAACGAGATCGTACCGGAGGCCCTTGCCCGAATCGACATGCCCGTTCGGGTTTTTCATCAGACCGGGGAAGCGATGCGTTCAAAGACCGCGGTCCTCTATGCGCAATCGAGAATGACGGCTCGGATCGAGTCCTTCATCGAGGATATGGCCGAGGCGTACGGTTGGGCGGATCTGGTTGTCTGCCGTGCGGGTGCGATGACGATCAGCGAGTTGACTGCGGCAGGGTTGCCATCGATCCTGATTCCCTATCCCTACGCCATAGACGATCATCAGACTCACAATGCCCGGTATCTCGTCGACAATGGCGCCGCCGTGATGATTCCTCAGTCAGAATTATCCGCGGAACGGCTTGCCGAAGAAATCACCGTATTGATGCAGGAACCGTCCCGATTGAAGGCAATGGCCGAGCGAGCATCCGCCCTGGCGAAGCCGGATGCGGCGAGGGTCGTTGCCGCGATTTGCTTGAGCGAGGTCCGCTGTGAAGCTGCCTGAACAAATTGCGGGTCAATACGGAATGAACCGCATCCGGCGGATTCATCTGGTCGGGATCGGCGGTACCGGAATGTGCGGGATAGCCGAGGTGCTTCTGAATCTGGGGTACCAAGTTTCCGGGTCGGATCTCAATCAAAATGCCAATACTCGGCGCCTGGCTGAACTCGGTGCCAAAATTTTCATCGGCCATGCACCCGAGCACATCGTGGAAGCCGAGGTGGTTGTCGTCTCCAGCGCCGTCAATCGGTCCAACCTGGAAGTGGAATCCGCCCGTTCGCAGAAGATTCCGGTCATTTCCCGCGCGGAGATGCTGGCCGAGCTGATGCGTTTCCGCTACGGCATCGCGGTCGCCGGAACTCACGGCAAGACCACGACCACCAGTCTGACGTCCAGCGTGCTTGCCGAAGCAGGACTTGATCCCACCTTCGTTATCGGTGGGCGTCTCAATAGCGTGGGTACGAATGCCCAGCTCGGCAAAGGTTCTTACCTGGTCGCAGAAGCGGATGAAAGTGATGCCTCGTTTCTGTATTTACAGCCGATGGTCGCAGTGGTCACCAATATCGACCGGGACCACATGGAAACCTACGGCGGCGATTTCGGCAGGCTGCAGAAGGCTTTCGTCGAGTTTTTGCATCATGTGCCTTTCTACGGGCTGGCCGTGCTGTGTCTGGACGACCAGGGAGTCAGAGATATTCTGCCGGAGATCAGCAAGCCCAGGAAAACCTACGGTTTCAGTCCGGAGGCCGACATCCGTGCCGTGAATATCCGCCAGGACGGCTTGCAATCGCACTTCACGGTGTTGCGTTCGGGTTATGACGAACCCCTTGATGTGACTCTGAATCTTCCCGGCAGACATAACATATTGAACTCTCTGTCGGTGATCGCCGTGGCCGGAGAATTGGGGATTTCCGATGAGGTCATTCAACGGGCTTTGCTGGGATTTCGGGGTATAGGGCGGCGTTTTCAGATCAATGCCGAGGTACCTTTCGGAAATTCGCTGGTCACTTTCGTGGACGACTACGGACATCATCCCCGCGAAATCACGGCTACCCTGGACTCGGCCCGGCAAGCCTGGCCCGATCGCCGGCTGGTTTTGGTGTTTCAGCCGCACCGTTATACTCGGACGCGCGATTTGTTCGAGGATTTTGTACAGGTTTTATCGCGGACCGACGTTCTGGTCCTGCTCGATGTCTATCCGGCGGGCGAAGCAGCATTGATCGGCGCGGACGGGCGGGCCTTGTCGAGGGCGATTCGGGTTCGGGGACAGGTCGACCCGGTGTTCGTCGAAAAGCTCAGCGATCTGTTCGAAATTTTGCCGGGCATCATTGAAGCGGGTGACGTCGTTTTGACATTGGGAGCCGGGAGTATCGGGCAACTCGCCGTGGAATTGCCTTTGTGCTTGACCGAAGCGCCGGTCGGAGCCATTCAGTGATGGTCCTGTGTGTCGACAGTGTAAAGACAGCCGATCCGATCGGGCTCAGAGGCGAGATGCGTTATGACGAACCCCTGGCTAATTACACCTCCTGGCGCGTCGGCGGCCCGGCGGACCGTTTTTATTTGCCGGCGGATGCCGCAGATATGGTCCTCTTTCTGCATTCGCTCCCCCCCGACGAGCCGATTCTCTGGCTGGGCTTGGGGAGTAATTTGCTGGTTCGGGATGGCGGCTTCAGGGGTACGGTGATTTGTACCCGCAATCGTTTAAAGGAAATCCGGAGCTCCGAAGAAGAAGGTATTTATGCCGAAGCGGGGGTTCCCAGTGCTCACGTTGCCAGATTTTGTTCGGAACGAAATCTGACGGGCGCCGAATTCCTCGCGGGAATTCCGGGAACCTTGGGCGGAGCCTTGGCGATGAACGCGGGCGCTTTCGGCGGCGAAACGTGGCCGCTGGTGGCCCGTGTGCTGACGGTCGATCGTTCGGGAACGCTGCGATATCGGAGCTCCGGCGATTTTCTGGTCGGTTACCGGAGTGTAAGAGGTCCCGAGAACGAATGGTTTTTGGCGTGCGAGCTCCGGCTCCAGTCGGGCGATGCCCTGGCAAGCCGGGAGCGGATCAGATCGCTGTTGGCCAAACGCAGCGCATCTCAGCCCATCAATCTGCCGAATTGTGGCTCGGTGTTCCGGAATCCTGAGGGCGATTATGCGGCACGCCTCATCGAAGCCTGCGGGCTCAAAGGGCATTCCATCGGAGGCGCTTGTGTTTCCGAGAAACACGCCAATTTCATCGTCAACACGGGCATGGCGAGGGCGGCCGATATTGAAGCTTTGATGCAGCTTGTCCAGGCGACGGTGGAGAAGACTTTCGGGCTGCGCCTGATTCCCGAGGTTCGGATCGTGGGCGAAGAATCAATTAGGAGAGATTGAATGAGCAAGCGAATCCAGAAATCGGCCGACTTCGGACGGGTTGCGGTATTGATGGGTGGTTCCGCGGCCGAACGGGAAATTTCGTTGAAGAGCGGTCAGGCGGTACTGGCGGCCCTTGTGACGAAGGACATCGATGCGATCGGGGTCGACGTAACCAAGAACCCGGTACATCCGCTGCTGGAGCAGCGCTTCGACCGCGTTTTCAACATCATTCACGGGCGGGGCGGCGAGGATGGGGTTCTGCAAGGAGCTCTGGAAGCCTTGGGATTGCCCTATACCGGGAGTGGGGTGCTGGCGTCGGCCTTGAGCATGGACAAGCTCAGGACCAAGCTGTGCTGGCTGGGCGCCGGACTGCCGACGCCGCGCTGGATGAAGCTCCAAGGCCCGGAGGACGTGAATCGGTGTGCGGAGCTATTGGGGTTTCCGGTGATCGTGAAGCCCGCACAAGAAGGCTCCAGCATCGGAATGGGGCGGGCCGAGAATGAAAACGAATTAAGGGAGGCGTGGGAACGTGCTTCACATTATAATTGCTCGGTTTTTGCGGAGGCTTGGATTGTTGGCCGGGAATACACGGCAGGCATGCTCGACGGCGAGCCGTTGCCTTTGATTCGGTTGGAAACGCCGCACGCGTTTTACGATTTCGACGCCAAATACCGTGCCGAGACGACTTGTTATCACTGCCCCGCCGGACTATCGTCGGAACAGGAGGCTACGCTCCAGGAATTGGCTTTGCAGGCATGCGACACGCTGGGCGTGACCGGGTGGGCTAGGGTCGATCTTTTGGTCGATCAAGAAAACCGGCCTTGGCTGATCGAAGTGAATACCGTCCCCGGCATGACCGATCATAGTCTGGTGCCGATGGCGGCGAAGGTAGCCGGCTTGTCGTTCGAGGACTTGGTGTGGCGAATCTTGGAAACGAGTTTTTCCCGCCGAGGAGAGGACGATGCCGATACCTGAGAGGGTGCCCGCAAGGGCATTGTTGTTTTTTGGTGTGCTTGCTCTCTGCGGATGGGGCTCGACGGGCGTTGATTTCGGCCGGCTCGGGGATCTTATGCCCATACGTTATGTCCGCGTGGAAGGGGAGATTCATAATCTGGACCCGGTGGCGTTTACTAAGTCTCTGCTGCCGCTGGCTCAAGCCGGATATTTTCTGGCTGATATGCATGACATAGAAGAAACCGCCAGATCCTTTCCCTGGGTGGACAGGGTTCAGGTCGCCAGGCTTTGGCCCGACACCTTGCTGTTGACGGTCGTTGAGCAAAAACCCGTTGCCCGTACCCGCGACGGGGGCCTGATCAATGATCGTGGGACGCAGTTTTCGCCAGAAGAAATTCAATCCCAAACGAATCTGCCGGTGCTCGACGGTCCGCCGGGACACGAAAAGCTGCTGCTGGCCACGCTTTTTTCATTGAATGGCCAATTGAAGCGCAGAGGTATGCGGGTCGATGTCCTGAGGCTCACCGGTCGGCGCGCCTGGAGCGCGCGCCTGAGCAGCGGAGTGGAGATCGAATTCGGAAAGCAGGATCCGGCTCTCGCCCTGGAACGTTTGCTGGCGCTCTTGCCGAGTTTGGGCGAGGCGCGGATCGGGGCACTCCAAAAAGTGGATTTGCGCTATCCGAACGGGTTCGCCGTGAGATTCAGACAGCAATCTTCCGCAGATGCCGTTTCTTTGATTCGACCCGACCTTGTCGAGTGTGGCCGGATTCGGAGCAGGATGTACACCTGACTTGAATCGACAAGAACACAGATTTATTGCAATGGCTAGAAAATCAGATCGAAATCTCATCGTTGGATTGGATATAGGCACCTCAAAGGTTGCTTGCATCGTCGGTGAGATCAACGAGGACGGCGAAATCGAGGTGGTCGGCATTGGTAGTCATCCTTCCCGTGGATTGAAAAAAGGCGTGGTCGTCAACTTGGAGACCACAGTCCAATCGATTCAGCGCGCCGTCGAGGAAGCCGAATTGATGGCGGGCTGCCGGATTCAGGCGGTGTATGCCGGAATTGCGGGAAGCCATATCAGCAGCATGAATTCTCACGGCATCGTCGCCATCAAGGAGAAAGAGGTGACTCAGAGCGACGTGGACCGAGTAATTGATTCGGCACGTGCCGTTGCCATTCCGGCGGATCAGAAGATCCTTCACATTCTGCCGCAAGAGTTCGTGATCGACAGGCAAGAGGGCATCAAGGAGCCGGTCGGCATGTCCGGAATCCGGCTTGAGGCCAGGGTGCATATCGTAACCGGGGCGGTGAGCGCGGCGCAGAACATCGTTAAGTGTATTCGCCGCTGCAGTCTGGACGTCGAGGACATCATTTTGGAACAGCTTGCGTCCTGCACCGCGGTGTTGACCGACGACGAGAAAGATCTCGGCGTTTGCCTGGTGGACATCGGTGGCGGAACGACCGACGTGGCGGTGTTCACCGATGGTGCTATTCGGCATACGGCTGTAATTCCCATTGCCGGGGATCAGGTGACCAACGATATTGCGGTGGCACTGCGGACACCGACCCAGTTCGCCGAAGAAATCAAGATCAGGCACGCTTGTGCATTGACCCAATTGGCGAAGCTGGAGGACACCATCGAGGTGCCCAGCATCGGCGATAGACCGGCGAGGCAGATTTCCCGCTTGAATTTGGCGGAAATTGTCGAGCCACGATACGAAGAGTTGTTGCTGTTGGTGCAACAGGAATTGCGCCGTAGCGGCTTCGAAGACTTGATCGCCGCCGGGATCGTGTTGAGTGGCGGCAGTGCAAAGGTCGAAGGATTGGTCGAGTTGGCGGAAGAGATTTTTCACATGCCGGTACGTCTGGGTTTGCCGCAGTACGTCACCGGTTTGACCGATGTGGTTCGAAATCCGATTTACGCAACGGGCGTCGGTTTGCTGCTATTCGGCAAGCAGCATCAGACCCTGGCGGGACGATATATGCCTTTGGGAACAGGCATTAGAGGGTTATGGGCAAGGATGAAAAGTTGGTTTACGGGTAATTTTTAGGATCGAAAATTCCCCGGAGTGGAAATGCGTTTAAGACGGGGTGGACACAATGCAGTTCGAATTAGTGGATTCTTATAGCCAGAATGCGGTTATCAAGGTAATCGGAGTTGGGGGCGGAGGCGGAAATGCCCTAAACCATATGGTCAACAGCCATGTCGAGGGTGTTGAATTCATTTGCGCCAACACCGATGCACAGGCCTTGAAGAACATAAAGTCCAAATCGGTCATTCAATTGGGCAATGCGCTGACCAAGGGGCTCGGGGCCGGAGCGAATCCGGAAATCGGCCGCCAGGCCGCATTGGACGATCGCGACCGTATCTTGGAAGTTCTGGAAGGGGCCGATATGGTATTCATCACTGCCGGTATGGGTGGCGGAACCGGGACCGGAGCGGCCCCGGTGATTGCCGAGATCGCCAAGGAAGCGGGTATTCTCACCGTTGCCGTTGTTACCAAGCCGTTTCCGTTCGAAGGCAAGAAACGGCGCAGCGTGGCGGAAAGAGGCATCGAAGAGCTCGGCCAATTCGTCGATTCGCTGATTACCATTCCGAACGAAAAATTATTGCCGGTGTTGGGTAAAGACGTAAGCCTGATCAACGCCTTTGCCGCGGCCAATGACGTTTTGCTCGGAGCGGTGCAAGGTATCGCCGATCTGATTACCCGGCCAGGTCTCATCAACGTGGATTTTGCCGACGTGCGTACGGTCATGTCGGAAATGGGGATGGCCATGATGGGAACGGGGGTGGGTACCGGCGAGCACCGTGCGCGCCAGGCAGCGGAAAAAGCGATCGCCAGTCCCTTGCTCGAAGATATCAATCTTCAAGGCGCGCGTGGCGTGCTGGTCAATGTCACGGCATGCCAAACCTTGTCGATCGGTGAATTCAGCGAGGTCGGCGACGCGATAAGAGACTTTGCTTCCGATGACGCTGTCGTCGTGATCGGTACGGCCATCGACCCCGAGCTGGAGGATGAAGTCCGGGTAACGGTGGTGGCTACGGGTTTGAACAATCAGCGCCAGCCCAACGAAGCTACAATCAAACTCGTGCATAAACACACCGGTGAAATCGATTATGATCAATTGCAGCGTCCGACCGTAATCCGCAAGCAGCCCAAGCATGAAGCGCGGCCGGAAGCGAAGAAGGATATGGATCTCGATTATTTGGATATTCCGGCATTTTTGCGCCGTCAGGCCGACTGAAGGATCTTCCCCGACAGCAATGAGGCTTCGGTCCGCTCGATGAGTCCGGGCTCTGCATAGTTCGTTGGCTTGGGTGGTTTAAACTATGCAGGGCCATACGAAAGACTTTCGGGGATATTCAGTTAAGATAGGTGAATCGAATGATCAGGCAAAGAACACTAAAGAATGTCATTAGAGGTACCGGAGTCGGGTTGCACACCGGAGAGAAGGTTTACTTGACCCTTCGCCCGGCCGCTCCCAACGCCGGTATCGTGTTTCGGCGCGTGGATTTGCCTGAACCCGTCATCATCGAGGCAAGGCCGGAGAATGTCGGCGAAACGACCTTGTCCACAACCCTCGTGAAGGGTGACGTTAAGATCTCTACCGTCGAACACCTGCTTTCCGCGTTTGCCGGGCTCGGCATCGACAATGCCTATGTCGATGTCAGTGCGCCGGAAGTTCCTATCATGGACGGCAGTGCCGGCCCTTTCGTGTTTCTCATTCAATCGGCAGGTGTCGAGGAGCAGAATGCACCTAAGCGCTTTATCCGGATAAAGCGCAAGCTGCGGGTTGAAGACGGCGACAAATGGGCCTGTTTCGAACCCTATGAAGGTTTTAAGGTCACGTTTACGATCGACTTCGAGCACCCGGCGTTTCGCAAGGACGTGCAAACGGCCAGCATCGATTTTTCATCGACATCTTTTGTCAAGGAAGTGAGTCGGGCCAGAACCTTCGGCTTCATGCGCGACATCGAAGCTCTGCGTAAACGTAGGCTAGCCCTGGGCGGCAGCATGGACAACGCGATCGTGGTGGACAACCATCGCGTCCTGAATGAAGATGGACTGCGCTATGCCGATGAGTTCGTAAAGCACAAAATCCTGGACGCGATCGGGGATCTTTATCTGCTGGGACACAGTTTGATCGGTTCCTTTACCGGTCATAAGTCAGGCCACGGTTTGAACAACCGACTGCTGATGGAATTGCTCAAACAAAAAGACGCCTGGGAGTCGGTGACATACATGGAAGACGACGTTTTGCCGATTTCTTTCATGCGGGCGGCTCAGGCCGGCGGGTGACTCTTCATCGAGCGTTCAGGCATCAGTCGGGGGATGAAGATTCCCCCGGCAAACTTTTAGATCCGTCGGTTATCGGTTTTCCTTTCCCTGAGCTGTATCACGGAGCGCTCCGACCGTTGCGCTCAATCGCAAAAGCGAGTCCTTGATCTCTCCGGACGAAGCCGACAGCGCACTATTCTTTAGAAGTTCGGCGATGAAAACCGGTGGTGGGACTATCCTCGGTCTGCCGAAATTTTCGCCGATGGACGCGACGAAATTACGAATCTGCAGATCTTTGGGGCGGAATCCGGTCGACTGCTCAAGCTTGGAAAGAAGCTGCGGGGCATAAAAGCGAATTTGCGAGGCCCAGGCTGCCGAATCCACGTAAAGAATCAGCCGGTCCGGTTTGATTACGCAGTCCACGCAATGGACCGCCAGAAATCCGGGCAATGCTCTTTTTACCAGATCCAGCATTTGGCGGTGCTTTTGAATCTGGATACGTATTGCCAGGATCGTTCCGTCCTGACATAGACCAGCAATGGATTTGGGGTGGCGCATCGTTGAAATCAGTCCGGTACCGTAGCGTGACTTTGCCGCATCGAGTTCGGAGGAAGCTGCAGCTTCGGCCGTCGGGTATCGACGATGGCCGATATAGCCCTCGACTCATTATAAATACCATGGTTTTGCGGTATCATCGTTGGATTATTTTTCGTTTGGACTCGGAATCAAACCGCAATGCTAGGCAAGCTAGTAAAGAAAATCGTTGGTAGTCGCAACGAGCGCATCATTAATAGGAAAAGAAAACTCGTCAAGAAGATCAACGCGCTGGAACCCCAGTTTCAGAAGCTCTCCGATGAGGCATTAAGAGGAAAAACCCAAGAATTCAGGGATCGTCTGAACGCCGGGGAAACTCTAGACGGCTTGCTCCCCGAGGCCTTCGCCGCCGTCAGGGAAGCATCCCGCCGGGTTCTGAGCATGCGCCATTTCGACGTTCAGCTAATCGGCGGCATGGTACTTCATGACGGAAAAATTTCGGAAATGAAAACCGGCGAAGGAAAGACGCTGGTCGCCACCTTGGCCGCTTATTTGAATGCGCTGCCCGGTAAGGGAGTGCACGTCGTGACAGTCAACGATTATCTGGCTCGACGCGACTCGGAGTGGATGGGCAAACTTTACAACTTCCTTGGACTTTCGGTAGGCGTCATCGTCAGCGGCCTCAGTACGGAGCAGCGCCGTGCATCGTATGCGGCAGACATCACCTACGGCACCAACAACGAGTTCGGATTCGATTATCTCCGGGATAACATGGCCTTTTCCCGAGACCAGAGGGTGCAGCGGGAAAAATTTTTTGCGATCGTCGACGAGGTGGACTCCATTCTGATCGACGAAGCCCGAACGCCCCTGATTATTTCGGGGCCGACCGAGGACCGTAGCGACCTTTACCATAAGATCAACGCGCTCATTCCTCATCTCAAGCGCCAGGAAAAAGAGGGCGCTCGCGGCGATTACAGTGTCGATGAAAAATCACGCCAAGTTTATCTCACCGAGGAAGGCCACGAGCGCATTGAGCAGCTGCTGGTACAGCAGGGCTTGATCAAGGCCGACGAAAGTCTTTACGACGCCGTCAATATCAGGCTCATGCATTACATCAACGCCGGATTGCGGGCGCATGCGCTGTTTCAGCGGGATGTGGACTATATCGTCCGGGAAAATCAGGTCATTATCGTGGATGAGTTCACCGGGCGCGCGATGCCGGGGCGGCGTTGGTCCGAAGGTCTGCACCAGGCGATCGAGGCGAAGGAGAATGTGCCGGTCCAAAACGAAAATCAGACGCTGGCGTCCATTACCTTTCAAAATTATTTCCGCCTGTACGAAAAGCTTTCCGGCATGACCGGTACGGCCGATACCGAAGCACCCGAGTTTCATCAGATCTACGGCCTCGAAGTCGTCGTCATTCCGCCCAATAGGCCTATGATTCGCCAAGATCTTGGCGATCTCGTTTACCTGACCGTCCGGGAGAAATACGGCGCGATCATCGAGGATATCGGCGAGTGCGTGAAGCGCGGCCAGCCGGTGCTGGTGGGTACCACGTCCATCGAGAACTCGGAACTTCTGGCGGCTTTGCTGCGTAAGGAGAATATTCCGCATAAGGTACTGAATGCGAAGCATCACGAGCAGGAGGCTCACATCATCGCGCAGGCCGGCAAGCCGGGCGCAGTGACCATCGCGACCAACATGGCGGGCCGCGGTACAGATATCGTGCTCGGAGGCAGCGTGGAAGAAGATTTGGCGGGGGGCGCTCTCAGCGATGAGGGAACGATCGCCCGATTGAACGAGGAGTGGAAGGCGCGTCACGCTCAGGTGGTGGCCGCAGGGGGCTTGCACGTCATCGGATCGGAGCGGCACGAATCCCGGCGGATCGACAACCAGTTGCGGGGACGGTCCGGACGGCAAGGCGATCCGGGCTCGTCACGGTTTTATTTGTCCCTGGAAGATGCGCTGATGCGCATATTCGCTTCCGACCGAGTGGCCGTGCTGATGCAAAAACTAGGGATGAAAGAAGGCGAGGCGATCGAGCACCCGTGGGTGACGCGGGCGATCGAGAGTGCTCAACGCAAGGTCGAGGCGCGCAACTTCGACATTCGTAAGCAGCTTCTCGAATATGACAATGTTGCCAACGATCAGCGCAAGGTGGTTTATCACATGCGTGATGAACTGATGGAAGCGGACGATATTTCCGAGGCCATTACGAATATGCGCCGGGATGTCATCGGACAGTTGTTTGTTCAGTTTATTCCTCCGCATACTCTGGAAGAGCAATGGGATGTCAAGGGGCTGGAGGAAACCCTGCTGCGCGAGCTCGGAGCAAAGCTGCCGGTCCAGGACTGGCTGGAAGAGGATTCCCGTCTTGATGAGGACGGCTTGCGGAGCAAGATATTCGACCAATTGGACTCGATCTATCATGAAAAGAGCGCCGCCATCGGTGAATCGGTCATGCGCCACTTCGAAAAAACGGTGATGCTGCAGGTTCTCGATAACGCCTGGAAAGAGCATTTGGCGGCCATGGATCATCTACGCCAGGGCATC
The DNA here is from genome assembly GCF_003584645.1 of Methylocaldum marinum. GTDB lineage: Bacteria > Pseudomonadota > Gammaproteobacteria > Methylococcales > Methylococcaceae > Methylocaldum > Methylocaldum marinum. The sequence continues at coordinate 5,042,059 of NZ_AP017928.1, forward strand.
CATCTGCGCGGTTATGCGCAGAAGGATCCGAAACAGGAATACAAGCGTGAAGCCTTTGAAATGTTTACCTCGATGATTGAAGGCATCAAGCACGAGGTGATAGGCATCGTGTCCAAGGTTCAGGTCCACAGCGAGGAGGAGGTGGCTGTCATGGAAGAACAGCGCCGAGCGGCTCCTCGGGAAATGCATTTCGAACATGCCGAGGCGCACGCTCTGACTGCCGAACCCGAAGAGGCGGAAGTCGAAGAGAAGCAGGTCAAACCCAGGCCGGCGCAGCCATACATCAGGGATGTCGCCAAGGTCGGCCGTAATGAGCCTTGTCCTTGCGGTTCCGGGAAGAAGTTCAAGCAGTGTCACGGCAAATTGGATTGAAATCGTCCCGTATGAGCGCATCGAGTGAAGCGTTGTCTCTGCCCGGGGTAAAAGGTGTCCGGCTGGGCGCGGCATGTGCCGGTATCAAACGGAGCGATCGTGACGATCTCGTGGTGATCGAAGCTGCCGAGGGTTCTGTCTGTGCCGCAGTTTTTACGCGGAATGCCTTTTGCGCCGCGCCGGTTATCGTAGCTAGAGAACATCTCGGGCGCCACCCGCGCTGGCTTCTGATCAATTCCGGAAATGCCAATGCCGGCACCGGCCAACGAGGACTGGATGACGCGCGACGGACCTGTAAGGCATTGGCACGGTTGACCGGCGCATCGGCCGAACAGGTGCTACCGTTTTCGACGGGCGTCATTGGCGAGTATCTTCCCGTGGACAAGATCGAATCGGCCTTGCCACGGGCTTTGAGTACTCTGGATGAAGCAGGATGGGGGCAGGCCGCGCGCGCCATCATGACGACCGATACTCGGCCCAAGGGTGCAAGCCGAACTCTGAATCTGGCGGGTGTGCCGGTTACCGTGACCGGTATTGCCAAAGGCGCCGGCATGATTCATCCCGACATGGCCACCATGTTGGCTTTCATCGCTACCGATGCGGCCGTAGATCAGGATGGCTTGCAGCATTGCCTGAGCGAAGCGGTTGATGGCTCTTTCAATCTGATCACGGTGGATGGCGACACCTCGACTAACGATGCCTGCGTCCTGTTCGCGTCGGGTGCGGTCGGCAATCCAGAGCTTAACCGCCGGAGTGCGGACTTTTTTCTGCTGTCTCGCGCGGTGCGGGACGTTTGCGAAGAGTTGGCCGAAGCGATCGTGCGGGACGGAGAAGGCGCCACCAAGCTGATAAGGATCGAGATCCAGGAGGCGAGAGACGAAGCCGAGGCGCGTAATGTGGCCAAGACAATCGCTCATTCCCCCTTGGTCAAGACGGCTTTTTTCGCGAGTGATCCCAACTGGGGACGTATTCTGGCCGCTATCGGACGTTCAGGTTGCGCGGCCCTCGACATATCGAAAGTGGCGATATGGTTGGGGAACGTGCAGATCGTGGAAAACGGCGGACGTGCTCCGAGTTACACCGAGGAAGCCGGTCGAGCGATGATGTCTGAAAGCGACATCCTGATCCGGGTCACGCTTGGGCGGGGGCAGGCGCATCAACGTGTCCTGACCTGCGATTTTTCTTACGATTACGTCCGCATCAACGCGGAATATCGGACTTGAACTCAACCCGTGAGTACTTGTGCCGAGCTTCATGTAGCGGCCGGTGTCATCAGAAACGATCTCGGTCAAGTTCTCATCGCGAGGAGGGCCGTCCACGTCGATCAAGGCAATCTTTGGGAGTTTCCGGGCGGCAAGCTGGAACGTGGAGAAACCGCAAGACAAGCATTGTGCAGGGAACTCCACGAGGAACTCAACCTCAAGGTGCTGGAGGCGTCGCCTCTGATTCGTGTTCGCCACGCTTATCCCGAGCGGCACGTACTTCTCGATGTATGGCAGGTGCATCGGTTTGAGGGATCGCCCATTGGCATGCAGGGCCAGCCGATTCGTTGGGTTCTGCCGGATGAATTGTCACGTTTTTCGTTTCCCGCTGCGAATCGGCCCATTGTTGCCGCTGCCCGGCTTCCCGATCGATACGCAATCTTGGACGATGACACCGGTGACGATGCGGTTTTGCGAGAACGTCTGCACCGTCTCGTGTCGCGCGGAATCAGCCTGATCCAATTGCGGGCGCGTCGTCTGGGGATGCCCCGTTATGAGGCATTGGCGCAATATGCTGCAGAATATTGTCGGGCACAGCGCGTCACCTTGCTGATGAATGCCGATTCCGACTGGGTTTCCGGGATACCGGTCGCGGGCGTCCACCTAACGGCACAAAGGCTTATGAGCTTGCGTGAAAGACCTTTGGACGAGGCGCGCTGGGTTGCGGCATCTTGTCATAACCTTGCCGAGTTGCGGCAGGCCGAGCGAATCGGCGTCGATCTGGCCGTTCTTGCTCCGGTGCAGCCCACGCCCACACATCCTCATGCTGTGCCATTAGGATGGCAAACTTTCGCCGAATTGGTGGATCAGGTAAACATCCCGATTTTCGCACTTGGGGGGCTGTCACCGGATGATATCGACCACGCGAAAGCTCACGGTGCTCAGGGGGTGGCAGGTATCCGCGGATTTCTTCGCTAGGACGCACCAAAATGGATCTTATGCACCATTGTGGCTCGGTGCTCCTTTGCAAATAAGTTGTTGCTCTATTGTAATTCTAGGGGATAAAAGCGTTTTTTTGTTGGTATGATTTTTGTTTTATAACCGGCTTGAGATTTTTACAACCCTAAATACTCGGGAGAGAAAGAATGACGCCACAAGATGTACTTCAGCTCATCAAGGAAAAGGAGGTCCAATATGTCGACTTGAGGTTTGCGGACACTCGGGGCAAGGAACAGCACGTCAGCATTCCCGCTCACAGCGTGGACGAAGACATGTTCGAAGACGGCAAGATGTTCGACGGGTCGTCTATCGCCGGCTGGAAGAGCATCAACGAGTCGGATATGATCTTGATGCCTGATTCGACCACGGCAGTCATGGATCCGTTTTTTGACGATCCCACACTCATCTTGCGCTGCGACATCGTCGAGCCATCCACCATGCAAGGCTACGAGCGAGATCCACGATCTATTGCAAAGCGCGCCGAAGCGTACATGAAATCTACCGGCATCGCGGATACGGCGTTATTCGGTCCGGAAAACGAGTTTTTCGTTTTCGACGACGTTCGCTGGGGTGTCTCCATGCAGGGAGCGTTCTACAAAGTCGATTCCGAAGAAGCCAGCTGGAATACCGAGAAAGTTTACGAAGACGGCAACATCGGGCATCGTCCCGGTATCAAAGGGGGATACTTCCCGGTTCCGCCCGTCGATTCCATGCAGGATCTGCGCGCGGCGATGTGCAACACGCTGGAAGAAATGGGGCTGGTCGTCGAAGTCCATCACCACGAGGTGGCAACTGCGGGGCAGTGCGAAATCGGCGTCAAATGCAACACCCTGGTCAAAAAGGCCGACGAAGTTCTCGTTCTCAAATACGTGGTTCAGAACGTCGCGCATGCTTACGGCAAGACCGCTACGTTCATGCCGAAGCCGCTGGTAGGCGACAACGGAAACGGGATGCATGTTCATCAGTCTTTGGCGAAAGACGGCGTCAACCTGTTCAGCGGCGACCTTTACGGCGGGCTTTCCGAAACCGCCCTTTTCTATATCGGCGGTATCATCAAGCATGCCAAGGCATTGAACGCTTTCTGCAATCCTTCGACCAACAGCTACAAGCGCCTGGTCCCGGGTTTTGAAGCACCCGTCATGCTGGCTTATTCTGCGCGGAATCGCTCGGCGTCGATCCGGGTTCCGTATGTCACCAATCCGAAGGCTCGCCGTATCGAGGTGCGTTTCCCGGATTCCACCGCAAACCCGTACTTTGCCTTCGCAGCGATGTTGATGGCCGGTCTGGATGGCATCCAGAACAAAATCCATCCGGGCGACGCCATGGACAAGGATCTTTACGATCTGCCGTCGGAAGAGGAAAAAAGTATCCCGCAGGTATGTCATGCGTTCGATATGGCCTTGGACGCGTTGAGCGCGGATCGCGAATTCCTGACCGCCGGAGGCGTATTCACCAACGATGCGATAGACGCCTACATCAATCTCAAGATGGTGGAAGTGACGCGCCTGCGCATGAGCACGCATCCGGTTGAATACGACATGTACTACAGCCTCTAGGCCACCATTCCATCCCGATCTGAAAACGCCCCATTCTGGGGCGTTTTTTTTGGGGAGCGATCGCCAACTTTGGGGTCACGCCGAAGGTTGCCGATTGTGTCGCTCTCGGTGGCGGTGACCGCCCATGATGGGACGGCGGGGCACTGCAAGAGTATCTTCGAGCGCTTTTCCCGTTGACCGCGACGCGGTATCTGGGGCGATTTGCGGCCCTGGGGCCGCAAGTGGTCCGGACCTGCAACGTCGAAATGACATCTCACTGGATAGATCGCCAGTCAAGACGACATTGAAGATCACCGACGGCCGAGTAAACAGAAGAAGTCTTGGTTGTGTACAGAGCTTCGTTTGTTCTTTGGTGCTGACATTACTACAAATGGAACAGATTTTTCGGCAAATTGGCCGAGAATGCACTATAGTGGTGCGCTTCAGCTGAGATCATCCACCAGCGAGCTTCTCAATCTGGGCCGCTATCGGGCTTTGGGCTTGTCGCTTCCCGGTCTGCCCCATGAAAATGATTGGCCTCTATTTTGCTTTTTAAACCGCGATGAACAACTCAGATCCCGTTCCACTTTATCAACGAATTCTCGATCATCTCACCGACGCTGTTTTGGTTTTCGACCCGGCGTACCGGCTGATTTATATCAACGTTGCCGGTGAAATGCTGCTGGCAGTAAGTGCTCGACAGGTTCTGGGTATGGGCGCCAAAGAGCTGTTCTTTTTGTACGATCAGAATATCGAGCGAGATTTGAAACGGACCTTGCAGCAAGGGGAATCGTTGACTAAGCGAAATCTGTCGCTGGGTCTCCCTTCTCATGCCATAACGGTCAATTTCACGATTACACCGATGCTGGAGCAGGACACACCAATCGCCGCGTTGGTGCAGATCGAGCAGGTGGATCGACATTTGCGCATCTCCATGGAAGAACAACTGCTCGCGCAGCAGAACGCCGCGCGCATGTTGTTGCGGGGCTTGGCGCACGAAATCAAGAATCCGCTGGGGGGGTTGCGCGGCGCGGCGCAGTTGCTCGACCGCGAGTTGGTCGACGAAGAAATGCGGGAGTATACGAAAATCATCATGGAGGAGTCCGACCGACTGCAATCCCTGGTCGACCGGATGCTCGAGCCCAACAAGCCGCCGAGAAAAAGTCGACTCAATATCCATAGGGTACTGGAAAGAGTGCGTCAACTGGTGCAGGTGGAAGCGCCCCCGAGTGTCGTGATCGAAAGAGATTACGACCCGAGCTTGCCCTTGGTGAACGGCGACAGCGACCAGCTCATTCAGGCGATTTTGAACATCGTGAGGAATGCGGCTCAGGCGGTCGGGCAGAAAGGGCGAATCCTGATACGTACCCGCATTCACCGTCAGGTTACGATCGGTCATCAGCGCAATCCGATGGCGGTCAAGATCGACATCGTCGATGACGGGCCGGGCATCAAACCGGAGCTGCTCGGACAAATTTTCTATCCCATGGTGACCGGGCGTGCCGATGGCACGGGTTTGGGGTTGTCAATGGCGCAGTCCTTGATCAATCAGCACGGCGGATTGGTCGAGTGTTCGAGTTCCCCTGGCAATACGGTTTTTTCTATTTTCCTGCCTTTGGAGAAGGACCATGACTAGTTCAGCCCAAGTATGGGTGGTGGATGATGATCGCTCAATCCGTTGGGTCTTGGAAAAGGCCTTGCAAAAGGCATCAATACATGCCCGTTGTTTTTCCAGCGCGGGCGGATTGCTAGATGCTCTGGATCAGGGCAAGCCGGATGCCGTTTTGACCGATATTCGAATGCCCGGCATGGACGGGTTGGAGCTTTTGCGGAAGTTGCAGATCAAGCATCCGCAACTTCCGATTATTATCATGACTGCGCACTCGGATCTCGAAAGTGCTGTCTCGGCTTTTCATGGCGGCGCATTCGAATACTTGCCGAAACCGTTCGATGTGGATGATGCCGTCGATCTGGTACGTCGTGCCTGCGCTCAAAGTCAGCGTGCGCGGCAAGAGCAGGGACAGCCGGAAGCGCATGGCGAAACGCCGGAAATTATCGGCGAGGCGCCGGCCATGCAAGAGGTTTTTCGGGCCATTGCGAGGCTTGCCCGCTCCCATATTACCGTACTTATCAACGGCGAATCGGGCACCGGCAAAGAGCTGGTTGCGCGAGCGCTGCATCGCCATAGCCCCCGGGCGGACAAGCCATTTATTGCACTCAACATGGCGGCAATTCCGCGTGATTTGCTCGAATCCGAATTGTTCGGGCACGAGCGTGGCGCTTTCACCGGCGCACAGGCTCGCCGGGCCGGACGCTTCGAGCAAGCTGACGGAGGCACGCTGTTTTTGGACGAGATCGGTGATATGCCGGCGGATTTGCAGACTCGACTGCTGCGCGTGCTGGCCGACGGCGAATTTTTTCCGGTAGGCGCGCACACGCCGGTCAAGGTCGATGTCCGGATTATTGCCGCTACTCACCAAAATCTGGATACGTTAGTCGCCGAAGGCCGTTTTCGGGAGGACTTGTTCCACAGGTTGAATGTGATACGCATTCATCTGCCGCCGTTGCGGGAACGGCGCCAGGATATTCCTTTATTGTTGAGCCATTTCCTGAAAGAAGCCAGCCAGGAGCTCAAAGTAGAGACAAAAGTCCTGTTGCAGGACGTGGAGGATTACCTGTGTCGGCTCGATTGGCCGGGTAATGTGCGCCAGCTGGAGAACACTTGCCGCTGGATTACGGTTATGGCGGCGGGCAAGGAGGTTCATTTGGATGATCTCCCGCCCGAACTGCTCAGTATCAAGGCGAGTGCCTCCACGGTCGTCGACAGTTGGGAGGACTGTTTTCGGCAGTGGGTCGACAAGCGCTTGAGGCGTGGGGACCGAAATGTCGCGAAAGAAGCCATTGATTCGGCAGAGGGGATTTTGATTGCCACAGCGTTGCAGTTCACCCGTGGCCGCCGGCAGGAGGCGGCAAAGTTGCTTGGTTATGGACGTAACACCTTGACACGCAAGATCAGTGAGTTGAGCCTGGACGTGTAGGGCATCGAAATCGTTCAGTTCGTTGTCAACAGTACCGAGCTTTGATGCGATAATCGGAACTTTCGGCCATTTTCACCTCAGAACGGGCGAAGATGGGTGATTCGCATTTCGCGCCCAATTTGAAATTAGCCAAGTAACCGGACCGACTATGCCAAACGAAAATCCAGTGAATAGTAAGCGAAAACCCTGGTTGACCGAATTGCCGGAGCTGGGGCTGAGAGCCAAGGATTTGGCGTTGGATATACGCCGCCATTTCAGTTACACGCTCGGCCGTGACAAGTACTGTACATCCGTGCACTACACCTACACGGCAGTCGCTTTGACGGTACGCGACCGCTTGATGGAGCGGTGGAAAAACACTCAGTACGCTTATGAGGAAGCGGACTGTAAGCGTGCTTACTATTTGTCGATGGAATTCCTGATGGGGCGCGCGTTGAGCAACGCGATGCTCAATCTCGGGATCGACGACCCGCTGAACGAGACTTTGCATGACTTGGGGTTGGATCTCGAGGAGATCGTCGAAAGTGAACAGGATGCCGGGTTGGGCAATGGAGGACTCGGGCGTCTGGCGGCCTGCTTCGTGGATAGCTGCGCGACTCTGCAGTTGCCGGTAATGGGTTACGGCATCCGTTACGAATACGGGATGTTCCGGCAAAACGTCGAGGATGGACATCAGGTCGAGGAGCCTGACCACTGGTTGCGAAACGGTCACGTCTGGGAGTTGGAACGTCCGGAACTGACTGTACGGGTCCGCTTCGGCGGACGGACGGACGACTACGGCGGTGACGGATACCATTCGAGACGGCGCTGGGTGGATACCCACGATGTGCTCGCAGTACCTTATGACATTCCGGTTCCCGGTTACAAAAACGGTACCGTCAACACGTTGCGCCTGTGGAAAGCAGCGGCCACGGACGAATTCGACCTGCAAGACTTCAATGCGGGGGATTATACCGAGGCGGTCCGCTCCAAAAACCTGGCGGAAAACATCACGATGGTGTTGTATCCGAACGACGCCAGCGAGAACGGGAAGGAGTTGAGGCTTCGCCAGCAATACTTTTTGGCTTCGGCCAGTCTTCAGGATGTCATTCGGAAATGGGTACTTGGACACGGCGAGGACTTCAGCCAGTTTGCAGACAAGAATTGCTTTCAGCTGAACGATACTCATCCGAGTATTGCGGTGGCCGAGTTGATGCGCCTGCTGCTGGATGAGCATGGCTTGAGTTGGGATGAAGCCTGGAGCATTACCTCACGTACCATGGCTTATACCAACCATACCTTGCTTCCGGAAGCCTTGGAAAAATGGCCGGTTCGTTTATTCCGGCAATTGTTGCCGCGTTTGTTGGAAATCATATTCGAGATTAACGCGCGATTTTTGGGGGAAGTCGCGAACCGCTGGCCCGGCGACCTGGACCGCTTGGCGCGTATGTCCTTGATCGAGGAAGGATGGGAGCAGCAGGTCCGGATGGCGTATCTCGCGATCGTCGGGAGCTTTTCGGTCAACGGGGTGGCGGAACTCCATTCCAATCTGCTCATGCAAGGGTTGTTCCGCGATTTTTATGAGTTGTGGCCGAACAGGTTCAATAACAAAACTAATGGCATCACGCCTCGCCGCTGGCTGGCGGGATGCAATTCCAGGCTTGCTTCATTAATAACCGAAACGATAGGCGAGGGCTGGTTGACAGATCTGTCTCAACTCTCTCGGCTTGCCTTGTATGCCGATGATTCAGCATTTCGCCAGCGCTGGATGGAAATCAAGCGCCACAACAAGGAGCGTCTCCTTCGTTACAAGAAAGTCGAACTCGATCTCGATGTCGATCCGAACGCTCTTTTCGATGTTCAGGTCAAGCGAATACATGAATACAAGCGGCAATTGCTGAATGTACTTCACGTGATCCACCTCTACGACCGCATCAAGCGGGGCGACACAGCCAATTGGACACCGCGATGCGTTCTTTTCGGCGGCAAGGCGGCGCCGGGCTATGTCATGGCGAAGCGGATCATCAAACTGATCAACAATGTTTCGAGTGTTATCAATCGTGATGTCACGGTAGGCGGCCTGCTAAAGATGGGATTCCTGCCCAATTATCGGGTTACGGCGATGGAATACATCTGCCCGGGTACCGATCTTTCGGAGCAGATTTCGACAGCCGGAAAAGAGGCTTCCGGTACCGGCAACATGAAGTTCATGCTGAATGGCGCCATCACCATTGGTACCCTCGATGGCGCCAACATCGAGATCCGCCAGGAAGTGGGAGCCGAAAACTTCTTTCTATTCGGCCTCACGGCTGAGGAAGTGGAAGCGAAGCGAAGCCAGTACGATCCGGAATCCGTAATAAACGGCTACGAAGACCTACGCAGGGTGATGCATCTCCTGGAAAGCGGGCACTTCAATCAGTTCGAACCGGGAATTTTCGATCCCATCGTCCAGTCCATCAAAAGCCCTCACGATCCGTGGATGACGGCTGCCGACTTTCAGAGTTACGTCGAGGCTCAGCGGCAGGCGGCTGCGGCTTATCTTGATCAGGAGCAGTGGACGAGGATGAGCATCCTGAACTGCGCGGCAAGCGGCAAGTTTTCCACCGACCGCACGATTTCCGATTACAATCGAGACATTTGGAAGCTAGACTCAATTGCCCCGTTGTCGCCAGAATCCTAGACGTGTTCCATATCGTCCTTTACGAACCGGAGATACCGCCGAACACCGGTAACATCATCCGCCTTTGTGCCAACGCTGGCGCGTCGCTGCATCTCATTCATCCCCTGGGATTCCGGCTGGATGATGCGAAACTGCGGCGCGCAGGCCTCGATTACCGAGAATGGGCGGATGTGAGGGAATACCGGGAACTGGATGAATTCATCGAGCGGATCCGGCCGGGGCGGCTGTTCGCGCTCAGCACCAAGGGGCGGTGCTGCTATGCGGATGCCGAATTCCGGCCGAACGACGCTTTGCTATTCGGTCCGGAGTCGAGGGGCTTGCCGGAGGCGCTGCTGGCTTCCCTGCCCGAGCAGCGGCTCCTTTATGTGCCGATGCGTCCCGACAGCCGTAGTCTGAATCTCTCCAATTCCGCGGCGCTGGTGCTTTACGAGGCGTGGCGACAAAATGGATTTGTCGGGGCGTCCCGGCCGCTTTGACGGAGCCGGGCTCAACAGTCCATTGCTTCGGCTTTCTGTTCCCGGAGTAGTAGATTGTTGACGGCTTCCAAAGGCGAGAGTCCCTCGTACAGAATTTTGTAGGTTTGCTCGGTAATCGGCATCTCGATTCCGAGATTTTGAGCCAGCTGGTAAATAATCTTGGTCGTGAGGACACCCTCGATTTCCTGGCCAATTTCCGCGGTGATTTGCTCCCGGGGTATTCCTTTGCCGAGCCCGAGGCCAAAGCGTCTATTTCGGGACTGATTATCGGTGCAGGTCAAAATGAGATCGCCGACCCCGGCGAGTCCCATAAAGGTTTCCGGTTTGCCGCCCAACGCCAATCCCAGGCGCATCATTTCGGTGAGTCCGCGGGTTATCAGTGCTGCACGCGAATTGGCGCCGAAATCCAAACCATCCGCAACGCCGGCGGCTATGGCCAGTACGTTTTTGGTCGCGCCGCCTAATTGAACGCCGATGATGTCGTCGGTGGTGTAAGCCCGGAACCGGTTGTTATGTAGCAGTTCCGCCAAGGTTTTGGCGAACTCGGCCTGCCGTGAGGCCACCGTAATGGCGGTCGGGAGATTGGCGGCCAAGTCGCGAGCAAAACTGGGACCGGAAAGTACCGCAGCCGGTATATTGGACCCCAGAACGTCCTCCGTGACCTGGTGCAGTAGCTTTCCGCTTTGCAACTCCAGACCTTTTGTGGCCCAGGCGATTCTGGTCTCCGGCCTCAGGTACGGAGCTAGGCTTGTCAGGATGCTTCGAAAGGCATGACTAGGCACTGCGACAATGAGAATTTCCGCGCTCCTGACGGCTTCCGCCAGATCAGCGACGATCCGGAGATTATCGGGAAAGCGAGCGCCGGGTAAATAGCGCTCGTTGCAGCGGGAAGCGCCGAGTTTGGCCATGTGTTCGGCGTGATGTCCCCACAAAACTGTAGGATGGCCGTTGCGGGCGATCAAGAGCGCTAGAGCCGTGCCCCAAGAGCCCGCGCCCAGAACTGATACAGCTGTCATCTGGAAGGTAAAGGTTTCCGGTTAGTGGCTTGTTTGGACGGCGTCTTGCTTTTGTTGCATCTGCTGCACATACAAGGCGTCGAAATTTATGGGAGCAAGGAGCAATGGAGGGAAGCCGCCCTTGGTGACAAGATCGGAAACAGCCTCGCGCGCATACGGAAAGAGGACATTCGGGCAATAGCTGCCTATCAACGGACCGAGTTCCTGCTCGTCAAAGCCTGCCATCGCGAAAATGCCGGCTTGGCAGACTTCCACCAGATACGCGGTTTTTTCGCCCAGTTTTACCGTGACCGTTGTGGTCAGGCTGACCTCGAACAGATTCTCCTGAAGCCTTTGGGCGTTGCTCGATAGATTGAATTCGACCTTGGGTTCCCACTTGAGCGTGAAGATATCCGGCGAATTCGGCGTCTCGAACGAGACATCCTTAACATAGATTTTTTGAAGGATAAACTGTTTTTCCGGCTGCGTAGTTTCTTCGGCCATTGAGAATCCTTGATGTTTAAGAATCGTAAGGTGGAAAAAAAGTGGGAAGAGAGGGCTTATTTGGTATTCCGCTTCTTAACGATAGGGTATTTTTGGTCTTCCCATGCCAGCATACCCCCTTTCATTTCATACACACGGGTAAAGCCTAATCCAATCAGCTTTTTGCAGGCTTGAGGAGAGCGCGTGCCGGATTGGCAGGTTACGATAACGGGATTTTGCTTGTAGGCTTCCAGTTCGTGTGCTCTTTCCTCTATTTTACCCAAGGGAATGTGTTTTGAGTTTTCGATATGCCCGTTGCTGTACTCGTGCGGTTCGCGTACATCGATGACTACGGTGTTTTCGCTATTCATCAGGTTTACGGTTTCCGCAGGCGAGACGACTTTGTGCTTGCGGAATGCGCTGTCGATGAAATCCTGGATCAACAAGATCGTAACAATGAGCAAACCGGCGGCCATGATCCAGTGATTGCCCAAGAATTCCAACAGGCGGTCGGGTGTCACAGTCATAGAAAAAATACGGCTCCAACTAATGATGACAAAAAACTTCTTTCATCAGCTTGATCAGCTGTAGTGTGCGTTCGTCGTCCACGTAATAGTACACGCGGTTAGCGTCTTTTTTACAGGCGAGTATGCCTTTATCACGCAGAATGCCTAAGTGCTGGGAGATGTTGCTCTGGGTTGTGCCGACCTGCTCGACGATGTCCTGAACGCTCACCTTATTGCTCCCCAAAGTGCATAGTATCTTGAGTCGCAGTGGATGCGACATGGCTTTCAGGCAATAGGCGGCCTGCACGATGTCGGCATCTTCCGTAATCAATATCTCGTTTGATTTGCTCATCGGAGGCTTCGCTTTGTGAGTTTGTGTGTTCTCTAGTCGCGCGTGTTCGAGCAACACGGAGTTACAAAAAAAAGTTAAAATACCGTTCCGTTTCTCCCTTTGCCCAAGCTTGAGGCGCGCCATTTTCAAATTCGTATTTATCCGGCGATATCGCGTTCAAGGCCGCGCCTTTCCCGCGAAACCGGCCACTTGGCCATTGGGGCATTCTGAATCTTGATTCAGTGGGGGGCGGCAAGGCTTCTTTTGCCAGGCAATCGCGCAAAAACCGAAAGGGAGATTATACTTTGAAGTTGAATCGTCCTAAACCTGTTGCCCTCATTATTCTCGACGGTTTCGGCTATAGCGAAACTAAGGACCATAACGCTATTGCTCTTGCGAAAACTCCCACTTGGACAAGGCTTTGGAATACTTGCGCGCACACCTTGCTCGATTGTTCGGGTGGGGTGGTCGGGTTGCCCGACGATCAAATGGGCAATTCCGAAGTGGGGCACTTGCATTTGGGAGCGGGGCGGCTGATTGATCAGGATCTTACTCTCATCTGCAAAGCAACCGCAGACCGATCGTTTTTTACCAATACTGTTCTGTGTGATGCCGTGGAAAGGGCGGTTCGCAACGATAAGGCGCTACACATTTTAGGACTGCTTTCGCCCGGCGGCGTTCACAGCCATGAGAAGCACATTCATGCGATGGCCGAGCTCGCAGTGAGTAAAGGTTTGCGCAAGGTTTATGTGCATGCGTTTCTGGACGGGCGGGATATGCCCCCCAAGAGCGCCGGCGACTCGCTTCGTGCGCTGGACGCGAAGTTCGCCGAGCTCGGTACCGGTCGAATCGCGTCGATTGTCGGGCGTTTCTACGCGATGGATCGCGATAAGCGCTGGGAGCGTATACAGGAGGCTTACGAACTGATTGTGCAGGGAAAAGCCGATTTCCGGGCAGAAACTGCGGTTGAAGCACTGAATCAGGCATATGGACGTGGAGAATCGGACGAATTCGTCAAGGCGACCACGATCGCTCCATCCGGCGAAGCGGCGGCCACTCTAATGGACGGTGACGTGGTTGTTTTCATGAATTTTCGGGCCGATCGCGCGCGCGAGTTGACGCAGGCGCTCAACGACACCGATTTTTCGGGCTTTCGGCGCGAAGTCGTTCCTCATCTGGGTGGGTTCGTTACCTTAACGGAATATCATAAAGACTTTAAGTTTCCTGTCGCTTTCCCGCCGCAGAACGTGACCAATAGCCTGGGAGAAGTCGTATCTAAGCTTGGTCTAAAGCAGTTGCGCCTGGCCGAGACTGAAAAGTACGCTCATGTCACATTTTTCTTTAATGGGGGCATAGAAACGCCGTTTCCGGGAGAATCGCGCATTTTGGTCCCATCGCCCAAGGTCAGGACCTACGATCAAAAGCCGGAAATGAGTGCTCCTGAAGTGACCGATAAATTGGTCAGGGCGATCGAATCCGGTGAGTATGACGTAATCATCTGTAACTACGCGAATGGGGATATGGTTGGCCATACCGGTAATCTGGATGCGTCGATTCAGGCCGTTGAAGCTTTGGATGAGTCATTAGGGCGAGTTGTGGAAGCCCTTGAAAAAGTTGGCGGAGAAGCGCTGATTACATCCGACCACGGCAATGTGGAGCAAATGGTCGACCCTTCGACTGGCGAGATTCAGACCGCGCACTCGGTCAATCCTGTGCCTCTCGTATATAAGGGAAACTGTGGACGGCTGAGAGACGGAGGCGGTTTGGCCGATGTCGCACCGACTCTGCTCGCGATTCTCGGAGTTGAGCAACCGGCGGAGATGACGGGGCGATCATTGGTGATTTGAGGTTCGCCGTTTTGTCCTTTTTCCGGGGCGCGCATGTTTTTTGTTTGGTTTTGGCATTCCAATTGCCTAATGCCTCGGCGGATTCGGAACCAAAAGCGCGTGCGGATGAACTAATTACGGTTCGAGAACGTATCAAGTCGGTTCAGAAGGCCAGGGATTCTCTGGAATCGCGGCGACGTGCTCTGGTCGGCCAATTGAGTACCATCGAACGGAAGTATGGACAACTGGCAAAACGGCTCAAAGAGCTTGCGTTGCAGGCTGAAGCCCAATCTCAGCGTTTAAGTGAGTTGGAACATCAGAGCAGTGAATTGAAAGCGACGATCAAGACGCAACATAAGACTTTGGCGGGACAGGCTCGTGCCGCGTATGCCTCCGGTCGGCAAGACTGGTTGAAATTGGTGCTGGATCAGGATGAACCTGCCAGGCTCAGCCGTGTGTTGGCTTATTACAATTATCTGAGCCAAGCAAGATTCTCGCTGCTGAAGGATATGCAGAGCGATCTGACGACCCTGCGGCAATTGCAGCGCGAAGTCGCGGCCGGAGCCGATCGGCTTCGATCGACGCGCGAACAGGTGGCGAAAGAAAGTCTTGAGTTGGAAAAGTTCCGGCGATCGCGGCGAGAGGTTTTGGCCGGCTTGGAGCGCACTCTTCAGGATAAGGATGCCCAGCTGGAACAGCTTCGGGATGATGAAGAGCGCTTGCAAGATTTGGTTGCCGCGATTCGGCCTTTTGCCGGTGACCCGGCTCGCAATCCCAAAACCCGCAATGGTGGCTTTTCGGCACTTTATGGCCGGTTAACGTATCCGACCGAAGGTGCGTTGCTTGAGCGGTTTGGCAACCCGCGAGCGGGCGGCCGTTGGGACGGCGTTGTCATTCGGGCGCCGGAAGGTGCCCCGGTACACGCGGTTGCATCGGGAAGCGTGGCTTATTCCGATTGGCTGCGAGGTTACGGTTTGCTGACCATCATCGATCACGGCGACGGATATATGAGTCTCTACGCATTCAATCAGAGCTTGTACAAGAATGTCGGGGATTGGGTAAACGGCGGTGATATCATCGCCACAGTCGGTGCCAGCGGCGGTCGCAGGGAGTCCGGACTATATTTTGGCATTCGGGAAAAAGGGAGACCGGTGAACCCGATGTTGTGGTGCAGTCGTAATGACTGACGTTCTTTTACGGATTGATTACAAGCCTGACTCAGGGCGTTTTTGGTTGTAGGAAAATCTATGTTGCGACAAAGAAATTTTCTGGTTCTTATCTTTGGCATTCTGCTCGGCATCTTGATAAGCACGGGAGGTAGCGTTCTTGCCGAACGTGAGAGCGGCAGCGAGGCAAATGCGATCCCTTTTGAGGGGTTGAAAACCTTTTCGGAGGTTTATGGCCGCATACGCCAGGACTACGTGGAGCCGGTGACGGACCAGAAATTGTTGGAGGATGCCATTCGCGGCATGCTCTCCGGTCTCGATCCGCATTCGGCGTACCTGGACCAGGAGCAGTATAACGAACTGAAGGTCGGCACTACCGGACAGTTCGGCGGTCTGGGTATCGAGGTCGGAATGGAGAACGGCTTTGTGAAGGTTATCGCGCCGATCGACGATACGCCCGCGCAAAAGGCCGGGATAAAGGCCGGAGACCTCGTCATTCGGCTGGATGATAAACCCGTCAAGGGCATGAGCTTAAGCGACGCGGTTAAAATGATGCGTGGCGAACCCGGTAGCGAGATTATTTTGACCATCGTCCGGGAGGGTGTCGAACAGCCTTTGAAGGTCAAAATCGTACGTGACGTCATCAAGGTCAAAAGCGTAAAGAGCCGGGTTCTGGAGGAGGGATACGGCTACGTCCGGATTACCAGCTTTCAGTCAAAGACCGGCGATAACGTCATCGAGGCTATCAGCGAACTCAAGAAGAAGGGCGAGTTGAAGGGCGTCGTATTGGATCTGCGGAATAATCCTGGCGGAGTTCTCAATGCGGCGGTTGCGGTTAGCGACGCATTCTTGGACAGCGGGCTGATCGTATACACCGATGGTCGAGTCGAAGATGCCAAGATGAAGTTCAGCGCGACGCCGAACGATGTTTTGAATGGTGCTCCAATCGTTGTTCTGATTAACTCCGGCTCCGCCTCGGCCTCGGAGATCGTAGCCGGTGCATTGCAGGATCATAAGCGTGCCATCATCATGGGAGAAAAGACTTTCGGAAAGGGTTCGGTGCAGACCATACTGCCTACCAGTAATGGCGGCGCGGTCAAGTTAACCACGGCCCGCTATTACACGCCCTCTGGACGGTCGATCCAGGCTGAAGGTATCTCTCCGGACGTGCCGATCTCGAAGGTGAAGCTGGAGTTGGCTGCCCAGTCCGAGTTTTCGCCGATCAAGGAAGCCGATTTGGTTAATCATCTCGAGAACGGAAACCAGAAAATGCTCAAGAAGGATGAAACCCAGGACGGCGATAAGAGCGAGGAGGCCTTGGCCTTGCAGGATTATCCGCTGAACGAGGCCCTTAACCTTTTGAAGGGCATTAATATCATGAGATATGGCCAAAAGAAGAACTAATCCGCCGTTTTCGTGAACGTGGATTCTTCTTTGTCGCGAAGGATTTACCCAATTGCCTCCGGTCGATTCGGGGGTGATTGGGATGCTCGAGAGTTGTGATGTCAGCCGCTGATCGGCAGTAAAGGAAAAGTCAATGGAGCTGGAGGTCGTCGCTTCGCCTGATGCGTCCGAGATCGAAACAATCGTAGAGGGTCTTGTTTCTCACGCATTTAGCGCTGGCATTGAGTCTCGTAATGCGCAGCCCCTTTTTGTTCTAGGACGCGCTGATGACGGGGAACTCATCGCGGGGCTTTCCGCAATGACCATGTGGGGCTGGCTCCATATCAAAGAGCTGTGGGTGTCGGAGACCTGGAGGGGGGGCTGGTTTGGGTACCCGGTTGATCGATAAAGCGGAAACGGAGGCGCGCAGGCGTGGATGTCGCCATGCTTTTCTCGACACCTTCGATTTTCAAGCGCGCCCGTTCTATGAAAAGCTCGGCTATCACGAGTTCGGCCAGCTGGAAGTATTTCCAGCCGGTCACACTCATTTTTTCTTGAGGAAACAACTATAGTCGAGGAGACGGCGTCGGGCACGCAGGGCCCCCTTGCCTAGAAAGCACTAGGTCGCCTTATAGTATCCCTGCCCGTGGCGATAGGGCGGGGGAGACTGACCTATAGATGATCCATGGCGTACGTCCGTCCGGGGGCTCCGCGTCACTTTCGGCGTCGGTAAAGCGGTTCCTTAACGTCGACAGCGGCTTGATATTTCACCGAGAACTCCTGTAATGCGGGCAGCATCTCTTGCAAGTTCGCGGAACCGTTCGGCTCGAAAGCGTTGATTCCAACCCGACTCAGAAAAAATATCTGATCTCTCAGAAAGTCTCCGCGGGCCCGAAGCTCACGGTCGAACCCATAGCGTTCCCGTAGCAGTCGAGCCAAGGAAAAGCTTCGCCCGTCCGTGAACTTGCGAAACTCCAAGACGATAATCGAAAAAAAGCCGAGATCCGCTGCAAGTTCTTCCAGGCTGTCGTCACTATTAAGACGTAGCCCCAAAGGGACCCCGCCAGTGAGCAGGCGATCTTTTTCGCTCTTCCAGCGTTGCACGGAAACTGTGATGGCCTGTTCCGGCAAGACTTCGTCATCGCTCAGGTGGCGCCAGTCGTTTGTGACGACATGGCCGTCTTTAATTATCTCCATAAACTCGCTCCTGGAAGGGTCGCATACCGATACGTCGAACGGTTTCGAGAAATGCTTCGTCTTCGAGACGCTGATCTCGGTAAGTTTGGAAAATCGCTTCTACGGCGAGGCAAATCTGCTCTTTGGAAACCGAGGGACCTAGACGCTCGCCGAGAGATGCATCCTTTCCGGAAGAACCGCCCAAGGTAATTTGGTACCACTCTTCTCCTTTCTTATCGACACCCAAAATACCGATGTGGCCCACGGTATGATGTCCACAGCCGTTCATGCAGCCCGAAATATTGATCCGAATATCACCGAGATCATAGAGATAGTCCAAATTGTCGAAGATGTGCTGAATTCCGTTGGCAATGGGAATTGATGTCGCATTTGCCAGCGAACAGAAATCGAGACCGGGGCAGCAGATGATGTCCGTTGCCGTGCCGATATTGGGCGTTGCCAGCCCCAGAGCTTGGATTTCCTGCCAAAGCTCGAGCAAGTCTGCCTGCTTAACGTCGGCCAGGACAAGATTCTGCGTATGGGTGACGCGAATTTCGCCGAAACTGTAACGATCAGCCAAATCCGCCACTGAATCCATCTGACTTTCCGTCAGGTCTCCCGGCGGTTTGCCAGGGGTTTTCAATGAAAGAAAGACGACCCGATAACCCGGCACTTTATGAGGGACGGTGTTATGGCGAAACCAAGCGGCAAACCGGCTATCGTGTGCCGTTTTTTCCAATAACGGAGGATCGTCCGTTAGGGTCTCGTAAGGTGGTGGCTGAAAGAATTTCCTGATCCGCTCGATTTCTTCAAGATCCAGAAGGAGGTTGTCTTTGATTGCGGCCCATTCGGCCTCGACCATCTCGGTGAATTTCTCCTTCCCCAGTTCCTTGACCAGGATCTTGATTCGTGCCTTGAATTTGTTGTCACGGCGTCCGTAGCGGTTGTAAACGCGGAGAATTGCTTCCAGATAGGAAAGTAGGTGTTTTTTCTCGAGAAAAGGTCGAATTGTCACGCCGATGATCGGTGTTCTTCCGAGGCCACCGCCTACCAGCACTTCGAACCCTACCTCGTCGCGTTCATTCTTGACAAGTTGTAAACCGATATCGTGCAACTGGGTCGCGGCTCGGTCCTTGGCGGCACCGTTGATCGCGATTTTGAACTTGCGTGGCAGAAAGCTGAACTCAGGATGGAGGGTGGACCATTGCCGGATGATTTCGCAATAGGGGCGCGGGTCTTCGAGTTCGTCCTGGCTGACTCCCGCGAGATGATCACTGGTCACATTGCGAATGCAATTGCCACTGGTTTGAATCGCATGCATCTGTACCGTAGCCAGTTCAGCCAGCACATTCGGTACATCTTCGAGTTTCGGCCAATTGAACTGAATGTTCTGGCGCGTGGTGAAATGGCCGTAACCTTTGTCATAAGTGCGCGCGATATGAGCCAGCATCCGAAGTTGCCGCGACGCGAGCAGTCCGTAGGGAATGGCAATGCGCAGCATCGGCGCATGTTTCTGGACGTATAACCCATTCATCAAGCGAAGAGGCAGGAACTGCGCCTCGCTGAGCTCTCCCTTCAAGAACCGCTCTGTTTGGTTCCTAAATTGAGCGGCGCGCTCATTCACCAAGGTCTGGTCGTAATTGTCGTACTGATACATATATGGAAGAAATCCGTCTGTCTAGGCGGAAAAACCGGAGTAGTATAGTGGGGAAAACTATAGCACGGAGCCGCTAATGGAAAAAAATAATAAAACCGGATATATCTATAAGGCCATGTCATAAGGGCATCGCCCGTAACGCCGATCCTGGCCCCCCGAATGCGCCGCCGCAGAGTGTGTGCGGGATACGTTTTTTGGTTATTCATTCGCCAGCCATTCCTTATATATAATGCAAGGCTGTTTTGACTGGGGGAGTCGTGCCGCTTGACGGCAGCGGCACAGACATTTTTCGAAAACATCGAAGAGGGCTTAGCTTTGTTACGCGCATTCGTTTTACTTTCGCTGCTATTTCTTGCACCGGGTTTGGCGTCAGCCGAAGAGTCCGAAGTCTTGGGGCTGACCGGAACTCATCGGGGCCTTTACTGCGTTTTGGTCTTCATCATTGCGTACGCATTCGTGATGACCGAAGAATTTACCCACCTTCGCAAATCCAAGCCGGTGATTCTTGCCGCCGGCATCATTTGGGCACATGTGGCTTATCTTGCCGCCAGTAACAACGTTCCGCCGGAAAAGGTGCACAAGGCTTTCGAACATGATCTCCGCGAATATGCCGAGTTGTTTCTATTCTTGTTGGTCGCGATGACCTACATCAACGCCATGGCCGAGCGAAACGTATTCGAGGCCCTGCGCTCCTGGCTGGTAAGCCGCAAGTTCGGTTATCGCAAGCTTTTCTGGATCACCGGCATAATCACCTTTTTTCTGTCCTCGGTGGCCGACAATCTGACATCGGCCCTTTTGGTAGGTGCGGTGGTGATGGCCGTGGGCGCTAACAGTCCGCGCTTCGTGGCTTTGGGTTTCATCAATCTGGTGAGCGCCGCGAATGCAGGGGGTGCGTTCAGCCCCTTTGGCGATATCACCACGCTCATGGTCTGGCAGGCAGGCAAGGCGGAGTTTTTTGACTTTTTCGCCCTTTTTATCCCCTCGGTGGTGAATTTCGTCGTACCCGCGGCTTTCATGCACTTCGCCATCCCCGATGAAGCGCCCAGTTTCCCCGAGGAAGAGCAGGTCAGGATGAAGGACGGCGCCCTGATCGTTTGCGGTCTGTTCGCCCTCACCATCGTCACAGCGGTTAGCTTTAAGCAATTTTTGCACCTTCCACCGTTCCTGGGCATGATGGTGGGGCTTTCCTATCTGATGTTCTACGGCTACCGCTTGAAATTGCTATTCAGCGCCGATAACGGGAAGTTCGATGTATTCGCGAATGTTCGCGATGCGGAATGGGATACTCTGCTGTTCTTCTTCGGCGTCGTATTTGCGGTCGGCGGTTTGGGTTATATCGGTTATTTGGAATTGGCTTCGGTAGCCATGTATGACGGGCTCGGCGCGACCGGGGCCAATATCCTGATCGGTGTGCTCTCGGCTATCGTCGACAACATTCCGGTCATGTTCGCGGTGTTGAGCATGAACCCCGATATGGACATTTATCAGTGGATGCTCGTCACTTTGACCGCAGGCGTTGGCGGAACGATGCTCTCCATTGGTTCGGCGGCAGGTGTCGCTCTAATGGGGACGTCCCGTGGCATGTACACTTTTTTCAGCCACCTGCGCTGGACACCGGTTATCATTGCCGGCTATGCAGCAAGTATTCTGACCCATTACTGGATCAACGGCTGACGCCGATTCGGTTCCTTAACACAAGGCGTAGCCGTTAGCTTCGGCTACGCTTTTTTTTGCAGTTGGGTTCGCGGTTTTCCCAAGCATCGAGCAAGATTGCGACGAGCATGTCGGCAAGCACATTCACGCCGGATCGCATTCGCGCAAGTATCCAGTCGACCGGCGCGATCAGGGGTATCGCGGCGGCCACGACGACCTCAGGCAAACCTGAAGCGCTCAGTACCAGAGGAAGGATAATTAATCCGGCTTCGGGAATCCCGGCGACACCGATACCCGCCATGAGCGCCCACAGTACGACAACAGCTTGTTGTCCGGCTTCAAGCCCGTAGCCCAATGCCTGTGCCAGGAACAGTGCTGCCATGGCTTCGTACAGGGTGACCCCGTCGTTGTTGAGGTTTGTACCGGCGCAAACGGCGATGCGTGCAGAAGAGTCCGAGATGCCCATGTTGCGAAGGCATCGCAGGGTAACGGGCATTGCCGCCAAACTGCTGTTCGCCGACAAGCCGGTCATGACCGCATCTGCGCCTTGCTTCAGATAAACATGCGGCGGTTTTCCGCCCGCCAGCCATGCTGCTAAGGGGAAATAGACAAGGCTGTGAAGACTCAGGCCGAGGGCAATGACACCGAGGAACCCGGCTAAATCGGCGAAAATTTCCAGGCCGGTTTTTCCGACGACTTGAGCCACGAGACCGCATACCGCAAACGGCACGATTTCGACAATCCAGGAGAGCACCTTGGCCAACACCTGATAGGCCGACGACACAAATCCTTCCAAAGGCCGGATGTCGCCGATATCGCTCTCGCCCTGGTGATCTTTCAACCGGCGCAAGGCGGCACCGAATAGTAGGGCGAGCAGAACTACCGAAATGACGTTATTTCCGGCGAGCGGTTCGATTAGACTTTGCGGGATATAAGAGCCGAGGTTGTGAAGCGGATTAAGAGATACGGCAGGGATCGAAGATGAGTCGAAAGGCGAAGAGGTTCCGGCAACTTCGGCGGTCATTTGCTCGATTTTGTTCCGCCACGCCAGACCTGGTTCTATCGTGTTCATCAACAACAGTCCGATCAGGCAGGCCACCGAAACATTGACGAAACAGATCGTCACCAGACGTCGTCCGCTTTTCGGGGAAATCGAGGTTCGTACAAATGCGTCGAGAATTGCAAATAGGATAAGAGGTATGGCAAGTGCTTTCAGCAATCGGATCACGAGCATGCCGAGCTGGCCGAGATAAGCGTTGCTGATACCCCACAGGTAAGTGTCATCGCCTCCGACAACGCCGAGCAAAGCCCCCAACGAGACGCCTAACAGCACGCGTAGAGACAAGGGCCACCGTGTAGCTTTCATGTTGATGTTGTTTAGATCGAAAGGCGAAATACTACCGCATCTCAAATTTCAGAGAAGGTTGTTAATTCCGCTAACGCTAAGGGTTTGTCCTTATTGATGGTATTTCCGCCGGCTGCTTACATCACTTCGGCCGGTTTGTTCTTAAGTTGAATTCTCGGAATATGGGCGATGAAGCTCGAAACGGTAAGCGAGCGTCAAGCGCCCTTCACTGGACAAGGAGGGTCGATCATGAGGTTTATCGTTTTTGCTTCATTATGTCTCGCATTCCTCGTGGGCTGTGACGAGGCCGGGAACTCAGGCGACAAAAATGTGCCAGTAGATCAAGTGCCTCCGGCCGTACGAGCAACGGCGGACAAAGCGGTGCCCGGAGTCCAATGGGAGAAAGCCAAGACGGAGACGGAACAGGGACAGGAGATTTACGAGTTGGAAGGGCGCGACTCAACGAATCGTAAAGTCGAAGTCGAGGTGACGCCGGAGGGCGCGCTGGTCGAGGCCGAAACCGAGGTTCCATTGGAAGAGGTTCCTCTCGTCGTGCGCGAAGCATTGAAAGCGAGATTGCCCAACTTCAAGCCGGAAGAGGTCGAGTCGGTCACCAAGGGGATTGGATCCGCCGGATATGAGTTCGAAGGACGGGACGAACGGAACAAGAGGATCGAAGTGTTTATCTCTGCGGACGGAACTCAGGCGACTGTCGAGGAAAATGATGACTAAAGATCTGGTTCGGATCCTCGGTCCATTTTCGGATCGGCATATGTGACCCCGGCTTGAGGTAGCGGCGGAAATCTTGGGTCAGGGACGGGCGATGTACGCGCCGGCTTGGGACCGGTGCCGATGTTACCGCTATGGAGTCAACAATTAGCAATGTTGAGATCAGCGGAATGTCGCATGTGAGGTAAAGGCGTCGCATGTTATGTCTTTCAGGGAGGCCCCCGCCAAAAATGCCTTCTTTTGTGCATTTTTCACCATTTCAGGATGCCCGCACAGAAAAACTCGCCATTCCTTCAGGTCGGATAGCTTGCTCAACGCAATTTCGTGAACTCTCCCTCTGGCATAGCCTTTGAGTACCGGTTCACCCGAAAGACAGGGCGTATAGTCGAAATTGGAATAGGTTTGAGTCAACTCGCGTAGTCTATCGGTTAGATAGAGACCGTTCGGGGTACGGCTCCCGTGAAACAGCCGGATCGGTCCGGTATGCCCCTGTGCGAGCGCATCTCGAATGATTCCGTAAAGCGGCGCTAGACCGCTGCCCGTGCCGATCAGCAACAGGCTCTGTTCGGGCGATCCCGCTTGGTAATAGCAATCCCCGTTCGGACCCTGAATATCGACCGTATCGCCCGGACGCAAGGCGTCGTGTACCCAGTTGCTCACTCTTCCTTCCGGTACGCGCCGTACGTGAATATGAATGTAGGGGTCCTCGGTCGGCAGGCTGGCGACGGAGTAGCTCCGAGCCAGATTCTCCGCCTGATACAGGTTGATGAATTGTCCGGCCCGGTATTCGATCAGCTCGTGCGGTTGCAGGCTGACGTACATGATCTCGGAACTGAGAAGTTCCATGCCGACGATAGACGCTGGTGTTCGAGTACCCTCGCGGCAGGGTAGAGACACCGAAATGCTTTCACGCGGATTGCAGACACAAGCCAGAAAGTAATTTCTATCCGCCAGTGCTGGCTTCAGTCCTTTTTGTGACGCTTCGGGCGGATGCCCGGTCTCGGCACGCATCAAGCAGGCCTGGCAAACGCCGGAGCGGCAGCCGAATGGCACGGATACGCCGTGCTCGATCAAGCATTCCAGGACTGATTGGCCGTCAGATAGCGGATATGCTCTTCCATTGTAGCGGATGTCGGGCATCGAGAATCTTCCCGAAATGAACAGTGGGCTATCGCCCAAGCACGTCGTTGCGAGTGCTTTCGGCGATGGCGGCGGCTTCGGCGATCAGCGCTTCCGGCACGTGGAGCTCCTGCATGGTCGCGGCGAGATTTTCCATCACCGCATCGAAATGAAAGTCGTTCAGTCCCTTTTCGACGAGATGAGCGTGGGCTCGCCGCATGTCGAGGCCGGAATAGCCATGGGGGCCGCCGAAAGCCATGGTCAGGAAGGCTTTCTGCTTCGCTGCTTGTGCAGCCATGTCGACGCCTTCGAAGAAATGAGAAATTCGGTCGTCGCTCAAAACCTTGCGGTAAAACACTTCGACCGCGGCATCCACAGCCGCTTCGCCCCCCAACTGCTCAAAAATACTTTGGCTCATCCAATATCCTCCTAAGCGATGCATGCCGGTTAAATGTTGTTACGCTTTAAATTGACACATAAAAAAACGCGTAGCCCGCGTTTTCCAAATAAGATGTATTATATGCGAATCTTATTGGGCTAGAGGTTGTTGTGTCAATGCGCATAAGAAGCTCGTGCGTTGCACATTTGTAAAAAACGATCGAAAATCGAATGATGCCTTTCTCGCCCACATGCGCAGCGAAAAACATGGGCGTGCGATTGGGGGGAGTTCCGGCGGTCGGTAGAACCGGATTTGACTTGTCCGAGCGCAGTGCTGGCCGTATCGGACGTTCGTCTTTAGCTAGAGGCCTCCCGTTTTTACCATTCTTGAGGGAGATTTTTGCAGTGAAAAGAATTTTAACAATTTTGGGCTCGTCGCTCGTTGCAACGTTTTCTTGGGCGGAGCAGCCCGATGTGGCTCCGTCTCCGAATGGGATCACTATTCCCCAGAATTATAAAGACTGGCGGCTGATCGCCGTTTCGCAGCGTCCGGAAACCGGCACGCTTAGAGCCATCTTGGGCAACGATGCGGCCATGGCTGCGGCAAGGGCGGGAAATATCAATCCCTGGCCCGATGGCGCAGTTCTGGCGAAACTGGTGGTTAAGCAGAAGAACCATCCAAGATATCCGACAGCCATGGTGCCGGGCGAATTTGTGCATGCCGAATTCATGATCAAGGATTCGGCAAAATTCGCTTCAACCGGGGGCTGGGGTTTCGCCCGCTGGCTTGGGGAAAAACAAGAACCTTACGGCAAGGATGCAAGTTTCGTACAGGAATGCGTCGGTTGTCACATTACGGTCCAGAAGAACGATTGGGTGTTCACCGGACCAATCAATATTCCCTGATCCGGCTAGGGCAGGAAAACCGGCGTTATGTGCCGAATCGGTAAGCGCTAATTTGGGAATCGGCGCGGGTGGATGTAAAATGCGCCACTTGATTTTAACAAGCTGCCCGTTGCTGCTGGTTGCAAGATTCATAGGAACGGGTTCGCGTAGCGGTGAAACTGCACGCAGAGACCCGGGTCCAATAACGAGCGAAACCGGCTGTTACCTGGTAACTCATACAGCTTACAGGAAAATTTGAAATGACTTTCGTAGTAACCGAAAACTGCATCAAGTGCAAATTCACTGATTGCGTCGATGTATGCCCGGTCGATTGTTTTCACGAGGGGCCGAACTTTTTGGTCATAGATCCTGATGAGTGTATCGATTGCACTTTATGTGAGCCTGAATGCCCCGCAAACGCGATTTATTCCGAGGACGAGGTTCCCGAGGGGCAAGAGCAATTCATCCAATTGAACGCCCAGCTTGCGAAAGTTTGGCCAACCATCACGGAAGTCAAGCCCGCTTTGGAAGATGCGGAAGAGTGGAACGGCAAGCCGGACAAGACGCAATATTTGGAGAAATAGCTCGCGGCGATTGTCCCCAAGAATGACGAATCAGATTTTGTGGCAAGCACACAGCCGTATTCCTGAATGTGTCTTTCCATCCCACAAGTCGAAGGCGCTGTTAGGGTCAGCAGCGCCTTGTTGCTGTGATATTCCGGTTTTTCGGCAGCGAAGTCCGATCTAGCAAGCCAAGCCCTTCAACATTTCTGCTTTTCCGATACGTTCGCCAGAGAGTTTTGGATCAGTCTGAAATTTGCGCGTACAGGTTCGTCGCAAACGATAACCGCGCCGGCAATCCGTGTCTTTCATAGATGTGGACATAACCGCCTTCTCATCGTCATTCGCTGCCTAGGGCAAAACCGTTTTCTCTTTCCATGTTCCACCTGAGTAAAGCGTAAAAAAACGCTATTCGCGATCTTTGTCGATGGAGCCTCGGTCGAGTCTGGAAAAGCCGTCGTCCGGTGCCGTGTCCACCGCGGAAATTTGGCTGGATATCGAACATTTCCCGAAATTCAAGGCTGCCCGAGGGGACGGTTTTCGCGTGTGAGTTGTACTCGGAGCAGAGCCGTGCGAAATGATGCTTTTGAAAAGAGTATAATTTTCGTTTGCCTTGATCACTGGGGATGAAATTGAAAACATCATGAAATTGCAGCAATTACGCTATATCTGGGAAGTTGCACAGCATGAACTGAATGTTTCTGCCACGGCGGACAGTCTTTATACTTCGCAGCCCGGAATTAGCAAGCAAGTCCGGCTCTTGGAGGATGAGCTAGGCCTTCCGATATTCGCGCGGAACGGCAAACATCTGACCGAAATTACCGCAGCTGGAAAACAGATCGTGGCGATTGCCGGAGAAATCCTCGGCAAGGTGCAGGATATAAAAAATATTGCGCAGGAGCACCGCGATAATAAGGTCGGTTCACTGTCCGTTGCCACTACCCATACTCAGGCCCGCTATGCGCTTCCGCCCACAATAAAGGAGTTCATGCGTCGGTACCCAGGGATAAAGCTCAACATAAACCAGGGTACGCCGATGCAGATTTCAGAGTTGGCGTCACGCGGCGTGGTCGATATGGCGATCGCCACGGAAGCGATGGAACTCTTCGAGAATCTCGTCATGCTGCCGTGTTATCAGTGGAATCGATGTGTCCTGGTGCAGCAGGGGCATCCGTTGACGGAAAAGGCCGAGCTTACTTTGCAGGATGTCGCCGAATATCCAATTGTGACTTACGTCTTCGGCTTCACCGGCCGTTCTCAGCTGGATCATGCATTCGAGAAGGCAAACCTGCGTCCGCAGCTGGCGTTGACCGCAGTGGATGCGGACGTCATCAAGACTTATGTAAGACTTGGATTAGGGGTGGGAATCGTTGCCAGGATGGCCTATGATCCGATCGCGGATGCCGATATGATCCCGCTCGAAGCCAGTCATCTGTTCGGCCAAAGCACCACGAAAATCGGACTGCGGCGGGACATGTTCATCCGCGGATTCATTTACGACTTCATCCGCTTGTTCGCGCCGCACCTTACGCGCGAACTGGTCGAGCAGGCCATGGCCCAGCGGGAACAAAAAGAAGTCGATGCTTTATTCGAGGCGGTTGAATTGCCGGTACGGTAGTTTGCGCGGGCTTTCTGCCGAATAGAGGCAGTTTCGAGGCTCAAGCCTTTTCGGCCGTTTTTAGATTCTCGGCATGTAGGCCGCACTCTTTCTTCCCGGTCTCCTCCCACCACCACCGACCTTCACGCTCGTGCTGATTCGGCAGAATCGGACGGGTGCACGGTTCGCAACCGATACTGACGAAACCTTTGCGATGCAGTTCGTTGAAGGGAACATCGTAGGCCTCGATGTAGTCCCAGACCTGGGCTGACGACCAGTTTGCAAGCGGATTGAATTTGATTAGGCGATGATCGGGCGCGGAAAATACTTCATCCAATTCGATCTCACTCAAATTTTGCCGAGTGGGATTCTGGTCTCGGCGTTGTCCGGTAATCCAGGCATCGAGCTGACGGAGTCTGCGTCGTAGCGGCTCGACTTTACGGATGCCGCAACATTCATGATGGCCGTCTTTGTAGAAACTGAATAAGCCTTTGTTTTTCACCAATGCTTCGAGTTGCTCCCGATCCGGAGAAAGTACGTCCAATCGAATGGGATATCTCTCTCGAACCGTTTCGATCAGCCGGTAAGTTTTGGCATGTAAACGGCCGGTATCCAAGGTGAAGACTTGTAGCCCAGGCTTAAGCCTGCTGGCCAGGTCGATCAGTATAACGTCCTCGGCGCCGCTGAACGAGATCGCAATATTGTCAAACCAGGTCAGTGCCGCCCTGAGAATAACGCGGGGATTTTTCCCTGCTAAGTCGCTTTTGAGCTGATCGAGATCGAAGGATTCGGTACTCATATCGTGTTTGGAATAACAACTTTAGGGATTAAGGTAACACAGGAATTTCGATCCAAAAATTCTAAAAACGACTTTTGATATAGAAAAAATGGATAAGACAAAAAAATAGGCCCCGCCGTGCTCGGCGAGGCCTGAATTTCATCGAGCGTAGAAACGGTCGATTACATCATGTCGTCCATTCCGGCTCCAGGCATGCCGGCACCTTTTTCCTTCTTCGGCTGCTCGGCCACCATGGCTTCGGTGGTAAGCATCAGGCCGGCCACGGACGCAGCGTTCTGCAAAGCTGAACGGGTGACCTTGGTCGGGTCCAGGATACCCAGTTGGATCATATCGCCATATTCGCCGGTAGCAGCGTTGTAGCCGAAGGTGCCTTCGCCATCCTGAACCCGGCTCAGGACAACCGAAGCCTCTTCGCCGGCATTGGTGACGATTTGACGCAGAGGTTCTTCGATCGCACGGCGTAGAATGGCGATCCCGACGTTCTGGTCGTGGTTCTTGGCCTGCAGGTCTTTCAGGGATTTCTGCGCGCGGATGAAGGCGACACCGCCACCCGGAACGATTCCTTCTTCAACCGCGGCGCGGGTCGCGTGCAGTGCATCTTCCACACGGGCTTTCTTTTCCTTCATCTCGACCTCGGTAGCCGCGCCGACTTTGATTACGGCAACGCCACCCGCCAGTTTGGCTACACGTTCCTGCAGCTTTTCGCGATCGTAGTCCGACGTGGTGTCTTCGATCTGCTTGCGAATCTGGTCGACGCGTGCCTTGATGTCTTCGGGCTTGCCGGCGCCATCGACGATCGTGGTGTTTTCCTTGTTGACTTGCACCTTCTTCGCGCTGCCGAGATCGGTCAGTTCAACCTTCTCGAGGTTCAGGCCCAGCTCTTCGGAAATGACGCGCCCGCCGCTGAGGATCGCGATGTCTTCCAACATGGCCTTGCGGCGGTCGCCGAAGCCCGGCGCCTTGACGGCGCAAACCTTGATGATGCCGCGCATGGTGTTGACCACCAGCGTGGCCAGTGCTTCGCCTTCGACATCCTCGGCGACGATCAACAGCGAACGGCCGGATTTCGCCACTTTTTCAAGCAGCGGCAGCAGGTCGCGGATGTTGGAAATTTTCTTGTCGTACAGCAGGATGTAAGGGGTTTCGAGCTCGACGCTCATGGTTTCCTGCTGATTGATGAAATAGGGCGAGAGGTAACCACGGTCGAACTGCATGCCTTCAACGACGTCGAGTTCGTTTTCCAGGCCGGAACCTTCCTCGACGGTGATCACGCCTTCTTTGCCCACCTTATCCATGGCATCGGCGATGATCTTGCCGATGCTTTCGTCGGAGTTGGCGGAGATGGTACCGACTTGGGCAATCGCTTTGCTGTCGGTGCAAGGCTTGGAAAGTTTCTTCAAGTCTTCGATCACCACGCCGACGGCTTGGTCGATACCGCGTTTGATATCCATCGGGTTGGCGCCCGCGGCTACCGATTTCAAACCTTCGCGGACGATGGCTTGAGCGAGGACGGTCGCCGTGGTGGTGCCGTCGCCGGCGACGTCGGAAGTCTTCGAGGCGACTTCCTTCACCATCTGGGCGCCCATGTTTTCGAATTTGTCTTTCAGCTCGATCTCTTTCGCGACCGAAACGCCGTCTTTGGTGACGGTTGGCGCGCCGAAGCTTTTTTCGAGCACGACGTTGCGGCCTTTCGGACCCAGAGTCTGTTTCACGGCGTCGGCCAGAACGTTAACGCCGGCGAGCATGCGGTGACGGGCGTCATCGGAAAAACGGACTTCTTTAGCTGCCATCAGTTAATTCCTCCAAAAATCAGTCTGAACGTTTAGGTCGCGGATTAGGCTTCGAATACACCCATGATGTCGTCTTCGCGCAGCATCAGATATTCGGTGCCGTCGATTTTGACTTCAGTACCGGCGTATTTGCCGAACAAAACCTTGTCACCGACTTTCACATCCAGTGCGCGCACTTGACCGTTATCCAGGGCTTTTCCGTTTCCTACAGCAACCACTTCACCTTTTATCGGTTTTTCCTTTGCGGTATCGGGAATGACGATTCCGCCAGGCGACGTTTTTTCTTCTTCCCAGCGTTTTACGACGATACGGTCATGCAAGGGACGAATTTTCATGATGACTGTTCTCTCCTTAAAGAAGGTTGAATCGCAAATTGACCCACACTTGTGGTGTTAGCACTCGCTAGCGAGGGCTGCTAACAATATAGTGATCGCCTTAAAGTTTTCAAGAGGAAAAAAATGAAATTTCGATGACGGGCAGAAGGCGGCTTGAAATTGCCTAGCGGCGGAAGAATAGATTGATCAGGAGGGTCAGCACGATGCTGACGATAATCATGGATGTGATAGGGATAAAGATGTAGCGGTTTTCATCCTGGATCCGGATATCGCCCGGAAGTTTTCCGAACCAGCCGAACAGTCCCGGTGCATAGGACAGGACCAATCCAATCAGGAACAAAACTATGCCGAAGTAGATGA
This sequence comes from Methylocaldum marinum, assembly GCF_003584645.1. GTDB lineage: Bacteria > Pseudomonadota > Gammaproteobacteria > Methylococcales > Methylococcaceae > Methylocaldum > Methylocaldum marinum. The sequence goes on from NZ_AP017928.1 coordinate 5,073,413, forward strand.
GAATTTTGCCGAGGGGCATCGTTCAAGTTCTCTCGGAGCTTTTGTCGCTCTCCATCAGGTAGACCAAAGCAAGCAGCAAGAGTGCTGTGAGTCCCAGGAGCCACCGAATATCGAGCTTGATGGTTCGACGTTCGGCATGCTCCGGGCTGAGCAATGCTTTCATGAGACCTTCCGGAGACTCCAGGCGATGATAGCCGAGGCCGGTTGTGGCGCTCAGATCGCGCAGGTGGTTTTCGTCCCGCCAGGATAGATAATAACCGGCGCGCGGTAGTCCTGGCGGGGAGTCTGCCGATTCGTAGGCCGTGCTGGATTCCGGCATTTCGGCGATATCGGTGTTTTCCCAGTAACCAATGAGGTGGTTTTCGCGGTCATATTTCGGGACAGTGGTCGGATGAGGTCCTCCCACGCCGACGATCAACCCGGAAACTTCTCCCGGTTTCCCGGTAAACATCGGCCGCACCGTTTGCGGCGGAGCTTCCTGCCCGTCGGTGAAAAATGCCAGCCGAATTCCGGGGTCGCGATTTCGTATATCGCGAATGGCGGCATAAACCCCTTGCGCGATAAAGCTGTTGGCCGCCCAGGCCATGCGCCAATCGATATGGGCGAGCACATCGTCGATCACAGGCAGATGTTCACAAACCTCAATGGGTTCGAATAGCAGTTGAACGCTCCGCGTAGTGAAAAGTCCGAGTCCGACTTCCGAGCCGCAAGGCAGATCGTGCACGGCACGGCGAACGGATTCCCTGACGAATTCGAGCCGCTCGGCCGGCATGTCTTCGACATGGTAATCGCGGACATTCATGCTCTGCGTGATGTCGATGACGAACACATAGCGATAGACCCGCACTGGCAGTGGGAGTTTCGGGTCGGCGAAAGTCACGGCGACAAGCATGGCGGCGACGAAAAGCGTCGCCGCACGCCAATCATGGAGAGAAGGCCTCAGCCTCATGGTGCGCCGCCGGGAATAGTGGGCACGGTGGCGAATACGCTGGATTTCGACCCTTGCCAATCCGCCTTTTCGCGTTCCTTTGCCGGCGGCGTGATTCGATGGGCGTATTCGAGATTAATGCGGGCATCCCAGTTATCCGGATTCAGTCGCAGAGCCGTGTGTAGCTGTTCCTTGGCCAGCGCAACCAAGGTGTTGACGCGGACGTATTCCAGCACGCCCTTTGCGTTCCACAGCATGGCGGCCTCCCGAAGATAAAGAGTCCCGAGGTTGTAGTGGATTCGCTCCCTGAGCCGCTGGTCGCCCTGGCCCAGGATGCCGGTATAAAGACGTATGGCCTCTTGGATCTGGCCGGATCGCTCTAATTGAGCGGCCTTGGCAAAGGCCAGAATTACGGGCGTCTTGTCGTTGACCTCGATACGCTCCGGCCGAGAGATCAAAGTATTCTCTCGGGAGAGATGTAAAACGGCATAGCCTTCGTAAACGAGTCCCGTCAGCAGCATCGCGAGAAGCCCCCAGGCCAGGACGAGGGAGCGCCAAATTCGAATCAACCGGGCGGTCAGGCTGGCCATGATTTTACCTCTAGGGACTTGGCGCCCAGCAGCAGCGCCAGAAATACTAGCGCGACTGCATAGCAAGAGCCGGAGATGTCCCGGCGCGGCAGCTTTTCCACATAATGCAGCGGGAGATTCTCCAATTGACCGACTTCGGTGATCGCGCGCTGCAGTGCTTCCGGGTTTTCCGCCTCGAAGGCCCGATAAGGTACGCCCAAGCTTTGGAAATACTCATGGAGAAAATATTCCGGAGTCGTACTCTCTCCTGGATTCACCGGCCTCTCCGAAAGGCGTCCGCTTCTCGGATTGCGGAGGTAGATCCAGTAAAGGGTCGCCTGCGTTTCCCGGAATAACTGCCGCAGTTTGTCTCGGGTTTCTTCTTCGATGCGGGCTGCTCCATCGGAAACCAGCAGAACGATACGGGAGCCGGTGAACGGCTTTCCATCGTAAAAGTCGAGTGCCATGGCCAGCCCTGGAGCGATGTTCGTCGCGCCGTGTCCGCGGCCGCTGGCGGCATTGATGGCTGCCAGAATCGCCGGCCGATCTTGGGTGAACGGCATGACGTAGATCGGCGCGGCCGAAAAATCAATCATCGCGAACAGATCGTGTTCTCGTCGGGCAACGAATTCGGAGAGTATTTTTCGGGCTACGGCGCCCTTGACCTCCTGTGCACCGCCACCCATGTAACGGCCCGAAAAGTTCTCGTTCATGCTGCTGCTTCGATCGAGCAACAGCACAATCTGAGCCCCGGTCCCGACTCTGTCCACCCATTGTTCGCGGAAATAAGGGCCTGCGATTCCCAGGCTGAGACCGATCGCCGCTGCGGAAGCGCTGAGCCTAAGTAAGCGGTCGACTGCCGTCGACAGCGGATCGCGGGGGAGCATCGAGATAGATGAGTATGTGGCCGCCGCTTGCCCGCGCCTAAATAAAGGAAGGAAGGCAACAAGCCCGAGCAGCAGTGCCCAGGGGGCCGAGAAGCCGATGTTCAAAGATTCCTCCGTTCGGCGGCGACACACCTGCGGCACAAGGTTTCCAGCCAGGGAAGCGGAGAATCTGCCGGGATCGGCGCATCGGGAGCGGTGAAAAATACGCGCTGGGACAGTGCGAAGAAATGATTCAGCTCGTCTCGAAGTTCGGCGAAGGCCGGCCGGATTGTCAAGAAGGTTTCCAATTCCTCGCCAAATAGACGAAAACCGTAGGTTTCATCCAGTGCTCGGTGCAGGAGCTTGACAGCTTTCCGAAAGGCTTCGGCGTCGTCACGCTTGCGGCTGAGTTTCTTGAGCTCGCGCAAGGTGCGCGCGAACGGCGGGGTGGCGGTCCTAAAGAAAGGCAATCGGCCGTGTTGCCAGGCGAGAATCGCAAGTGCGATGAGAATTCCGCCGAGATAGGCGGCAAGCCTTAATCGGTGTGGTCCCAGCGACCGTCGCTCGGGATGAGAAAATCCCCTGAGTTCGACGCTTTCGTCCGAAACATCGGGCGGGATGATGGGGGCGACCACGATCTGCCAAGGTTCGGTTTGCACTTCGAACGGGGTTTGGCCGCGAAACCGTATAGTCAGAGCCGGGATGGTCAATTTTTCCGGTTGCCTTACGCCCTTGAACACCTGATAGGTCAGTCGGAGTCGATATTGTGCCGTGCCTTTCGAATCAGTCCGGGCCCAGTTGATGGTGCGGAGATCCAGCCACTCGGTGAGTGTGCCGGGCTTGGGCAGGTATTCGGCTTCCAGGGCATGGTTTTCGGGAACGGAGATGAGGACCTCATATTCAACAGGATCCCCGATTACATAACCGAAGTTCCTTTGCGCCGACGGCTCGATTCGATAGATCGGTTCGTCCCCTTGGACTACGGCGGATAATGCCAGGAAAACCAAGCCCAAGCCCAGGCCGAATTTCGGGGAGAGTTGCGGGTACATCGTTCAGGTTAGATAAAAATAACCGGTCAATGCGTCGGGATCGAAACGGTCGATCAGAAAAAAAGGCCGTCTACCATAAAGCGTGCAGATCCGTTCCAGATCGTCGCGCCGTTTTGCAAACGACGCCCGGATTTTTTGGCGCAGCGTGGGACGCATGAAAAATCGCTTTCGGCTACGGGTTTCAGGGTCCTCAAAATTTATGAGGCCCCAGAACGGCAGTCGAACGTATTCGGCGCTGTCCCATAAAACGACAGGGACGACATCATGCGGGGTCAGACCTTGAAGTAGCAGATCGAGACGTTCCAAAGAGAAATGAAAGTCCGAAACGAGGAATACCAATGCTTTCTGTCTCCCCAAATGCGGTACCACTTCTTGCAGCCCGTCGGAAGAGCTGCCTTGGGGTTGGAAGTTCTTAAGGCCGTCCAATAGCTCCGGCGCGGCGCCCTTGTGCCAGCGGAGCGGAAGGAATAGGTCGCGGCGTACCGCGTCGTCGCAGCCGAAAAAGCCGAAGAAATCGCCGGTGCGATAGGCGCTATATGCCGCCGATGCGGTAAACTCGGCCAAAAGTTCGATCTTCGATCTCGTTCCGCGAAAACCCATGGATGCCGAAAGATCGGCGACCAGGTAAACGGGAATTGAACTCCTTTGGCGAAACGTTCGAACCATTAGTTGGCCGAAAGTGTCGTGCAGCGTGGCCCGCACGTCCAGATTTCGCGGGTCCGGACTGGCCGTCAAGGGTGCGTGGCCGGCGAATTCGTAGCCGCCGCCGTGCTGTGCGCTGCGATGGTGGCCGGGATGGACGCCGGATGAGCGCCAGTTGACTTGATAGTGGAACTCGTGGATCAAGGCGCCGCGACGCGTTGCAGAATACCGTTCATGAGTTCACCGACCAGAGTGCTGCGGCGGAGTTCATAAATCGGATTGAAGAAAACTCGGTGCGCGGTGGTATCCACGAAGACCTGCCGGATGTCCTCGGGAATCAAGCTGGTTCGGTCGTTCAGCCAGGCCGAAACGCGAGCCGCCCGCATCATCATGCTCATCCCCCTGGAACTGGCGCCGGCCAGGATCAATTGCCGCATGTCCACGCCGTCTATCTTGATGTCGTAATCCTGCGGCTTACGAGTCGCCTGCCAGAGGTCGAGCGCGTATTGTTGAAGTGTGTCGCTGGCTTTGATCTCGGCTTGAATGACGCGCGCGATATCTGCGATGTCGCTATAGGGCAGAACACTCGGCTGAACGCCTTCGATCAGCCGGTCGGTATCGTGAAATCTCGGATCGAACATCAATGCACGTTGCATGGCCGGATCGTGCGGCGTTTCGATATGCAGTTCCATCAGGAAACGGTCGCGAGCCGCCGAGGGAATCTCGAAGGTCTCCTCCTTCTCGACCCGGTTACGATCGGCGAACACCAGGAGGTGCGGGAAGAAATACTCCCGGTTGAACGCGGTTATGCTGCGCTCTGCCATAACCCGCAAAAGCAATGAATGTACCTGAGGACGTGCTCGGTTGACCTCGTTGAAGAAAAAAACCGATAGTTGCTCGCCGTTTTTGAGGATGGGACCCGGATCGACCTGCGGCTTGCCGAGTTCATTAATATAGGTATGGTAGATAAGATCGTTGGGCATCAGGTCGATCGTTCCCTCGATTCGCTCATAAGCTCCTCCCAGTCCACGTGCAACTGCTCGCAACAAGGTGGTTTTGCCGACACCGACATCGCCTTCCAGCATGATGTGGCCGCGGGAGAAAATCGCTAGAGTAATCTGATGGATGGCATGATCGAGGCCGATTACGGCGTTTCCGATTTCCTGATCGAAAGTCAGTGCGCGTCGCCGCCAGTCAGAGAGCAAAGTATCTTTGTCGTATCGAGACATAAGGGTAGAAGCGGGTCGATGGTGTAATGAGATGCAGGGCGGGCGGCCGCATAGAATACAACATCGAGAGGCGCAAATGAAAAACCCCGCATTGCGGGGTTTTTGCCGGTTCTGGTTTCCGGACCAGCGTTCCTAAGTCGCACATGGCGGAAAGATTCGGTCCGGAGGGGTTAGGCAGGACCTGCTTCGGTCTGCTTTCCCGAATTGATTATCGGATCGAAGCGCTGAATCTGGCTGTATCCGAAAGAAATCAATTGTACGCCGATATCGACCAGTAGTTTGTAAAGTTCCGGCATGCGCGAGATGAGGTATCCGATGTAACCCACGGCCGAGATACCCAGTCCGGCGGCGAGGACAGTTGGCAACCCGATGCCGTGGAAAATGCGAATGATCTGAGTCAGTATGTCTAACGGCAACAGCAGCATGACGCCGAAGTAGACGAGCGTCATGAAGGTAAACAAAACGAATACGACGAACTTGAACGTCTTCGCCAAAAAAATATCTATTTTCATGTGTGTTTTTTCCTTCCCAAGCTAAAGCTAAAAACCTCTTGGTCGAACCGGACCGGTGGAAGTTGTAATTACCGCCCAGGCCTCAGCGGTAGATCGAGCGCCCCTGCAAAAAGCAAAAGCCGCGAAGTGCCGGCTTGAATGAAAAATGGCTGTGGTGATTGACACGGCATTTTAGCATATCAGTCCTCCTCGGCCAGCTTTAATCGGGGGCGAAGACGCACTGCTCAGAATGACGGGATCCGGTGGTGACCGGATGTTTCCGCGCGGCATGGGCCGGGGTGCGGTCCGGACTATGAACTTTCTCGTTCTTGCGGGCTTCAGCCGAAGGAAATTTCGGCTGTATTGCACTGAACATGAGAAAATCGATTCATGCTCGTTGCCGAGCTTCCGTAAACCGGTACGAATTTTCGAATGACGAAGAAAATCTTTCGCTTGTATCCGCCGCCTTTTGAATACATGGAACTAGAGGGGCTTTACCTTAAATTGCACCTGCATCGGCTGGGTACGCCCGAGTCGCCCTTCGTTTACGCAAATTTTCTCACCAGTCTGGACGGTCGAATTGCGCTGGAGGATTCGAACGGTCAGACCTATCTTCCGAAGAGCCTGACCACACCGGATGATTTTCGGCTGTTTTTGGAATTGGAGTGCCAGGCGGATTGTCTGATCACGCACGGCGGATATCTGCGTTCGGTGGAGCAGAAGCGTCTCGGAAACATTCTGCAGATTGGTGTAACAGATAACACTCGAGACCTGGCATTATGGCGCAGAGAGCAAGGGCTGAGCGCTCAGCCGGCGATCGTTGTGGCGAGTGCCAGTCTGGATTTTCCGATGTCCCCATCTATCAAGGAACATGGACAAGCCTGTTATATCGCAACAGGAGAACGGGCGGACCCGGTGAAACTGGCTTACTGGCGTGAGCAAGGATACGAGGTGATTCTCGCCGGTAAGGGGGGCATGGTGGAAGGTGACGTGCTGACCCGCAAGTTGGGCGAGCTAGGCTACCGCAGCATTTATCTCATCGCCGGCCCCCACATGTTGGATACGATGGTGCGCGAGGGCCGTTTGGGTCGGCTGTTCCAAACCATTACCCATCAATTGATGGGGGGTGAGGCTTTCCGTACCTTGTTGCCGGGGCCTGAATTAGGGCCATTTGGGCATCTGAAACTGCTGTCCTTGTATTACGATCCGGCATCGCCGCTGGGCGCGGGGCAGTGGTTCGCGCAATTCGAGAGCAATTTCGCGTAGAGGCTGTTGGAATCGCGAGGAGTCGTATGATGAAATCTGCGCTCGTTACCGGTGCCGCTCGCCGCATCGGTGCGGAAATCGCGCGTCGGCTACATGCGGCCGGATACCATATTGTGCTGCATTATCATCAGTCCGCGGCCGATGCCGAGGCTTTAGCCGACGAGCTTAATTCCAGGCGCGAGGATTCCGTTAAGTTGCTACAGGCCGATTTGCGGGAAACGCACAAGCTGAATGAAGTGGTTCAGCGAGCTGCCGCTGCTTGGGGTGGTTTGGACGTGTTGGTGAATAATGCGTCCGGTTTCTATGCCACGCCATTGGGTACGGTGACGGAGGAGCAATGGAGCGACCTTTTGAGTAGCAACCTCAAGGCGCCGTTTTTCCTGGCTCAGGCGGCTGTTCCCTGTTTGCGGGGCCGTAACGGCTGCATCATCAATATCGGCGACATCTATGCGGATCGTCCGCTTGGGGATTATTCCGTTTACAGTCTTGCTAAGGCGGGACTGGCGGGGATGACCCGCGTTCTTGCCAAGGAGTTGGCTCCCGATATTCGCGTCAACGGCGTTGCTCCGGGAGCCATTCTATGGCCCGAGCACGTTGCCGATCCGATCAGAAATGCCGAAATCCTGGCTCGTGTTCCCATGAAACGTGCCGGACAGGCTTCGGATATTGCGAAAGCGGTATTGTTTCTGGTTGAAGATGCACCTTACGTAACCGGACAGATACTGGTCGTCGATGGGGGGCGGAGTCTCTTCAGCTGATGTTTGAAACCGAGCCGACCCGCCATTGTTTAACTCCGGTTTTGTCGAATTTGGCCCATAGATCGGCGTAGCTTTCACCGATCACGGGATGCTTTCGATTCGGTGCGATCTCTGCGAGCGGTTCCAGCACGAAGGCATACCGAATGATGTCCTCGCGCGGGAGCATAAGCTTTCCCTGTTGAAGGACTTCGTCGCCGTAGAGAATCAAATCGACATCAAGCGTGCGAGAGGAGAATTTTTGGCTATCTCGGGTCCGTCCGTGATGGTTTTCGATCTCGCTTAGGGTCTTAGCCACCTCGGATACGGGAAGTTCGGTAGAGAAAGCGGCAACCAAATTGTAAAAACGGGCGCCTTCGAATCCTACTGCTTCACTTTCGTAAACGCTGGAAACAGTCAATGTGCCCATCCGCTCTTCCAGTTCCTTGAGGGCGGAAGGAATATGCTTCTCTCTTTCGATATTGCTGCCGATGCTCAGGAAAACATCAGCCATATTTCCTTTTATCTCCTCGTTCGATAATGATGCCGACATCGCTGGCTTTGCGTATTGCACCTTTCTTGTTCAGTGTCAGTCTGAGCCAGGGAACGTCAAATTCTCGGATAACGATTTGAGCGATCTTTTCGGCTAGAGTTTCTACGAGAAAAAAGTCGCTTTCTTCGACGAAAGAAATGATCCGCTTGGACACTGCCTTGTAGTCGAGCGTGTGTTCGATATCATCCGACGCCGCTGCCTTACGGATGTCGGTACCCATTTCCAAATCGATCACGACGGTTTGCTTGATTTTTCGCTCCCAATCGTAGATGCCGATCACCGTCTCGATCTGGAGGCCGCGTAGAAATATAATGTCCATCGTTAATCCGACTGGTTTTCGTTGTTTCACGAATTGGTAACACAAAAATCACAAAACTGGCAACCTGGATACATAATTAAGTGCATGGCTGTGTGGTCTTTAGTGCCTTTGGCATATTTTCTGGGCTCTCTATCCAGCGCGGTAATCGTAAGCCGATTATTCCGCCTTCCGGATCCGCGCGAGCTGGGTTCGAAAAATCCCGGCGCGACCAATGTGTTGCGGTTGGGGGGTAAAAAAGCAGCCGCGATAACCTTGTTAGGAGATGTCGCAAAGGGGGTGGTTCCGCTCATGATGGCCAAGCTTCTCGACACCGACGTGTCGGTCGTGGCTCTGGTTGGGTTGGCCGCATTTTTCGGGCATCTTTATCCGGTGTTTTTTAATTTCAAAGGAGGTAAAGGCGTAGCCACTGCTTTGGGCGTGCTCTCCGGATTTTCGTGGATGGTAGGGGTGGCGACTTTATTGACATGGATCGCTGTTGCTTTCGTCTCGCGCATTTCTTCGCTTGCGGCTTTGGTCGCATCCGTGCTGGCACCTTTCTATGTTTGGTTCTTTACCGATTCCGAAATGCTGGTCGGAGCCTCGATTGTTATGTCCTTGTTTTTGATTTGGCGCCATCGGGGAAACATCGAGCGTTTGCTTCAAGGGCAGGAGGCGCGGATTGGGCGCAAGGCGTAAGATTTCAGCGCTTCTACTTAATTTAGGCTGTCGATGCTTGCGGTGGCGCGAGTGGTCTTAAAGCGCTTATTGGCCACCGTGGAAGGGCCTTGATTTCGGGCGGCTCCGCTTGACCTGCGAGTAGTCTTTGACAGCCGGTAAACGCGATCATGGCGCCGTTATCGCCGCAGAACTCGAGACGCGGAAAATAAACCCGGCAGTTTTCCTCCCGAGCCATGTGCTGAAGCTTCTCGCGCATGGATCGGTTGGCGCTGACCCCGCCGGCGACGACCAGTCGGGTTAGCCGCGTTTCCGTGAGTGCTCGTCGACATTTTATAACCAGTGTGTCGACCACTGCGTTTTGAAATTCCATAGCAATGTCCGCCTTATCCTGGCGAGTTTTTGCAGTGGAAGCGAAAGTCTGCAATGTATGCGTTTTAAGGCCGCTGAAGCTGAAGTCGAGACCTGGGCGATCGGTCATCGGTCGCGGAAATTCGAATTGATGCGGGGTGCCTTCGTCTGCCAGTTTTGCGATCGCTGGTCCGCCGGGATAACCGAGATCGAGCATTTTGGCTGTTTTGTCAAAGGCTTCGCCGGCAGCGTCGTCCAGGGATTCTCCCAGGATGCGGTACATGCCAATTCCTTCTACCTCTATGAGTTGGGTGTGTCCGCCGGAAACGAGGAGCGCAACGAATGGAAATTCGGGCCGATCGGATTCCATCAAAGGGGCAAGTAAATGGCCTTCCATATGATGGATGCCTATGGAGGGAATGCCCCAGGTCCATGCCAGGCTGCGGGCAACGGAAGCGCCTACCAGCAGGGCACCGATCAGCCCCGGGCCCGAGGTGTAAGCTATCCCGTCGATTTGCCGTTTGGAAATTTGGGCATCCGCGATCACCTGGCGGATTAGCGGCAGCAGTTTCTTGATATGATCGCGGGACGCGAGCTCGGGTACTACGCCCCCATACTCCGCGTGAGTGTTTACCTGGCTGTATAGACGATGGGCTAACAGACCCTCGTTGGCGTGCCAGATCGCCACGCCCGTCTCGTCGCAGGAGGTTTCGATGCCGAGTACGTACATATAATTTGACTTTTATCTTGTGCTCTCAAGTGAGTATAATGAAAGCTTTTCAGTTGGCAGGATAATCCTGCTGTGGGCATTTTGTCATTTTGGTCTTCAAATTTGGGAAGCTACATGCCGTCGATTAAGCTTAGAGAAAACGAGCCCTTTGAAATTGCTATCCGTCGTTTTAAACGTGCCTGCGAGAAGGCCGGTATTCTTTCTGAAGTGCGGCGACGCGAATTCTACGAGAAACCGACCGAAGAGCGTAAGCGCAAAGCGGCTGCAGCAGTGAAGCGGCATCTGAAAAAGCTTTCCCGTGAACGATTTGCCTTGCAGAATTTGCGTAAAGGGCGTCCGCAAACCTGATAGTTGCTTTTGATGAGCGTATTGAAAGAACGTCTCCAGGCGGATATGAAAGCCGCCATGAAAGCCGGGGAAAAGGATCGGCTGGGTGTCATCCGGCTTATCATGGCTGGCATCAAACAGCGTGAGGTGGACGAGCGCATTCAGCTGGACGATGTTCAAGTTCTTTCCGTTTTGGATAAGATGGTAAAGCAGCGGCGCGAATCCATCGCTCAATTCCAAGCGGCAGGGCGGGATGATCTGGTTGCTGCCGAACAGGCGGAACTCGGCATAATTCAGGACTATTTGCCTCAGCCCTTGAGCGAAGAGGAGGTGGAGTCTCTGATTAGGGCTGCAGTGGCGGAATTGGATGCTTCCCGAATTGCGGACATGGGCAGGGTTATGGCTGTGCTTAAGCCGAAAATGCAGGGAAGGGCTGATCTGGCCATGGTCAGTTCGCGGGTCAAGAGCCTGTTATCGGGCTAAAGGTTTTCATCGCGGTTTGGTTTTTAGGAACGGTGTAGCGTGAACTAAGCTGCCGGTATAAACGATGGCCGGCAAGATCCCCCGTCAATTCATTCAGGAATTGATCGCACGTATCGATCTGGTCGAACTGATCGATGCGCGCGTACCTCTTAAGCAAGTCGGCAATAATTTTACCGCTCGTTGTCCTTTTCACAGTGAAAAGACACCTAGTTTTACCGTAAGCCGGGTCAAGCAGTTTTATCATTGCTTCGGGTGCGGCGCCCACGGTAACGCCATCGATTTTTTGATGGGTTATGATCATTTGAGTTTTGTCGAAGCCGTGGAGAGTCTCGCGGCGTCGGCTGGGCTGAAAATTCCGGAGGATGCTCAAAGCACAGCGGTAGATCCGGATTCTAATTTGGCGAAGGCTATATACGCACTACAGGAGGCTGTCTCGCGGTTCTATGCAAACCAGTTTAGAATCCATCCGGAAGCGTCTCGGGCGGTCGCTTATTTGAGAGGACGAGGCGTTACCGGTGAGGTCGCTCAACAATTTCGCTTGGGTTATGCGCCTCCGGGGTGGCAAAATTTGACATCGGAGTTTTCGCCGGAGCTGCTGGAGGCGGCCGGTCTCATGATCGTTAAAGGCGAAAAGGCTTATGACAGATTTAGAGATCGCATTATCTTTCCCATTCGGGATCGCCGCGGGAGGGTGGTAGGTTTCGGGGGGCGGGTGATGGGCGCTGAAACGCCGAAATATCTCAATTCGCCGGAGACCCTAGTTTTTAAGAAGCACAAGGAAGTATATGGAATCTACGAGTTGCTTAAGCAGTCTCCGAGGCCGGAGCGGATCTTGGTGGTCGAGGGCTATATGGATGTGATCGCCTTGGCACAGAACGGGATCTTCAATGCGGTTGCAACACTTGGAACCGCAACTTCCGCCGATCATGTCGAGTTGCTGTTCCGTTATACAGATGAAGTGGTTTTTTGTTTCGATGGAGATTCTGCCGGGCAGAAGGCTGCCTGGAAGGCGCTTCATGCCAGTCTTTCGCACCTGCGGGACGGACGGCAAATACGGTTTTTCATTCTGCCGGACGGACACGATCCCGATTCTTTAGTCCGAGCTGAGGGTGCGGTCTCTTTTGTAAACCGTCTCGACACGGCGCTGCCGTTTTCCGATTATTTCTTCCGATGTTTGACGCATCGACTCGATTTAGGCGCCTTAGAGGGGCGCGCGTCCTTGGTTAATAATGCCAAACCATTGATAAATAAACTGCCAGCCGGTGTTTTTCGCGAGATGATCGAGACGCGCCTGGTGGAACTTGCTGGGTATGGGGCAGTCGAACCATCCGGTAAAGCGGCTAAGATTGTAGGTGCACCGCAGTTGGGGGGAGCGCCGCGGAATAGTCGAATGCAGCCCTCTGCGTCGCGAATGGTTTTGGCTCTTCTGGTGCAGAATCCGGAGCTCGCGACCATGGTTGGGGGGGGGCTGCGCGAAAGACTGTGTTTAGCAAATAAGAACGGGTATTTAATCGAAAAAGTGCTCCGGCTGCTAGATGAAAATCCGGGTCTTACAATCGGCGGCATCCTAGAGCATTTTCGCGGTGCTCCCGAAGAAAAATTTATTTCCAACCTCATGCAATGGGACACTTTGCTGCCTCAGGACGGTATACGAGCTGAGTTTTCTGATGCTTTAATGCGTTTCGAACGGCAGCTCAAGCGGGAACGGCTGGAAGCGCTCATTAAGAAATCGAAAGAAACACAGCTCAGTTCGGAAGAGCGGGAGGAAATGCGAGTGCTCATGAGCGTATGAGAACAGCGTTTTACGTTTCCTGTTTTCTCAAACTTTAATATACTGTATTGTTTTGCGGGCATACAGCAGTCGCGGGTCAGTTGATGAATCTGGAACAACAGCAATCTCAGCTTAAAGAGCTTATCGCCAAGGGTAAAATGCAGGGGTACCTCACGTTTTCGGAGGTGAACGACCATTTGCCCAGTGATATCGTCGATCCCGAGCAGATGGAAGACATCATCTGCATGATCAATGATATGGGAATTGAGGTGCATGAGGATGTGCCGGATTCGGATTTAATCCCGGAACCGACAGTTGTAACCGACGAAGATGAGGATGAAGCAGCGGAAGTTGCAGCGGCATTGGCTTCCTCCGTCGATGCAGAGCTGGGTAGAACCACGGATCCTGTACGCATGTATATGCGTGAAATGGGGACGGTCGAGTTGCTGACCCGCGAAGGCGAGCTGAGTATCGCCAAGCGCATCGAAGAGGGGTTAAACGAAGCGGCGAACGAATTGGTGCGTTTTCCGGCTGCTATGGATCATTTTATTAAAGCCTTCGATGGCGTCGACAAAGGCGAGGCTCGGTTATCGGATCTGATATCCGACTTTTTTGATCCTGCTGCCCAATCGGAAGACGTTTTGCTGGACGAGGAAGCAGATTCCGATATCCTCGACGATACCGAAACCGGACCTGATCCTGAACTTGTACGAGAAAAACTCGAGCTTTTTAGCAAACAGCATAAAGCGGCTGTAAACGCGCATCACAAGTACGGCTATCACCATGAGCGCACGCAAAAAGCATTTGACACTCTTGCCGAGCGTTTCATGGAGTTCAAAAAAACACCCCAATTTTTCAAGGAACTGACTGATCTACTGCATGGCACGGTTGAAAGGATTCGTGAGCAGGAGCGGGTCATTCAGGATGTTTGTGTTGTGAAGGCAAGAATGCCGCGGGGAGAATTCATCGCCTCTTTCGCCGGCAATGAAACCAAATTCGATTGGTTTCAAGCGCTGATGGAGTCTAGCTATGGCGCCGCATTGACGCCTTACGCCGAGGACGTGAAGCGGGCGCAAAGCAAATTGTCGCAGATAGAAAAAGAAAACCAGCTGTCAATCTCTGACATAAAAGAAATCAATCGGCGTGTTTCAATCGGCGAAAACCAGGCGCGTCTCGCCAAAAAGGAGATGATTGAGGCGAATTTGCGTTTGGTGATCTCCATTGCCAAGAAATATACTAATCGAGGATTGCAGTTCCTGGATTTGATTCAGGAAGGAAATATCGGCCTGATGAAGGCTGTCGACAAATTCGAATATCGGCGCGGTTACAAGTTTTCGACTTATGCAACCTGGTGGATTCGGCAGGCGATCACCCGTTCGATTGCCGATCAGGCACGAACGATCCGAATTCCGGTGCATATGATCGAAACGATCAATAAATTGAACCGCATTTCCCGGCAAATGTTACAGGAAATGGGTCGGGAAGCGACGCCGGAAGAGTTGGCGGTGCGTATGGACATGCCCGAAGACAAGGTTCGCAAGGTTCTGAAAATCGCCAAAGAACCTATTTCCATGGAAACCCCTATCGGTGACGATGAGGACTCTCACTTGGGAGATTTCATCGAGGATTCTCGGGTGATGTCTCCAATCGAGCACGCAACCGTTGCAAGCTTGCGCGAAACTACCCAGCAAGTGTTGGCTGGATTGACTGCCAGAGAAGCGAAAGTCTTGCGGATGCGTTTTGGAATTGATATGAATACCGACCACACGTTAGAGGAAGTTGGCAAACAGTTCGACGTGACTCGCGAACGAATTCGCCAAATTGAAGCCAAGGCTTTGCGGAAACTCCGTCACCCTTCTCGCTCCGAGCAACTGCGTAGTTTCCTCGATATGGATTAGCAATCAGTTCACGGGCCCTTAGCTCAGTTGGTTAGAGCAGGGGACTCATAATCCCTTGGTCCAAGGTTCAAGTCCTTGAGGGCCCACCAAGTAAAACAAAGGCTTACTATGGTTTTCTGGTAAGCCTTTTTTGTTCCTAAGTCGATGTAACGCGTCACATAATTTGATTCTCAGCGTCGCATAATTTGAGACTGACGAATGCGTAAAAAAGAGGCCGACAATGCCCCTTTTTGATGCCCTTTTAGAACGCGATAAACGCGGCTTAAAACGTCACTAATTGCCCCCTTTCATGTCCAATGGGGCCCGGGATCGGCAAGCGCTACCAGACGATTGCTTCGACCTCCTCGGCCGTCGTAGCGTTGCCGATCTCGGCCAGCTTATCCTCGTAGTGGTCGTGCGTGGCACGCACATGAGCGATGACAGCATCGCCGACCGTGATGATCTGTTCGGCGGAGTGCTCACGCCGTGCCCAGGTGCCCTCGCCATCGGCACACCAAAATTTGTAGGGCGCCTTTGCGGTACCGTAGGTTTGTGCGGTGACGTATTGACCAGTCATATTTTGCTGATCGATTAGCCGGGTGGGATAGGTGTGGTCAGAGCCAAGGCCATTGCACACGATGCCAGCCTCGATTGCAGCGCTACAGGCCTTTTCCATCACGTGTTTTTTGCGCGCTTTAACTTGGTCAAGCGACGGCGGAGGTGGATCAACAGCGATCGGATCGCCGTTATCATCCGCTACAATCCGTTTTCCTGCCGATTGGCCAGCCAACAGTTCGGCGTGTCGCTCAGAAGCAATCTGTCGCGCATCGCTCGGTATATTTGGATTGATTGATGAATCATAAAACCCGTTTGTACTGGCCGAATAAAAAATCATCTGCGTTCCTCAAAAGCCGATCGATAACCACTCAAATGAGACAGTTAAATTGTTTAGGGTATCGTCGACATTAAAACCTTGACCAGCAACCGGCCTTCGTCTCGGTTTCCGGGTTCGGTCAGTTTGTAGGTTTCCGCCTTCGGTTGAAGGTTTCGGATCGACCTTTCGGGAAATCGCTCGGCCATAATCTAGTCCCCGTTTTGGTCTCCGTTTGTTTTGAAACTAAGTGGGACATCAAGGGACTTAGATTAACGTCAGAAAGCTTATACATCAATTACTTGAGGTTATTTCTGAAATGTCATGAACCGGCGTGAACCCCCATTTTTTGTGACTCATAGTCCCTTGGTCCAAGGTTCAAGTCCTTGAGGGCCCACTTGGTAAGATAAAGGCTTGTAGGCAAGTTGTCCTGCGGGCCTTTTTCATTGTCCGGCCAATTTCTCCTCGCGTAGTTCAAGGTGCGAAGCGTCAACCTAGCGGAACTTGCTGAAAGTTCTCGGGCCCGGCTAAAGTTGCCTCCTGCCACCAACGCCCGCAGGCTTCTTCCAGTTCCGGGCGTCACCTTGCGGGCGCGTCTGCGAGGTATCCTGGTCGAGGTGGGCTAACGCTCGTGGTGCCTCACTCCGACCGTGCGAACCGGACATTCCGGAAGTCCGATCCGGGATTCCTGAGCCTCGGCATCGGCCGCCACGATCTGGGTTTCCAATCTTCTGCCGAGTATTCCACTAGTCCGGGAACGCTTCTCTCGCCAGTCCGTCTTCTAAGCGACATTTACGGAACATAGAGTGTGCATGCCCGAATCCGCTCTTCGATTTTTTGTTTCAAAGCGTTGAATTCCAGACTTTGGATGTTCTGGAAACGCCGTGCGAAATCAACCGGACTCAAGTTTTCCGGAAGGTCCGTAATATCCGGCATATACAAGGATTCGTCCGCACTTTGGCTCAGAAGGTTTTGTACTTTACGTGCCTTGTCCTCCGAGTGCACTGCGGTTTTGCCGAAAAGCGTTCCGGCATGATCGGCGGCCAAGTCGATGAAACTGAACCCGCTGCCGCTGTGAGTGTCGTTCATCTCTTTCGCGAGGCCGATCATTTTCGCTAAGGTACTGTGGCCAGACATCGCCAAGGCGGCTGATGCCATGAAATGCTGGGCTGTATCAGTGCGACGATTAAGAAGTACCTCGCGCCGAGGCGGAATTGCCGGCTGACGGTTTGTCGGAAGCCACTGCCCAATGTTTTTGCCGTTGACGTATGAGCTTAAAACCAAAATGAGAGCACGATTTTCTGCGACCGGGTCTCCGTTGCTTTCGGATCTGCTTTTCGCAAGGTCGAACAGTTGCTGTATCAAAGGGCCAAGCCGAATGAACCGCTTCAGTCGAGACTGATTGATGATCTCGGCAAGTTTGTCATTGTAGATTAGTAATCTCTCTTTATCCGTCAGGTCGGTAATCAAGCCCTTTGCCTCGCTCAGGGCGTCGCGGTTCCAGTTGATAGCCACCTGAAGTTGCCCGTTGACGATCCGTATCGTTCGCACGAGTTGGTCGCCGATTTGACTGTATCGAAACAGTGGCGTGAAATTTAAAAAACTACGCAATAGCCATTTAACCACCACTCTGGGCATGGCCAGCTTTCCAAGCTTGACCTGTTTGATGACTGCCTGTGGCACGGAATCATCGGCGATAATCCTGAAATTGAGAAAGAGTGGAATCGAATCCACAGGTAACCGAACTGTCGCAGCGAGTTTTAGTCGTTTTTTTTGAATTGTGCAGATGGCATGACCTTCCAATTTTTTCTGGAGAAATGCGAAATTGGCTGCAGAAGTTAAATCGCTGCCGGTCAGAATGATCAATCGTTCTGGGTTGTCGGTCTGAGTGAATTGAAACGATGTGCTGAGCAATTGCCGAGTTCTGGCCAGATACTGGTGTGAGGGATCTTGACTCTGCGGCACTAAAGGCTTGGTTTCGATCGTAAGCGCGATCAAAACCAAGAGCGTCAACAGGACGGGGATGAGGAAATAACGGGCAAGGCAGCGTATATACGTCATGAGGCAAGGTAGAGAATCGGTCGGGTCAAAGTTATCGATCTACCTGCTGGCGAAGGTCCAGTGTATTCCCGCGATTGATTAAGCTTGCGCGGTGGCGTTAACGCCGGAAAAGAACGACTCACATAGCGACAAGTGTAATGGAAAATAATGGAGATATCATGAACGGCGGGCGCAATTCGAGCAAATGAGCAGACACCGCCGGTCTGGCCTTTTCTTCGTTGTAACCGATTTGAGGCGACGTGAGTCTGCCCCGGCTATACAATTTCCGATTTTCTTTTATTCGAAACGACCTATAGGATTCTTCTATGTCTGTCGACGAACCACTGGCATTGATTGGACGAGGCGCGGCGGAAATCATCAGAGAAGATGAACTAATCAAAAAATTGGGCGAAGGTCGCCCTTTGCGCATAAAAGCCGGTTTTGATCCAACGGCACCGGACCTGCATCTCGGGCACACTGTCCTATTGAACAAATTAAAGCAGTTTCAGGATCTTGGGCACGAGGCGATATTCCTAATTGGCGACTTTACCGGAATGATCGGTGATCCGACCGGAAAAAATGCTACCCGGAAACCTTTGACACGCGACCAGGTCATCGAGAATGCTCGGACGTACGAGGAGCAGATCTACAAAATTCTGCACCCGGAAAAGACTTTGGTCATGTTCAATTCCAGTTGGATGAACGCCATGACGTCGGCGGAGTTGATTCAGTTGGCTGCTAAACACACTGTCGCCCGAATGCTGGAGAGGGATGACTTCAGCAATAGATATAAGAGCGGACAGCCGATAGCAATCCATGAATTTCTCTATCCCCTCATCCAGGGATACGATTCTGTAGCTATGAAGGCTGATGTCGAATTGGGTGGGACGGACCAAAAATTCAATCTGTTAGTCGGACGCCAGTTGCAGGAGGCGTTCGGGCTGAAACCTCAAGTCGTTATCACAATGCCTATCCTGGAGGGCTTGGACGGCGTGCAGAAAATGTCGAAGTCGCTGGGCAACTATGTCGGAATTGCCGAGCCATCTGACGAAATGTTCGGAAAGTTGATGTCGATATCGGACGATTTGATGTGGCGCTATATGGAGTTGCTGAGTTTTACTGCATTATCTGAGATCGACACTTGGAAGCGGCGCTGCAGTGAAGGGGCTAATCCGCGCGATTACAAAGTCAAATTCGCGCAAGAAATCGTGGCTAGGTTTCATGGGTCGACTTCGGCCAAGCGTGCTTTGGAAAATTTTGAGGCTCGCTTTAAGCAGGGTTTGATTCCCGAAGATCTGGAAGAGCAGAAGCTGACAGCAGGGGAAGCCGGCTACCCGA